>NZ_JAKKFF010000211.1 GCF_022229015.1 Micromonospora foliorum
GACGGCGCGCTTGGACACGGCAGCTTAGTGCGTGCTCGCGGCCTCGTCTGGGTCTGCGTGTACCAGCACCGGGGGCGCGTGCGGGACAGGGGTCACATGATGACGGCGTGCGCCGGCTGCGGTGACACCGCCCGTGCGGGCCCGACGTGCCGGGCGGCCCTGCGGGCGCTGGTCGATGGGTTCTGCGTTGAGCCGAGCGCCGCCCCGCCCGCCCTGTTCCGGGCGGTGCTGCGACGCGAGCCGGCGATCACCCCGCCGCCCGAGCCCACCGCGACGCGGGAACGGGTGCCGGTCGTCGGACCGGCCGGCCCGCTGCGGCAACTGCCGGCCGACCTGCCGGTGCTGTTCGGCCGGGAAGCGACGGTGCGCGGGCTGCTCGACGCGCTGCGCCACACCCCGGTCGTCCCCGGCCGGTGTCGGGTCGCGGTCGTCGTCGGACCAGCCGGTGTCGGCAAGACCGCCCTCGCGATCCACCTCGCCCACCTGCTACGCCCGGCCGGGCACGGCGCTCACCTCTTCGTCGACCTCGGTGGACCGGTGTCGGCCTCGTCTCGGCCACCGCGGGACACCGTCGCCGGCGCGCTGGACCCGGTGGTGATCCGTCTGCTGCACGCCTTCGGGGTGACCGGGGATCGGCTCCCCGAGCTGCCCGCCGACCGGCACGCGTTGCTGCGCGGCTGCCTCGCCGAGAGTCGCGCGCTCCTCGTCCTGGACGACGCGACCGACCTGGCGCAGATCCGGGCGTTGCTCCCGGGCGACGCGGCGTGCACGGTCATCGTGACCAGCCGACACCGGCTGGCCGGGCTCACGGACGTGCACCGCGTCGACCTCGGTCCGCTCGATCCGGTCGCGGCCGAGCTGATGTTCCGCACCGGGGCAGGGCTGGTCAGCAGCGACGAGTCGACCCGTTCGGTTGTCGCGTCCTGCGCGGGACTGCCGCTGGCGCTACTGATCACCGCCAGCCGCCTCGCCGGACGCCCACCGGCCATGATCCGCAGACTCGCGCTCGCGCTGCGGGACGAGCGCCGCCACCTCGACGAACTGGTGCTTGACGACCTGTCGGTCCGAGCGCGCGTCGCGGTGTCGTACCGCGCGGTGGGCTCGCTGGAACGACGAGCCCTGCGCCTGGTCAGCGCGGCCGGCGCGGCGGGCATCCCGGCCGGGCCGCTCGCCGCCGCGCTGGGGCTGGCCGAGGACCGGGTGGAACTGGTGCTCGAACAGCTCGCGGACGTGCATCTCGTGACGATGACCGAACCGATGTCCCGGGTGGTGCGCTACCGGACGCCGGAGCTGGTCCGGCTGTTCGTGACCGAGGAGCCGGGCAGTTTCTCAGGGCAGGAACTCGGCGGTCAGGCTGATCAGCGCACGTGCGGCAGCACCGACCGGGCGGTCCACCGGGGTGGCGAGGGACGCCGTCCAGTTCAGGTCGGCACCGGTGACGCTCAGCAGACGCACACCGTGGTCGTCGGTCACGGCGAAGCGGGGTAACAGCGCGATGCCGAGCCCGTGCCGCACGTGGTCGGCGCCGGTGGCGATGTCGGGGATCTCGATCGTGACGCGCCGGGACAGACCGGCGGCCGCGAACGCCCGGTCGGTCACGGCCCGGTTGCCGTAGCCGACCGGAGAGTCGATGAAGTCCAGCCCGGCGATGTCGGCGAGGGTGACCGCCTCCCGGGTGGCCAGCGGGTGGTCGTCCGGGACGACGAGGTCGAGGACCGAGCAGGCCAGCTCGGTGAGGTGGATCTCCGCCGGGGGCGGGCCGGGCAGTGAGACGAACGCGAGGTCGAGCCGGCGTTCCGCGAGGGCGTCGATGAGCCCCTGGGAGCCGTGCGGGGCGACGCTGGTGTGCAGCAGGACTCCGGGGTGCCGGCGGTGGAACTCACCGAGCAGGGCCGGCAGCTGCAGGAGCCTGGTTGACGTCATCGTGCCGATGCGCAGGATGCCGCGCAGGCCGCCGTGTACCTCGGCGACCGCGTCGCGGGCGTCGCGGGCCGCGTCGAGGGCGATCCGGGCGCGCGGCAGCAGCGCCGCACCGGCGTCGGTGAGGCGTACGCGCTTGGAGTTGCGGTCCAGCAGCGGCGCGCCCAGTTCGCGTTCGAGGGTCTTGACCGCCGCCGACACGGCGGACTGGACGACGTGTAGGCGGACGGCGGCGCGGGTGAAGTTCTGTTCCTCGGCCACCGCGACGAAGTACTCAAGTTGGCGGAGTTCCACACCGTCAAGTATCACCGATGGTGATCGTCACGAGCATCAACTTTCGTTGGACCTGATGCTTGGGTGCGGCAACAGTGGGGTCATGTCCTTGTCGACCCTGACACCCGGCCCTGCCATCCCCGATCTCAGCGACGGCTCGTCCCGCCGCCACGGCCGTGGCTTCTGGGCGATCGCCCTGGCGTTCCTGACCGCGATGGCGTTCTGCACCGTGCCGGCCCCGCTCTACCCGCTGTACATGGCGCGGGACGGTTTCTCCACGTTCATGGGCACGATCGTGTTCGCGGTCTACGCGGTGGGCGTGGTGATCAGCCTGCTGCTCGCCGGTCACGTCTCGGACTGGGTCGGCCGCAAGAAGATCCTCATTCCGGCGTTGGCGTTGGAGCTGGTGGCCGCCGCCCTGTTCCTCGGTGACCCGTCCCTGCCGGTGCTGCTGGTCGCCCGGCTGGTGAGCGGGCTGGGCATCGGCATGATCACCGCGACCGCCACCGCGTACCTGCAGGAGTTGCACGCGGCGCACCGGCCCGGCTCGTCCCGCCAACGCTTCGAGATGGTCTCCACCGCCGCCAACATCGGTGGCCTGGGTGTCGGCGCGTTGGTCGCGGGCGTCCTCGCCCAGTACGTCGACGCGCCGCTGCGTACGCCGTACCTGGTGTTCGCCGTCCTGCTGGCGGTGAGCATCGTGGCGGTCGCCCTGACCCCGGAGACCGTCGAGGAGTGGTTGGTCAAGCCCACCTACCGGCCGCAGCGGATCAGCGCCGACCACGGGGACCGGGCCGGCTACCTGGCCGCGGCAGCCGCCGGGTTCGCCTCCTTCGCCGTGTTCGGCCTGTTCACCTCGGTCGCCCCGGGTTTTGTCGCGGGCGCCCTGCACCTGCCGTCGCGGGCCCTGGCTGGCACGATCGTGTTCGCCGTGTTCGGCGGTGCGGCCGTGGCGCAGACCCTGACCAGCCGGCTCCCCGCCCCGGGGAAGGTGCGCCTGGGGCTGCTCGCCCAGGCCGTCGGCGTGCCCGTCCTGCTGGTGGGGATGCACACCGCCAACCTCGCGGCGTTCCTGGTCGGCGGGGTGATCGCCGGCATCGGCGCCGGTGTGCTCTTCAAGGCCGCCGTCGGCGCCGTCGCGGCGATGGCGGCACCCGCCCAGCGCGGCGAGGCCCTGGCCGGGCTGTTCCTCATCGCCTACGTGGGGATGATCCTGCCGTCTGTCGGCATCGGCGTGGCCACCCAGTCCGTTACCGCCGGCACGGCGATGAACTGGTTCACCGGGCTGCTACTGGTCATGCTCGCCGGCGTGGCGGCGCTGTTCCGCCGCAGCGCGACGAGCGCTCGGTCCGCTAACTGACGGTGATGGCGACTCTGAACCACCTTTGATGGGATGCTGCGGTGGTGATTCGCCGACACGCGGTCTGGCTCGGTCTAGCGATCGGGCTGCTCGCCGGCTGCTCCGAGCCGTACGCGCTGCCCGACCGGAACGCGGCTGACGTGCAGGCTGAGGAGGAGCGTCTCGCGACGCTCCTCCCCGCCGAGTTGCTGAACGGAGCAGGCACCTGCGAGGTCCGACTGCTGGGGCGAGACGGTTCTTCGTCGTTCGCCTGGGCGCACTGCGAAGCGGCACCGGGGGGCGGGGACGTCTTCGGACTTTCCATACCGGTGCGGGTGGACGGCGATCGCGTCACCCAGCCCGGCGACGGGAGCGCCTACTCCGTGAGCGTGCGCCGCATGTTCCCGGAGCGGCTGGCGGAAGCTGTCCTCGAGGACGACGGCAGGCTGCGGCCCTGACGGATTCGGGCGACAACGACATCGCCGAGGCCAGACGCGGGGAGGTCCGGGGTCAGCGCGGGTCGGGCCACCACGGTTCGAGGAGGGTGGGGTCGGCGACGTACTGCTCCACCTGCGTCCGCTGCTTCGGGGTCAGCGGCAGCGCCTGGAGGCGGGCACCCCACTCGGGCACCCGATCGTCCTTGTCCAACGCGGTCGCCAACTCGATCAGGCCGGCCAGCGCCATCGCCTGCTCGACCACCGGCGCGTCCTCGGCGCGGCGGCGCATCCCGGAGTCGAGCGCCCGGTAGGCCGCCCGGTCGTCCATCTTGAACTCGCGCAGGATCCGCGCGTTGTCGAGCACCCGGGCCAGGCCCTCAAGCTCCTTCGACCCGCCGTACTCCAGGTCCTTCGGCTCGTCGCGCTGGATGAAGACGATGTTGTTACCCGACGGGTCGACGATGCTGAACCGCGACGCCCCTTCGCGGTAGCGGGTTATCCGGGGCAGGCCCTTGACCAGCACCTTGCCGTAGCTGCGGCGCATCGCCTCGGTGAACACCGCGTGGTACGTCGCGACCGCGTCCACCATCACCAGGCAGCCGCCGGACTGCTCCTTCGCCGGGTCGAGGTCCTTCGGCGCGGGGCCGTAGTGCAGTTGGAACCCGCTCCACGTGAAGGCCAGGTACACGTAGGGCTTGAGCTGCTCGTAGGCCACCTCGAACCCCAGCGCCCGCCAGAACGCCAGGGTCTCCTCCGGGGCCGCGCAGTGCAGCAGCGGCACTGCGGTCTCGTTCGGCCGAATCTGGTTCTCATTGGGCGTCACGTGTCGCTCTCCGTCCCGTCGGCAGGCCGGCCATTGTGCCAGCACCACCGCGCGGCTTCGACGGGTTTTGTCTCCTACCCGGGGAGGAGGCGCGCTCCGACCACCGGCCGCAACCGGGGCTCGGGGTCGGACGCGATCGGCGGGCACGGCCACGAACATCTGCAGACATGACTACCGTTGTGCGTCGGGCGACGCGTTGGAACCGCCCGCTGATGGTCCTGGTATCCGTGATGGCGGTGCTCGCCGTCGTCGCCGTGGTCGGCGTCCTCGTCGACCCGCGCGTCCTCACCGGGGCGCCGATCTGGCTCAAGCCGTTCAAGTTCGCGGTGTCGTTCGTGCTGTACGGCGCGACGCTCGCCTGGATGCTCTCCCTGCTGCCCCGCCGCAGCCGGGTCGTCGAGTGGGCGGTCGTCGTCATCGTCGCGGTGGCGGTCGTCGAGAACGCGTGGATCATCGGTCAGGTGGTACGCGGGCAGACCAGCCACTTCAACGACAGCACGCCCCTGAACACCGCGTTGTTCGCGGCGATGGGCGCGGCGATCATGGTGCTGTTCTTCGCGCACCTCGTCATCGGGATCGTGGTGCTGATCCAGCGGATCCCCGATCGGGTCGCCAGAACCGCCGTCGGGTGGGGTCTCGGCCTGTCCCTGCTGGGCATGCTCGCGGCGGTGCCGATGGCGCTGCCGATGCAGGACCCGGGAATCGAGGGGATCGGTGGGGCGCACAGCGTCGGCGTGCCCGACGGCGGGCCGGGGTTACCTATCGTCGGCTGGAGCACCACCGGCGGTGACCTGCGGATCGGGCACTTCGTGGGGCTGCACGCCCTCCAGGCGCTGCCGATCCTGGCGATCCTGCTGACCCGGTTCGCGACGCGGTTGGACGAGCGCACCCGCGCCCGGCTGCTGGTCGTCGCGGGCGGCGCGTACGGCGTACTCACCGTGCTGTTGACCTGGCAGGCCCTGCGCGGGCAGCCGCTGCTGCAGCCGGACGCCACCACGCTCGCCGCGGTCGCGGCCCTGGCGGTCGCGACGGCGACCGCGACCGGCCTGGCGCTGGCCGGCAGGCGTCGCCCGGAACTAGTGTTGGCCGCGTGACCGCGACGCTGTTCTCCCTGACGTTCGCGGTGGCCGCGCCGTTCTGGGCGCTGATGATTTTGCTGCCCCGCTGGTCGTGGACCGCCCGGATCATCGCCTCGCCGCTGATCGTGCTGCCGGTCGTGGTGATCTACGCGCTGCTGGTGCTCCCGGCGTTCGGCGACGTGCTGCCGGCCGTGACGTCGCCGACCCTGACCGGGGTGCGCGACCTGCTCGGCACCTCCGACGGGGCGGCGGCGGGTTGGGCGCACATGATCGCGTTCGATCTGTTCGTCGGACGGTGGGCGTGGTTGGACAGCCGGGAACGGGGCGTGCCGGCGCTGGTCATGGCTCCGGTGCTGCTGCTGACCATCCTGCTCGGACCGCTCGGTCTGGCCGCGTACCTCGCGGTCCGGCCCCGGTGGCGGCGGCCGACGGCCGTCGCCACCGGCCCGCAGCACCTAGGCTGACCACCGTGAGCTGGCCGGCGCGACTGTTCGACATGCGGGACACGCTCGTGCGGATGGTGCTGCTCGACCTCGCCGGGCTGGGCTACCTGTTCTTCGTTCCGCACACCGCCAGCACACCCACGACGACACAGTGGATCCTCGCGGTCCTCGCGTTCACCGTGGGGCTGGCGGTGCACCGTTGGCCGGTGGTCAACCTGCTGGCGCAGGCCGCCCTGCTGGCGGTCGCGATCCGCCTGGTCGACGACGTCACCATCAACCAGGTCGGCGCGAGTTGGGCCCTGCTCGAGACCACCATGCGGGCGCGCCGTCCCCGGACCATCTGGCTGTCCGCCGCGCTGCTGGTGGTGGTGGACCTGACCGACTCGTTCGGCGACCCGGTCGGCCAGGTCGCCTCGGGCGTCGTCGGGCTGGCCCTGGAGGTGGGTGTGCCGGTGCTGCTCGGCCTCGTCATCCGCACCAACCGGGAGCTGAGTCGGCAGGCCGTGGAGCGGGCGGTGGCCGAGCAACGCCAGCACGAGTCGGAGAGCCGTGCGGCGCGCGCCGACGAACGCAGCGCCATCGCCCGCGAACTGCACGACGTCGTCGCGCACCACGTGGCGTCGATGGTCCTGCGGGTCGGCGTGGCCCGGCACGTGCTCACCGATTTGGACCCCCGGGTGGGCGAGGTCTTCGACGACGTGCACGGCACCGGTACCGCGGCCCTGGCCGAGCTGCGCCGGCTGGTCGCGGTGCTGCGCAACCCCGACGGGGTACGCGGTGACGCGGCGCTGACCGCGATCGAACCCTCCGCGCTGCCGGCGGCGATCGGCGCGTCCATCGACCGGGCCCGGCAGGCGGGTGTCACCGTGGAGGCCGATCTCGACCCGGCGATCGGTTCACTGGACGCGGTGCGCGGCATGGCGGTGCTGCGACTGACCCAGGAGGCGCTGACCAACGTGGCCAAACACGCGGGGACATCCGCGCTCGCGCACCTCGTGGTCGCCGTCCGGGACGGCTCGGTGCACTGGGAGGTCACCGACAACGGGCGCGGCGGGGTGCCGGCGGGCGTGCCGGCCGGTGGCGGGCACGGCATCACCGGGATGCGCGAGCGTGTCGAGGTTCTCGGCGGCCGGCTGGAGGCGGGCCCGACCGACACCGGGTGGCGGGTGCGTACCGTCCTTCCGGCCGGGGCCCCCGCGTCCGCCGAC
>NZ_JAKKFF010000212.1 GCF_022229015.1 Micromonospora foliorum
CCGAGCTGACCGACGTACGCGCTGCGCGCACCGCGTCACCGACGCGGGCGGCACCGACGGCGGACGCGTTGCCGATCCCCGGTGGCCTGCCACCGGGGATCGGCAACGCGTCCGCCGTCGGGGCCGCCCGCGTCGGTGACGCGGTGCGCGCAGCGCGTACGTCGGTCAGCTCGGCCGCCTCCCGTGGGCCGCGCCGGGCCCGGCTGAACCTGAAGCGGATCGACCCGTGGTCCGTGATGAAGTTTGCATTCGCGGTGTCGGTGGTGCTCTTCATCGTCGTGGTGGTCGCCACCTCGGTGCTCTACCTGGCGCTGGACGCGATGGGTGTGTTCGAGAGCGTCAACGGGAGCCTGAGCGATCTGGTCAACGCCGGCGGCGGGCAGAGCACCAGCGGCTTCCAGATCACCGCCAAGGGCGTGATTCTCAGCTCGGCGCTGATCGGGCTGGTCAACGTGGTGCTGTTCACCGCGCTGGCCACGCTGGGCGCGTTCGTCTACAACGTCTGCGCCGACCTGGTCGGCGGGATCGAGCTGACTCTCGCCGAGCGGGACTGAGTGACCGGGACGCCGGGGCACCGCGGAAAGCGGTCGCTCCGGCGTCCCGTACTCGGGTAGGTTTTGCAGGCGGCGACGGGCCCGGCTCGCAGGCGCGGACCCCGATTTGGGGCCGGCAGAGCGGATGGGTTAATCTTGCTCGTCGCAACGCGGGGCTATAGCTCAGTCGGTTAGAGCGCAGAGCTGATAACTCTGAGGTCGATGGTTCGATTCCATCTAGCCCCACCGCATGTCGTCCGACGGTAGTCGAGCTTGAGGGGTTGCCCCATGTTCAAGAAGCTGCTGATTCTGGCTGGCGTCGTCGGTGTGGCCGCCGTCGTGTTCAACAAGATCAAGGCATCGAACGACGAGCGCGCCCTGTGGCACGAGGCGACCACCGCGCCCGACCTGCGCTGACGTTCGGCCCAGCGACGAGCGATCGTCGCCGCGGCCACTCACGGGGCCCTAGCTCAACTGGCAGAGCACTGCCTTTGCAAGGCAGGGGTTAGGGGTTCGAGTCCCCTGGGCTCCACCAGCACTTTCCCGTTTGCCAGCTGCCATGATCCATGGATGAGCGAACAGTCACCGGCAATCACCATGCACATCTACTGCCGGGTCGACGTGATCGTCACTGATCCCTCTGCCGTGACCGGCCACGCGGTTGCCGATCTGCGTGCTGCCCACATCGACTGGTCCACTGAGGAGGACGACGTCGACACAGCCGCCGAGGAGTTGGGGGCCGATCTCACCGCCTCGCTGGCAAGCCTCGCGGACATCAGCCGGCTCGTCGACGACATCCCTGGTGTGGAGTTCAGAGGCGGCCACTGCTGGGCCGAGCGGGGCCCGGCCCGGGATCCTTTCCACGCCGACGAGCGGTAACAGCACAGCAGGCGGCATGGCGGTGACCGACCGGGGTAGGAGAAACGGCAACAACCCCCCGGAAGTGAGGTGTCAGACCAATGCCTACGGCACGCGAGATCATGACGAACGACGTGACCTGTGTCCGCGAGCAGGACGACCTGAAGTCGGCCGCGAAGCGGATGGCCGAGCTGGGGGTCGGCGCTCTGCCGATCTGCGGCGACGACAACCGACTCAAGGGCATGCTGACCGACCGCGACATCGTGGTGAAGGTGCTGGCCGAGGGCCGCGATCCGGCCAACGTGACGGCCGGTGAGCTGGCCCAGGGCGAGGCGGTGACCATCGGCGCGGACGACGACGCGGCCGAGATCCTGCGGACGATGGGTCAGCACAAGGTACGCCGACTGCCGGTGATTGATGGCCACGAGCTGGTGGGCATCGTGGCGGTGGCCGACGTGGCCCGATCCCTCCCGGAGCGTCCCGTGGGTGACCTCATCGAGGCCATCTCCGAGCGCAGCTGACCATCACGCCTGCAATGATCGCCGCCGCCGGTTCGCCGGGCGGCGGCGATTCGCGTAGGCCGGCGGTCCACCCTGGCAGGTCGGGTGGGCTACACCGCTCTTGGTCAATCGGTCACCGAAACCGGCGATGCGGTCAGGCGGCCGGAGTGAGCGGGACGGTCTCGCCGCGTGCGATGGTGCGGACCTGCTTTGCCCAGCCACGGCGGCGGGCCTCGTCTACGAAGTGCGCCAGCGGGGAGCGGAACACCGGGTAGTCGTCGTAGTGGATCGGCACGGTCAGCTGCGGACGGATCAGCTCCACCAGGTCCGCACCCTGGCGGGCGTCCATGGTGAGCAGGATCCCGGCGACCTTGGTGCCGCCGAGGTGAATCAGCATCGCGTCGATGTCCGGAAAGCGTTCGGGGATGGCGCTGAGCAGCGGCTGGTTGAGGGTGTCGCCGGTTACGTAGAGCCGGAACTCCCGCCGCCCGGAGCGCTCCACGTCGATCATCGTGCCCATCACGTCGGGCATCAGCCGGTCCAGTGCGCCGGGACCGTGCTGCCCGGGCATCGAGGTCAGGCGCAGGGTCGTACCGTCGCGCTGCAGCTCCCGGGACGACCACGTCGGCAGGCCCTGGGCGGCCCGGAAGCCCCAGCGACGTAGCTTTCGTTCCGCCGCGGGGGTGGTGACGATGGGCAGCTCACGGTCCAGCTCCCGACGGGCCACCCGGTCGAAGTGGTCGCCGTGCAGGTGGGAGAGGACCACCGCGTCCAGGTCTGGGAGCTGGGCGATCCGCAACGCCGGGTCCGTGCGTCGGCGCGACCACAACCCCTTGCCCAGGTACGCCCGTTGACCCCGGTGCAGGAAGTTCGGGTCGGTCAGCAGGGTGAAGCCGCCGATCCGCAGCACCGTCGTCGCGGTACCGATGAACGTCACCTGCGGTTGCTCCGCCATCGTGCCCACCTCCTCCGGCTCCGGTACCCCGGTGAGCCGTGGGCATGCGGCTCAGCCGCTGGCGCCGCTGACGAACCGGCCAGAGCCCGCAGGTGGGCTCAGGGGTCGGAGCGCGCGATCCGGACGGCGACGCCGTCGAGGATCAACTCCAGCCCGAGGGAGAAGTCCGCGTCGGCGATCGCCTCGTCGGGGGTGTCGGACGGTGGCGCCTCGAACAGCGTCGAGGAGAACAGCCGGGCTGTCTCGGGGAAGCGGTCGGGGTTGACGAGTCGCGCCAGCGCCCGGCCGTAGTCGCGTTCGGCGTCGGCCTGACCCTGGCCTGCCGCCCTGCCCTCGGCGAGTTCGCCGTACTGCCGTACCGACTGGACCACGTAGCCGCTGATCAGTGACATCGCACCGATCTTGTGTGCCCAGTCCAGGAGGGTGTCGGACATGACCGCCAGCGCGGCCTCCATCCAGGCGATCTGGTGCGGACCGGAGGGCGGTCCGGCGGCGGGCACGCGCGTCAGCCACGGCCGACGCTGGAACACCGCGCGGTGCGCGAAGGCCCAACGGCGTAGCCCTTCCCGCCAGTCGGGGGCGGCGATGTCCGGCGGTGGGCCCAGTGCGGCGTCGGCCATGAGGGCGAGCAGTTCGTCTTTGGAGCCGACGTGCCGGTAGAGCGACATGCTCGTGAAGCCGAGGCTCTTGGCGACCTTGGGAAGCGTCACGCCGTCGAGCCCGTCGCGGTCGGCGATCTCCACCGCCGCGGCGACCACCACGTTGACGTCGAGGGACGCGGGCCGTCCGAGACGCGACGACTCTGACATCCCCCACAGCCGGCGCAGTGGCGCCGGAACGAAATCGTCGCTGGTCATGGGCTCCCACGTTCGCCCCGGAAGGTTACGTCCACATCATGACAGACAGCATTAGTGTACGAGTGATACTTTCTCTTTGAAACTAATGTCGAGTCACGGGGAGACGGCCATGAGCGTTGACACCGCACCGCGGACATCGAGAGGGCCGGTGCTGCGCGCCGAGCGTGCCCTCGCGCCCGACCTGGCCCGGGGAGCGATGCTGCTGATCATCGCGCTGGCCAACGTCGCCGGAGTCGTCTTCGCCGGCGAGCCCGGTCTCGACGCAACGCCGGAAGGCGTCGACCGCGGCCTCAACTTCCTGCTCTTCGAACTCGTCCACGCCCGCGGCTATCCGGTCTTCGCGGTGATGTTCGGCTACGGCCTCGTCCAACTCGCCCGCCGCCAGGACGCCTCCGGTGCCACGGCGAAGCAGGTCCGCTCCGTGCTGTTGCGTCGTAACCTCTGGCTCGTCGTGTTCGGGTTCGCGCACGCCGCGTTGCTGTACTACGGCGACTTCCTCGGCGCGTACGGGATCGTCGGGATCGCGATGACCCTGTTGCTGCTGCGCCGCGGCGACAGGTTCCACCGCGTCGTGCTGGTGCTCTGGGCGCTGGCGGCGGTCGAGATGCTGGTCATCGGCGCCATGGTGGTGAGCGGCATCGTCGGCGGGCCGGGCGGGTCGGCGGCGCTGCCGTCGGGCCACGTCGACTCTCTCGCCGCGCCCGGCTACGTCGCGTCCGTGCTGGACCGCCTCGGCGAATGGCCTGTGCACACGCTGACCGTCCTGCCCTTCATCATGATCGCCTGGCTGGGCATTTGGGCTGCTCGCCGCCGTGTCCTCGAAGAGCCGGCCCGACACCGGACCCTGCTCACCTGGACTGCAGCCCTCGGCCTTGGCGTCGCAGTCGTCGGCGGCCTCCCGGCAGCCCTTGTCAGTGCCGGATGGCTGCACGTCGACGAGTCGGCCGCCAGTCTGATGCTGCTGCTCCACGGGGCCAGCGGCATGTTCGCCGGACCGGGTTACGTGGCCGTCTTCGGCCTGATCGCCATGCGAGTCACCCGATCCGGCCCGGTCGTCGGCGCTCTCGCAGCCCTGGGCCAGCGTTCCCTGTCGGGATATCTGTTCCAGTCCGTGGCCTGGCTCGTCCTCCTGGCGCCCTTCACGCTCGCCCTCGGCGACCGGTTCGGCAGCCCCACGGTGACCGGTCTGATCATCGCGGTGGCCGTCTGGCTCGCCACCGTCCTGATCGCGCGTCAGCTCGACAAGCGCAAGCAGCCCGGCCCCGCCGAGATCGTCCTGCGCCGCCTGACCTACGGGCCACGGACGTGATCGCCGCCGCATGAAGCCGCCTCGGTGCTGGTGGGTCGTGGACCACCAGCACCGAGGAATCGGCTTTCCATCCGGCACCGCGCGCCGCCGGTCAGTCGGCGGAACCACCGTCCGCCGCAGGCTCGGCACCGGATCCGGTCCGGTTGGGGTGGGCCTCCGGGAGGCGTTCCATCAGCTTCGTGAGCGCGCCGTTGGCGAAGGTCGCGCCGAGCGCCGACCCGGCCCCGATGGTCCAGCCCACCGGCCCGAGCGGGGTGCAGCCGAAGAACTGGCTCACCCCCGGCGTCTGCACCACCACGACCAGCACACCCAGTGACACCGCCGTGGAGGCCAGCACGGCCGGGCTGGTGCCGCCGGCCAGGATGGTCTGCCCGAGTTGGGTGCCGACCAGGGACACCAGGGCGACGGTGCCGGCCCGTTGACGGCGCCCGGTGTAGCGGGCCAACGTCCAGCCCGCGGTCGCGCCCAGCGTGGTGGCTGCCGCCCGCAGCCCGATCTCCCTGGTGAGGCTCTCACCGAGCGCCGTGTCCGGGCCCTCCCGGAGCAGCGCGTCGGTGCGGTCCGACGCGGGTGGCCGGACCGCGATGGCCAGCGCCGGTGCCAGGTCGGTGAGCAGGTTGACCAGCAGCAGTTGTCGTCCGGTGAGCGCGGAGCGGCCGGTCGCCGCGGCGGTGAGCACACTGAACGCGATCTCGCCGAGGTTGCCGCCGACCAGGATGCTGAGCGCGTGCCGCACCGACGACCACATCGCCCGTCCTTCGATCAGGGTCGCGATGATGGTTTCCAGTCGATCGTCGGTGACCACCAGGTCGGCGGCGGCGCGGGCGGCCGGGGTGCCCCGTTGGCCGAGGGCGATGCCGACGTCGGCCAGCCGGATCGCCGGCGCGTCGTTGGCACCGTCGCCGGTCATCGCCACGGTCCGGCCGCACTTCTGCAACGCCTGGATGATCCGCACCTTGTGGGCCGGGGTGCAGCGGGCCACCACATCGGTGTTGGCCAACCGCTCGGCGAGCGCGTCGTCGTCCAGTTGGTCGAGTTCGCCGGCGGTGACCACCCGCTGTTCGTCGTGCTCGCTGATGGTGGCGGCGATCGCCTCGGCGGTGGCCGGGTGATCACCGGTGATCATGATGGTGTGCACGCCGGCCTGCCGGATCCGGCGTACCGCCGGAGCGGCGCTCTCCCGGACACCGTCCGCGAGGGCCAGGAAGCCCACGAAGGTCAGCCCTCGAACGTCCCCGTCGGTCACCTTCGGGTCGTTCACCGGGCACTCCGCGACGGCCAGGATCCGGTTTCCCGCCCCGGCCCGGTCGGCGAGCATCCGCTCCAGCTCGGCACGACCGGCGTCGTCCAGCGGCTCCTGACGACCGTCGGTGCGCCGGGACGAACAGCGCGGCAGCACCGTCTCCGGAGCGCCCTTGACGCTCAACAACAGCTGACCGTCGGTCTGGCCGATGCTCGCGTGGTAGCCGCGGGACGGCTCGAACGGCAGCCCTCCGGCAGCCCGCCACCCGGCGGCGCCGGTCTGCTCCACCACCCCGGCCTCACCGGCACCCCGCCGGACCGCCCGGTCGGTCTGCAACGCCAACTCCTCCGGATTCTTCGCGGCGGGGGTGGCCCGCAGCGCCGCGGCCAGCGTCATCCGGAGTCGGTCGTCCAACCGGTCCAGCGGGGCGTACCGGTCGCCTACGCCGTCGCCGACCCCGGCGAGCAGCAGCTTGCCCTCGGTGAGGGTGCCGGTCTTGTCGAAGCAGAGCACGTCCACCCGGCCCAGTGCCTCGATGGTGCGCGGGTTGCGGACCAACGCGCCGTGCTCGGCCAGCCGCCGGGCGGCGGCCAACTGCGCCGCACTGACCAGGAACGGCAGCCCCTCCGGCACCGACGCGACGGCGAGGTTCGCGGCGGTCGCCGCCGTTTCGGCCAGGGGTACGCCTCGAAGCAGACCCGCGCCGGCCACCGCCACCGCGGAAGCGGCCGCCACCGGGATGGCGGCGCTGGTCAACGAGCCGAGCCGAGCCTCCACCCCACTGGTCGGGGGTGCCTGCCGTACCAACGCCAGGCTGCGTCCGGCTTCGGTGTCGTTGCCGGTCGCCACCACCACGGCGGTGCCGTGCCCGGCGGCGACGGTGGTGCCGTCGTAGAGCATCGAGTGCCGGTCGGCGATGGCGGCGGCGACCACCGGTCGGTTGGACTTGGCGACCGGCAGCGACTCGCCGGTCAGCGACGACTCGTCGGCCTCCAGGCCCACCGACTCGAGCACCCGGCAGTCGGCGGGCACCGAGTCGCCCGGTTCGAGGGTGATGACGTCCCCCGGGACCAGGTCTTCGGCGGCGAGAACCTGCTCGGCGCCGTCCCGACGGACCCGTGCGGTCACCGCCGACCGCGACAGCAGCGCCGCCAGCGACCTCTCCGTGTTGCGCTCGTGCACCGCCCCGATCAGGGCGGACCCACCGACCACGCTGCCCACCAGCGCGGCGTCGACAAGCGAGCCGAACGACGCGGAGAGCACCGCCCCGGCGACCAGCACCGGAGTGAGCGGGTTGGACAACTCGTCCACGAAGGCGCGCAGCAGCCCACCACCTCCGGGTGCGGCGCCGCCGTTGTCGCCGGTGCCGTGGCGTCGGCGCTGCGCTTCGGCGCTGGCCAGCCCGTCCGGGGTGGAGCGTAGGTGGTCGAGCACGGTGCCGACGGGCATGAGGTGCCATGCGGTTGTCACCGGCGCCGGGGCGTCCGACTGGTCGTGCAACCGGCGGGCCTGCCAGACCCCGTTGGCGAAGGCCAGCCCGGCCGCGCCGTTGACCGCCACGAGCGCCCGGTGCGGCAGTTGGGGCGGTGGGGCCGTGAACGCGCCCAGCGCCCCGAGACCGGTGCCAGCCATGGCCAGCCTGATGTTCTGCTGAGCCGTGCGCCGGGCCACCCCGGTCGCCTCGATCACCAGCGCCACCACCCGCAGGTCGGCGCCGACCAGCAGGTGCGCGCCCCACGGCGGCAGTTCCTCCGGCGCGGCGAACCCGAGACCGCAGTCGGACGCTCCGAGCGCCTTCCGGTCCGCGGAAACCAGCATCACCACCGCGCCGTCGCGCTGCAACGTGCGTACCGACTCGGCCAACTGGTCCCCGCCGGGCAGCATCGCGTCGGCGAAGCCGTACCGCTGCTCGTCACCGCCGGCGACGATCAGCCGCAGGCCAGCGTGTCGGGCGGCGGCGGGCAGGCCATCGACGCCCGGCGCCGGTTCCGGTTCGACCCGCAACAGGGCGGCGAGCCGGTCGCCGTGGGCGAGGCCGAGGAGTTGGCCGCCGGCGGAGCGCAGCCGGGCCGCGTCCGGGATGTCGTCCGGGTCGCTCGCGGGCATCCGGTCCAGCGGCCCGAGCCGCCAGCCGTCCGCCGCATGGGAAGCGGCCGGGTCGTCCGGGTCGAACAACGCGAAGGCCCGCTCGGCCACCTGGTCGACGTCCGCGTCGGGCGCCGGCGCCAGATCGGCCAGTACGCCCCGGTCCGAGCCGAGCACCGCGGCGTCGAGCACGAGCGTGTCGATCCGGTCCAGTTCCCGCAGCACACTCCGGTCCATGGCGATCACGCCGCGCCGGGCCAGCATTCGGCCGAGCTGAGCCGCGTACCCCTCGCGGCCACTGCCGGGCGCCTTGGGTAGCGCGGACAGGCCCAGCGCGATGGCCCGCTTCGGCCCGGCGAACGGCGCCGCCGCCGCGCCGGCGGCCGC
>NZ_JAKKFF010000213.1 GCF_022229015.1 Micromonospora foliorum
GCCCGACCCGTCCCCAACACCGCCGCGCCGTGCGCTTCCCCGCGCCGTTCGACTGCCCGCGCCGTGCACTTGCCCGCTCCGTGCGCTTTTCTGCGCCGTCCCGCGTCCGCGCCCCGCAAGATCGCGCTCGAACATGGATGTAGTGGCCTCGGGGCGCCATGAGGCCACTACATCCTGGATCTAGCACGATCTTGCGGGGCGCGGGCGCGGGCGCGGGGCGGCGCGGGCGCGGGGCGCCGGGCGGCGGGCGCGGGATGTGTGAGGCGCGGGGCATGTCCGCGGGCCGCGGCGGGTGTGTTCGAGGTCAGGCGGGGGTGGGCGTGGGGGTGGGGGACGCCGTTGCTGTCGTCAAGAGGCCGTCCTGCTCGGTGGTGAGCAGCCGGCGCAGGGAGAGCGCGACCAGTGAGGCGACGAGGCAGCCGCCGACCACGGTCGCCACCCAGACCATGCCGTTGGCGGCGCCGATGAGTGGGCCGGCGGTCACCGGGCCGATCACACCGCTGATCCCGAAGATCATCGAACTCATCGCGTTGTACCGGCCGCGCAGCTCGTCGGTGGCGAGCGCGTTGGTCAGTGCCGGCATCACCGGGGAGAGCATCGTCTCGCCGAAGCCGAAGATTGCGGAGCAGAGCACCACGCACAGGGCGGCCAGCATGGCGCTCTCGCCGCTGACCAGGCCGGCCGCGCCGAGGACCAGCCAGGCGGCGGCGAACACCGCTCCCACCACGGCCAACGCCTTGGTGCGGCTGCGCCCCTCGATCCGGCGGATCACCAGCAGTTGAGCGAGCACGATCATCACGGTGTTGGCCGCGAGCGCCCAGGCCACGACGCGGGGGTTCACCTCGGCCACCCGCACCGCGTACGCGGCGAAGCCCACCTCCACCTGTGCGTACCCGCAGGTGGTGAGGATCAGCCCGAAGATCACCAGCCGCCGGAACGGGCGGTCGCGGAGCACCGTCAGGTAGCCGCCGGGCGACGGCTCGTCGACGCCCCGGCGTTTGCCGAGTCGGTGGCCCACGCCGGGCAGGGTGAGCAGGATCAGCGCCGGCATCAGGTAGGTCACCGCGTCCAGCAGGTAGATCGCCTGGAAGGTGCCGGGTCGGGCGGTGTCGACGATCGCGCCGGAGGTCATGCCACCGATGCCGATGCCGAGGTTGAGCAGGGCGAAGTTCAGCCCGAAGACGCGTTGCCGCTCATCGTCGTCGGTCAACGACGCGAGGATGGTGTTCTGCCCGGACCAGATCGCCGAGCTGCCGATGGCGATCACCGTCATCACCAGCAGGGCCGAGCCGGTCGAGTGGACCAGCGCGAGCGAGCCGGTGCCGATCGCCTCCATCACCAGGCAGGGCACCACCACCCGGCGGGCGCCGATCCGGTCGATCAGCGTCCCGCCCAGCGGAGACAGGGCCAGGGTGACCACGCCGTACCAGCCGATCACGAGCCCGGCGCGGGTGTCGGTGAGCCCGCGTACGTCGGTCAGGTAGATGAACAGGAACGGCAGGGTCAGACCCCGCCCGACCGCCGACAGCAGAGTGCCGAGGAGGAGCCGGCGAGCCTCCGAACGGCGGGGCAGGGCACGACGCAGCATGCCGGCATTCTGTTCGGTGGGTCTGACGCCGCGCGAACCGTTTAGGCGACGCCTCGTGGTCACCGGGACTGTCGGGTGACCAATCCCACGTTGATCCACTCGTCCTGGTCGCGCTCGGCCGGTGTCCGCCGGGTCTGCGATGCTGGCGCGATGACCGGCACCTGGCGACATCTGCCCGCTACCGCCCGCGCCATCGCGGTGACCGCCACGACGGCCGTCGCCGCCGCCCAGGCGCGCGACGGTCAGGCGTACGACGAGGCGGTCGGCGGTCTCGCCGCGGATGAGCGTTCCGGGCTGGTGCTCGGCGCGGTGGTCCGGTTGCTGCTGGAGGAGAGCCATCCGGACGGGTTGACCGGCGACGACATCCGCCAGGTGTTGACCCGCTGCGTGCGGGAGTCGACGCGGTGGCGTTCGGACGTCGACCCGCACGTGGTGCTCGTCCTGCTGGCCGGCGCCCTTGGGGTGTACGACCCCGAGGGCGACGAGTCACCTCCGGACGCGTCCGCTCTGGCCCGACACGCCCCACTGCTTGTGGCCGACCTGTTGGCGGCGACCAGCGTGCCGTTGGACGACTACCTGGCCGCCGCGTTCACGGAGATCGAGCGCACCGAACGGCAGGACTGACCGGTCCGCGCCATCTCGGACGGCGTGGCGCGGACGTGCGTCAGGTGGTTCGCTACGAGCCGGTACTCGCGGTCGTGGAAACCCAGATCAGGAACACGATCGTCCCGACGACTCCGGCGACCGCGACCAGACCGGCCACCAGGGCCGCACGAGGCGAGTGGCGTCCGCGCAGTTCGAAAGCAGCGGTGATGGTGAACAGCAACGCGAACACTTCACATCCCGCGAGCCCGAGCAGTCCGACGAAGCTCAGCAGGCCCTCGACCATGTCGCGGCCAAGAAAGATCACCCGGGCGCTGTACGCCGCTCCCGCCCAACACACCGTTGCCAGGCCCGCCAACACGTACACGGCCACGAAGGAGACGGGGCCGCCCGGGGTCGCAGGGGGTGCCCCCGCCGGACCGTCGGGCGGGAGCCACGGTTGCGGTGCCTGAGGGTGGGTCATACGCGGACGCTAGCCACGCGGCCCTACCACCGGAATCGGTCGACAGGGCTTGCCGGGGCAGACAAAAAGGCCAGGTGAGAGAAAATCTCACCTGGCCTTCACCTCTGGTCGGGGTGGCCGGATTCGAACCGACGACCTCTTCGTCCCGAACGAAGCGCGCTACCAAGCTGCGCCACACCCCGAGGCGTGCCGACAAATAGTAGCCCACTAGCCCCGATGGTCAAACTCGGTACCCCGCCGGCCCTGGCCAACGGGCGGCGGGTCGGTCAGCGGGGGATGAGGGTGAGGATGCTGGCCTCCGGGGGGCAGGCGAATCGGACCGGGGCGGTCGGGTGGGTGCCGAGGCCGGCGGAGACGTGCAGCCAGGAGTCCGAGCCCGGCCACCGGTGCAGACCGCGCGCCATCGAGCGGGGCAGGCCGCAGTTGGTCACCAGCGCCCCGAAGCCCGGTACGCAGACCTGACCACCGTGGGTGTGCCCGGCCAGCAGCAGACCGAAGCCGTCCGCCGCCATCTGGTCGAGCACCCGTGGCTCCGGTGAGTGCGTCAGCGCGATGGAGAGGTCCGCCGAGGACGACACCGCGCCGGCCACGGCGGGGTAGTCGTCCCGGTCGATGTGCGGGTCGTCCACGCCGACCAGGTCGAGCTGTCGGCCGCCAGCCTTCAGCATGGTCCGGGCGTTGTTGAGGTCGGCCCAGCCGGCGCCGGTGAAGACCTGACGCAGCTCCTCGTAGGGCAGCTCGACGCCCTCGGTGTACTCCCGGTCGGGCAGGAAGTAGGTGAAGGGGTTCTTCAGCACCGGCCCGGTGTAGTCGTTGGAGCCGAACACGAACGCACCCGGGTAGTCCAGCAGCGGTTGCAGGGCCCGCAGCACCCCGGGCACCGCGCCCGGGTGCGCCATGTTGTCGCCGGTCACCACCACCAGGTCGGGGTCGAGGGCGGCCAGCGACGCCACCCAGCGCTGCTTGCGCGCCTGGTCGGGCATCATGTGCAGGTCCGACAGGTGCAGCACGCGCAGCGGTTCCGCGTCGGCCGGGAGCACCGGCACGTCGTACCGCCGCAGGGTGAACATGTTGCGCTCGACGAGCGACGCGTACGCGAGGGTGGCCGCGCCGATCGTGGCGGTTCCGGCGGCGAGCCGGAATAGTGTGCGCTTTCGCATGGCGTTCAGGGTAGTTTGACCGTCCATGAGCACGCTGAAGGACCGCCTCACTGCCGACATGCGTTCCGCGCTCAAGGCGCGCGACGAGCTGACCACCTCCACGCTGCGGATGGCCCTGGCCGCCGTCGGCACCGCCGAGGTCGCCGGCAAGGCCAAGCGCGAGCTCACCGATGACGAGGTGCTCGCGGTGCTGACCAAGGAAGCCAAGAAGCGTCGGGAGGCGGCCACCGCCTTCGCCGACGCCGGCCGCGCCGAGCAGGCCGCGAAGGAGAGCGCCGAGGGCGAGGTGTTGGACCGCTACCTGCCCAAGCAGCTCTCGGACGCCGAGCTGACCGAGCTGGTGTCGGGGGCGCTCGCCGCGGGCGGGTTCACCGGCAAGGCCCAGATGGGCCCGGCGATGAAGGCGGCCCAGGCCGCGGTGGCGGGCCAGGCCGAGGGTGGCCGGGTGGCCGCCGAGGTACGCCGACAGCTCGGTCTCTGACCCAGCAGGATCAGCGGTACGCCAGGAAGGTCGTCGTAGCGCTCGCTGGTCCGGACAGACGGAACGGGCGGGCACCCGAGGAGGGTGCCCGCCCGTCGTGTCCTACTGGTCGGCTCAGCCGTTCGGACGGCCGTTGCCGGGTCGCCCGGGTTGGCCGCCGGGTTGACCGCCCGGAGTGCCGCCGGTGTTGCCCGGCGTGCCGCCGCCGCTGCTGACCTGGATGGTGACCACGCCGCCCTTGATCGTGCGTCCGTCCGGGCTGGTGCCGGCCGCGTCGCCCTCCTTGCAGGAGGACGGCACCTTCGCGCTGGAGACGACCGGCTCGAAGCCGGCGCCCTTGAGCCGGGACTTCGCCTGATCCACCGAAACGCACTTCACGTCGGGGATGCTGCGCTGGTCACCCTCGGAGATCTTCTGGCCCGGCGGCTCGAACTGGATCCGCGGTTTGCCCTTCATGGCATCCCGCAGGGTCTCGTACACCGGCGGGTTGATGCCGTCCTTCTCCTTGTGCTTCATCTTGACGTTCGTCTGCGGCCAGTCCGGGTCGGCCATGATGCCGGCAACCGAGTACTGCTTGGTCATGGCGACCAGGGCGGCCGTCTTCTCCGAGTCGGTGGTGCCGGACTTACCGGCCACCGGCGCGTCGACGATGCCCTTCACGACGGCGGCCGTACGGCTGCCACCGCACTTGCTGGTGCTGGAGTTGTCGCCGACCGGGCAACGGGCGGCGTCCACGGCGGCCCGGGCCACCTCGGTGCTGAACCGCTTCTCGCAGCGCGGGTTGGCGATGTCCAGCTTGTTGCCCTCCGGGTCCCGGATTTCCTGCACCGGGATCGGCTCGCAGTACTTGCCGTCGGCCGCCAGGGTCGCGTACGCGTTGGCCAGGTCGAGTGGCGTGGTGGAGGAGACGCCCAGGGTGAAGGCGCCCCACTGGTGGGCGGCTTCCTTGGTCGCGGCGAATTTGGCGTCGTTGCTCGCCCGGAACTGGATGCCGGCCCGGCGGGCGGCGTCGACGACGTTCTCCGCGCCGACCTGCTGCTGCAGCGGGACGAAGTAGGTGTTCACCGACTGGGCGAACGCACTCCACATGTTCTGCACGCCGCCGGCCTTGAGGCCGGAGTTGGTCGGGCAGTAGAAGTGGGTGCCCTTGCAGGCCGCCGGGCTGCTGCTGTCGATGATGTATTCCGACTTGAACTGCTGCGGCGCGTTGAAGGTGTAGCTGAGCGGGATGCCCTTCTCCAGGGCGGCGACGATGCTGAAGATCTTGAAGGTCGAGCCGGCCTGGTAGCCGGTGATGCCGTTGCCGCCGGTGAGCAGCGGGTTGACCGTCGCCGGGTAGTTGCCCCGGATGCCCTTCCGGCTCTTCGCCGGATCGCTGGAGATCTTGTTCTTCGGGTTCCTCGGGTCGTCGAGCTTGAACTGCCGGTTGACCGCGAGCGCCCGCACCCGACCGGTGCCCGGCTCGACGACCGCGACCATGGCCGCTTCCTTGCTGTTCACGCTCTTGGCCTTACGGACCGCCCGGTCCGCGCCGCGCTGCGCCTGGACGTCGATAGACGTCACGACGGTGTAGCCGCCGCTCTTCAGCCGGCGCTCCCGGTCGTACGTGGTCGAGCCGAAAGTCTCCTGATCCATCCACCAGCGGTAGAAGTAGTCGCAGAAGAAGCCCCACTCGTTGACGTTGGCGGCGACGCAGCCGTTGGGGGTGCGCTTGTCCTTCACCACCAGCTTGGTCGCCTTGGCGACGTCCGCCTCCTGCTGGGTGATGGCCTTGATGTCGACCATGTTCTGGATGACGTAGTCGCGACGGTCCTTGGCGAGCGGGTAACCGGCCTCGGTGGTCGGATCGTTCGTCGTCGGCGCCTTGACCATGCCGGCCAGCAACGCCGCTTCCTCGATCTTCAGCTTGCTCGGCGGCTTGCCGAAGTAGACCTGGCTGGCGGCGTAGATGCCGTACGCGCCGTTGCCGAACGAGGCCAGGTTGAGGTAGCGGGTGAGGATCTCGTCCTTGGAGAACTCCTTGTCGACCTGGAGAGCCAGCCGCATCTCGCGGAGCTTGCGGGCGCTGGTGTCCTCGGTCGCCGCGACGACGTCCGCCGGGTGGGTGGCCGAGTACGCGATGGCCAGCCGGACGTACTGCATGGTCAGCGTCGAGGCGCCCTGCCGGCCGGAGCCTTCGCTCTGGTTGTTGACGAACGCGCGGGCGACACCGTTGATGTCGACGCCGTTGTGCTTGTAGAAGTCATGGTCCTCGGCCGCGATGATGGCCTTCTGCATGAACGGCGAGATGTCCGGGAGCTTCACGTCCCGTCGGTTCTCGTCGTACATCGTCGCGAGCGGTGTCTTGCCGTCCGAGGCCAGCAGGTAACTGATCTGTGGCGCGCGGGCCACCGTCAGCTCCGTGGGCAGGGCACCGAATGTCTCGGCGCCCGCCTTCGCGGCCAGGCCGGACATCGCTACCGCGGGGAAGGCCGCCGCAGCGACCACCACGCCGGCCAGCAGGCCACACACGAGTAGCGATGCGGCGTTGGTCAGCACATTGTGGTCACGTTTCCGCATCCAGGTCACCTCGACAGGGTACGCGAGTAGGGAATGAGGGGCGCTGGGGCGTTCTTTCCCCATTTCCTGCGCGCGCTGCCCTCGTTGTGCTAAACGCACGACCCCCGGTACTTGGTTGCGTGTGACCTGGCGCGAGTCTCCTCCGATTCAGTGAGGCGGCGCAGCGTTATCGCTGACCTCGGCGGGGTAACCGGCGGTCGAAGGCCCGGGAAGCCGGGAGTGTCCGGAATGATGGATTTCGTCGACAACGTTGCGTAATCAGTCGACTACAGAGCATGATGGGGGCGGCGACAGCGCCACATGTCGTCCGCGCCGCCTTGGGGAAGGCAGGCCGGGCGATCGGGGGGAATTGCCGGCTGACGTGCATCGACGAGGTCGGTAGGTACTGCAAGGGGGGACGTGTACACATGGGCATGATCACTGACTGGCCGTCGCTGGCGGCATGTCAGAACGGGGACCCGGACGCGTTGTTCGTACAGGGCGCCGAACAGAACGTGGCGAAGCGGATCTGCCGGAGCTGCCCAGTTCGGTACGAGTGCCTGGCCGACGCGCTGGACAACCGGATCGAGTTCGGTGTGTGGGGCGGCATGACCGAACGCGAACGGCGGGCACTCCTGCGTCGTCACCCGCAGGTGACGAGCTGGCGCAAGATGTTCGAGGCCGCGATGAAGAAGAACAGCAAGGACAAGACCGGCAAGGACAAGATTCTCGTCAGCGCGGCCAACTGACGCCGGTCACGGCCGGCTGATCGCCGCGCCGATCGTCCGTAGCCCGTCGACGTCGTGCACGTCGGCGGGCTGCGCCGTAACCGAAATCGCCGGCACGGCCGGGAACGCCTCGGTGAAGCGCGCGGCGACCTGCTGCTCGCGTACCGCCTGGCGAGCCAGCGCCGCGTGCGCCCGCAGCACGTCGGCGGTGGCCTCGTGCCCACCCAGCTCGGTCAGCCGCTCGGCGGCGACCCGGCTCTGCTCGGCGTCCAGCTCCGGGACCGCCGGGCGGTGCACCCGGTTGAGCACCAGGCCGGCCAGCGGCATCCGCTCGTCCCGCAGCCGGCCCGCGAAGTAGGCCGCCTCCCGGACCGCGTCCGGCTCTGGCGTCGCGACCAGCAGAAAGGCCGTCTCCCGCGCCTGCAGGATGCGGTACGTCTGCTCGGCGCGCTGCCGGAAACCACCGAACATCGAATCCAGTGCCGCCACGAAGCCGGACAGGTCGGTGAGCAGCTGCGCGCCGAGCACCTTCTGCACCACCTTCGAGAACATCCCGAACGAGGCCGTGACCAGGCTGAACATGCTCCGGCCGCCGCTGCGCGCCGGAGCCAGCAGCAGCCGCAGCATCCGGCCGTCGAGGAAACGGGAGAGTCGAGCGGGCGCGTCCAGGAAATCCAGTGCCGAGCGGGACGGCGGTGTGTCCACCACGATCAGGTCCCATTCGCCCCGGGCGTGCAACTGGCCCAGCTTCTCCATCGCCATGTATTCCTGCGTGCCGGCGAAGGTCGAGCTCATCGCCTGGTAGAACGGGTTCGCGAAGATCTCCGCGGCCTTCGTCGGGTCGGTGTGCTGCAACACCACGTCGTCGAAGGTGCGCTTCATGTCCAGCATCATGGCGTGCAACTCGCCGCCGCTGCTCTCGACGTCGATGCCCTTGACCTGGCGAGGGGTGTTGTCCAGCTCGGTCAGGCCCAGCGACTGGGCCAGCCGGCGGGCCGGATCGATGGTGAGCACCACCGTGCGCCGGCCATGGTGCTCGGCAGCCCGCAGCGCCAGCGCCGCGGCCGTGGTCGTCTTTCCCACTCCGCCGGCACCGCAGCACACGACGATCCGCACGCCCGGGTCGGCGAGGATCTGGTCGACGTCCAGCTGCGGCGCCGCGTCTTCGGAAGGCACCAATCGAGCGTATCGGGCCGGCGGGTCCGCGCGCCCGCGCTGCGCCTAGGTGTGAGTCATTCGGCGCGGAGGAGGGCCTGGGCCAGCGTCGCGAGCCCCGCCCGGTCCACCCCGTCGGGCAGCAACGGCAGCTCGATCATCGGTAGCCCCAGCTCCACCAGGTCGGCGCGGAGCGAATCCTCCAGTTCGCGCCGGATGAGCTGGTCACGTGCCTCGTCGTGCAGCCCGGCCACGATGTCCCGATCGGCCGGCAGCCCGGCGGCGACCAGCCCGCGCCTCAACTCCGCGGCGGTGACCGCCGGTCCGGCGGGCAGCGGGGCTCGGACACCGTTGACGAGCACCTTCCCGACGCCGAAGCCGAGGGCGGTCAGGTCGGCGATCGCGTCGACCGTCTCCTGGATCGGCATCTCCTCCAGCAGCGTGACCACGTGCACCGCGGTCATCGGGGACCGCAGCAACGCGGCGACCCCCTCGCTCTGGGTCTTGATCGGGCCCACCTTGGCCAGCCGGGCGGTCTCCGCCGTCACGTTGAGGAACCGGCCGATCCGCCCGGTCGGCGGGGCGTCCAGCACCACCGCGTCGTACGCCCGCCGCTGCCCGGTGGTACGGGTGGTGGCCTCCTTCACCTTGCCCGTGAGCAGGACGTCCCGCAGGCCGGGCGCGATGGTGGTGGCGAAGTCGATGGCGCCGAGCTTGCGTAGTGCCCGGCCCGCCGCGCCCAGCTTGTAGAACATGTCCAGGTACTCGAGCAGCGCCTCCTCGGCGTCCACCGCGAGCGCGCGCACCTCACCACCGTCCGGCGCGTCGGCGAGGTGCCGCTCCTCGTAGGGCAGCGGGTCGATGCCGAACAGCTGGGCGATGCCCTGCCGCCCCTCCACCTCGACCAGCAGGGTGCGCCGGCCACCCGCGGCGAGCGCGAGGGCCAGCGCCGCCGCCACGCTGGTCTTACCGGTGCCGCCCTTGCCGGTCACCACGTGGAGACGGGCGGGCCATCCGGCACCGGCCGGGTCGATCGGGCGCTCAGCTGCACACACCCGTCGAGCCTATCCAGGCGTGGCGGTCACGCGACCTCGCAGACCCACCAACCCGTCTTCTGCACCACAGTGAAGCGCAACTCCTGGTCGGCGACCTTCTCGTCGGCGGTGGTCATGGTGAGCCGGGTGGAGACGGTGGCCCGTTCCCCGGTCTGGTTGTCCACCTTCGGGGTGGTCCAGCGGAAGCGCGGGTTCTGGTAGGTGGAGGCGTACTTCTCCACCTCGGCCACCTTCGCGGCGATCTTGTCGTCGTCCCGCGAGGCGGCGCAGACGCGACTGGCCGCCTTGGTCGCGTCGCGATCCTTGTAGACCGCGGTGAGGAACTCGTCGACGGCGACCGCCGGCTCCTTGGCGCCCTCGCCGGTCTCGGCATCGCGCAGGGTCAGGAAGGCCACCACGCCGCCGCCCACGCAGAGCACCATGATCACGACCAGTGCGATCGCCGCGATCAGCAGGCCGCGCTTCTTCTTCGGCTCGGCCGTGCCCGGGTAGGGCGGGTAGGCCGGCGGGGGCGGGGGGATCGACGAGGGGTTCGGGGCGCCCGGCTGCGGCGGGGGTGTGGCGGTCGAGGTGGGGCCGCCCGGCCCTTCCGGCTGGCCGGCACCGCTGGGCTGCCCGGGGAAGGTCGGCTGGCCGGGGCCGGCTGGCTGCCCGGGAAAGGCCGGTGCGCCGGGGGCGGCGGGGAGCGCCGGCTGCGCGGGGGAGGTGGGGAGGGCGAGCTGCCCTGGCGCCGGAGCGGGGTTTGGCTGGGCGGGGATGGTCGGTGCGCCGGGCTGACCGGCGGGATCCGGGTGGGCCGGCGGGTGAGTGGGTGGGCCGGCCTGGTCGCCGCTGGGCGGGTGGGTCATGTCGTTCCCCCAGGGGTGCGGCGCCCGCCGCCACCCCTGGCGCCGAGCGTGATCGAGCGGGCGGCCGGGCGCTGCGCGACCGTCCGACCGGAAGGGTAGCGGTCGATGACCGGGTCGGTGTCGCCCCTGCCTGCCGGGCGGGCCCCACGATCCGGTGAGTGGTACCCGCGTCGGTTCCGGTGTCGGCCCCCCGACCTGCGGTGTGTCGCATATGTGACTGTTGGTGTCCTCTTGTGCGCGTCCTGTTGGCGGGACTGCGGCCACAGACCTACCTTCGTCCCGGTGCGGGGGCCGGAACGGACGAATGGGTCCGGGCCGGAAGCATGGTCCGAGAGGTACGACCGGAGGCAGTGCATGCGCGACGCGGACAACATCCCTCGCACCCAGTTCCCGACTAACGACCGGCCCCGCCGGCCAGGGGCCGTGGTCGAGGCCGGCGGGCAGGTCACCAACCAGCCGATCAACGAACGGTCGTACCGCCGGATGCCGGAGCAGACGGAGACGAGCCGGGCGCCGAGCCAGCCCGCCGAGCGGACCCGTGAGGACGACGAGCCGGGCTTCGTCATCCACCTGCCGATCCGGGTGCCGAACCTGGCGGCGGCGACCGTGCTGGCCGGCCGGGTCGCGGTGTCCCTGGGGTTCCTGCCCGAGCTGGACGCCGGCGAGACCACCGTGTCCAACGCCGACGACCAGAACAACCGGCACCGGGTCTTCTGTGACCTGCTGCTGCCCGACCGGTCCCGCTGCCCGCAGGGGTACGAGCACGAAGGGGGCTGCGGGGAGCTGCCGGCCACGCCGGAGCAGCGTCCCGTACCTCGTCCGGCCAGCGGACCGTAGGCTGTCCCTCGAACAATTCCGCACCGAGAGGGAGCCCTTCAGCGATGCAGAAGTGGGAATACTCCACGGTCCCGCTGCTGGTCCACGCGACCAAGCAGATCCTCGACAACTGGGGCGAGGACGGGTGGGAACTCGTCGCCGTGGTCCCCGGCCCGAATCCGGACCAGCTGGTCGCCTACCTGAAGCGGCCCAAGGCGTGAGCAACGGTCCGCACGCGAAGCTCGCCGAGCTCGGTCTCGAACTGCCCGAGGTCGTGCCGCCGGTGGCCAGCTACGTCCCGGCCGTGCAGTCCGGGCAGCACGTGTACGTTTCCGGCCAGTTGCCGATGGCCGAGGGCAAGCTGCTCGCGACCGGCAAGGTCGGCGCCGGGATCTCCGCCGAGCAGGCGAAGGACCTGGCCCAGCGGTGCGCGCTCAACGCGCTGGCCGCGGTCGACTCGCTGGTCGGCCTGGAGAACGTGGTCAAGGTGGTCAAGGTGACCGGGTTCGTGGCCTCCGCGCCCGGCTTCACCGGGCAGCCCGCCGTGATCAACGGTGCCTCCGACCTCTTCGGCACCGTGTTCGGCGAGGCCGGCCGCCACGCGCGCAGCGCGGTAGGCGTGGCCGAACTGCCCCTCGACGCCCCGGTGGAGATCGAGCTGATCGTCGAGGTCGCCTGACGCGTCCCCAGCGCCCCACGATCTTGCCCTTTCCGCTCGGACGAAAGCCCTGAACGGGGACGAATCAGGGACGGCAAGTGCAAGATCGTGGGGTGTGGCGGGCGGGGTCGTACGATCGCAGCCATGAGCGGGCACGTGACGGGGGCGGTGGCGGCGCTTGCCGACGAGCTACCCCGCTGGGTTTCACTGCTGCGTGCGCCGAACCCCGGGCCGATGACCCTCGACGGCACCAACACCTGGGTGCTGCGCGCCCCGGCGGCCGAGTACGCCGTCGTGGTCGACCCGGGGCCGGCGGACGAGGGGCACCTGACCCGGATCGCCGAGCACGGCCCGATCGGGCTGATCCTGATCACCCACGGCCACCCCGACCACACCGAGGGCGCCGCCGGGCTGAGCCAACTGCTCGGCGGGGTGCACGTGCTCGCCGTCGACCCGGCGCACACCATCGGCGGTGAACCATTGACCGAGCCGGCCGAACGCCTCGGCGGGTTCGGCCTGGAGATCAGTCTGCTCGGCACGCCGGGGCACACCGCTGACTCCGTCTGCTTCCTGGTCGAGCACGACGACGAGCGGGTGGTGCTCACCGGTGACACCATCCTCGGCCGGGGCACCACCGTGGTCGCCCACCCCGACGGGCACCTCGGTGACTACCTGAGCAGCCTGGAGCTGCTGTCCGCGTACCGGGGGATCCCGGCGCTGCCCGGACACGGCCCGGCGCTGGCCGACTGCGCCGCCGCCGCCGACTTCTACCTCGCCCACCGCCGGGCCCGGCTCGACCAGGTCCGGGCGGCGGTCGCCGCCGGCGCCCACACCCCCGCCGACGTGGTGGCGACGGTCTACGCGGACGTGGACCGCTCACTCTGGTGGGCGGCCGAATGGTCGGTCCGTGCCCAGCTGGAGTATCTGGGCGTCGACACCGGGGAATCCGCGCCCGGGGTCAGTGGGTTGGAGCACATGTGACCTGCCCCGTGTGTGGAACCGTTGCCGTTCCCGGCGCGCGGTTCTGCCACAACTGTGGCGCCGCGCTGCCGGCCGCCGCCACGTTGCCGGCGGCCGAGCGCCGGGTGGTCACCGTGCTCTTCGGCGACCTCTCCGAGTTCACCTCCTGGTCGGAGGACCTCGACCCGGAACGCGTCGGCGCGGTCACCGACCGGGTGCTCGCCGCCCTCGCCGGTGCGGTGAAGACGTTCGGCGGGCACGTCGACAAGCTGACCGGTGACGGCATCATGGCGGTCTTCGGCGCCCCGGTGGCGCACGAGGACGACGCCGAACGCGCCGTCCGGGCCGCCCTGTCCATGCAACGGGCCGTCCGCCGGGTGCTCGACGACGAGCGGGGTGGCGGCGCGCCGCTCGGGCTGCGGGTCGGGCTGAACACCGGCGACGTCATCGCCGGCATCCAGGCCGCCATCGAATACACGGTCATCGGCGACACGGTGAACACCGCGGCCCGGCTCGCCGACGCCGCCGCGGTCGGGGCCGTCTACGCCGGTGGACGCACCGCCGCGGCCACCAGACACGTCTCCTCCTGGCGGGCGTTGCGCCCGCTGCGGCTCAAGGGCAAGCGTGAGCCGGTCGAGGCGTACGAGCTGCTGGGTCTGCTGGACGCCCCGGGCACCCGCTCGGGGCTCGGCGACGAGGCGCCGTACGTCGGCCGGGAGACGGAGATCGGCCGGGTCGCCGGCCGGCTCGCCGAGGTGATCGACCAGGGCGACCCACGGGTGCTGCTGATGACCGCCGAGGCGGGTATCGGCAAGTCCCGGTTCGCCGCCGAGGTGGAGCGCCTCGCCGCCGGGTACGACGTCGGCGCTGGCCGGTACGCGGCGCACACCGGGGCGCGGGTGCTCTCGGTGCGCTGTGCCGCGTTCGGTGAGCGGCGACGGCTCGCGCCGCTCGCCGACCTGGTGC
>NZ_JAKKFF010000214.1 GCF_022229015.1 Micromonospora foliorum
GGGCAGGGCCGCGGCCTGCGCGGCCACCCCGGCCGCCGCGGCGACGGCGGCGTCGACCTGGTCGGGCGTGGCAAGCGTGGTACGCCCCACCGGGCGGCCGTCGTACGGGTGGTGGACGGCCAGCTCACCCTCGCCGGTGGCGGGGCGGGAGGCGACGAAGAAGGGTGTGGGCTCCACGCCGAGCAGCGTAACCGAGGGACCTGCCGACGGAAACAGTCGCGATAACCCTTGTCTGCCGCGAATTCGGTGGCCAAGATGGCAGAGAGATTGCGATAACCGCCGCAGAACCGCGCCCCCGGCCCCCTCGGAGTGATCCCGTCATGAGTGACCAGCAGCAGCTGCGCAACTTCGTCAACGGCTCCTACGTCGACCCGGTCGACGGCGGCTACGCCGACCTGGTCGACCCCTGCACCGGTGAGGTGTTCGCCCAGGCCCCGGTCTCGGGCGCCGCCGACGTGGACGCGGCGATGACCGCCGCCGCCACCGCGTTCGAGAGCTGGCGGGAGGTCACTCCCGCCGAGCGGCAGCGGGCGCTGCTCAAGCTCGCCGACGCCGTGGAGGCGCGGGCCGCCGAGCTGGTCGACGCCGAGGTACGCAACACCGGCAAGCCCCGCCAGCTCACCGCCGAGGAGGAGCTTCCCCCGGCGGTGGACCAGTTCCGGTTCTTCGCCGGCGCCGCCCGGATGTTGGAGGGGCGGTCCGCCGGGGAGTACCTGGCCGGGCACACCTCCTACGTGCGGCGTGAGCCGATCGGCGTCTGCGCGCAGGTCACCCCCTGGAACTACCCGCTGATGATGGCGGTCTGGAAGATCGCCCCCGCGCTCGCCGCCGGCAACACGGTGGTGCTCAAGCCGTCGGACACCACGCCGGTGTCGACGCTGCTGCTCGCCGAGATCGCCGCCGAGTTCTTCCCGCCGGGGGTGTTCAACGTGGTCTGCGGCGACCGGGACACCGGTCGTACCCTCGTGTCGCACCCGACTCCGCAGCTCGTGTCGATCACCGGCTCGACCCGCGCGGGCATGGAGGTCGCCGCCGCGGCGGCCCCCGACCTGAAGCGGACCCACCTGGAGTTGGGCGGCAAGGCCCCGGTGGTGATCTTCGACGACGCGGACGTGGCGGCGGCGGCCGAGGCCATCGCCCTGGGTGGCTACTTCAACGCCGGGCAGGACTGCACGGCGGCCACCCGGGTGCTGGCCGGCCCCGGCGTCCACGACGACTTCGTGGCGGCGCTCGCCGAGCAGGCCCGCAACACGAAGACCGGCGCCCCCGACGACGCCGACGTCCTCTACGGTCCGCTGAACAACGCCAACCAGCTCACCCGGGTCAGCGGCTTCGTGGACCGCCTGCCGGACCACGCGGCGATCCAGACCGGCGGGTCCCGCCAGGGCGACCGCGGCTACTTCTACGCCCCGACGGTGGTCTCTGGGCTGCGGCAGGCCGACGAGATCATCCAGGACGAGGTGTTCGGGCCGGTCATCACCGTGCAACGCTTCTCCGACGAGGACGAGGCGGTGCGCTGGGCCAACGGCGTCGACTACGGCCTGTCCGCGTCGGTCTGGACGCGGGACCACGGCCGGGCCATGCGGATGACCCGTCGCCTGGACTTCGGCTGCGTCTGGGTCAACACGCACATCCCGTTCGTCTCCGAGATGCCGCACGGTGGCTTCAAGCACTCCGGGCACGGCAAGGACCTCTCGGTCTACAGCCTGGAGGACTACACCCGGATCAAGCACGTCATGCACAACCTGGGCAGCTGAACCGTGAGCGCGAGGAGTGAGCCGGGTTTGCGAGCCCCGCAGTCGCGAACGAAGAGCGGCGCTGTGCCGTCGAGCGAGGAGCTGCACAAGCGGCGCGGCGGTGCCGTGGCCCGGGGTGTCGGCAGCGTGATTCCGTCCTACGTGGACCACGCGTCCGGCGGGACGATCACCGACGTCGACGGCCGGGAGTGGATCGACTTCGCCGCCGGCATCGCCGTGACCAGCGTGGGCAACTCGGCCCCGAGGGTGGTCGAGGCGGTCCGGGCGCAGGTGGAGCGGTTCACCCACACCTGCTTCATGGTCGCGCCGTACGAGTCGTACGTGGCGGTGTGCGAGCAGCTCAACGCGTTGACGCCCGGCGGCTTCGAGAAGCGCTCGGCGTTGTTCAACTCCGGCGCGGAGGCGGTGGAGAACGCGGTGAAGGTCGCCCGCCACGCCACCGGGCGGCCGGCGGTCGTCGTGTTCGACCACGCGTACCACGGCCGGACCAACCTGACCATGGCGTTGACCGCGAAGAACATGCCGTACAAGCACCGGTTCGGGCCGTTCGCCGGGGAGATCTACCGGGTGCCGATGTCGTACCCGCTGCGCGATGGCGGGCTCTCCGGCGCGGAGGCGGCGGCCCGGGCCATCGAGATGATCGAGAAGCAGGTCGGCGCGGAGAACGTCGCCGCGCTGCTCATCGAGCCGATCCAGGGCGAGGGGGGCTTCGTCGTACCCGCGCCGGGTTTCCTGCCCGCGCTGCGTGCCTGGGCAACGGCGGCCGGTGTGGTCTTCGTCGCCGACGAGATCCAGACCGGTTTCTGCCGGACCGGTGACTGGTTCGCCTGCCAGCACGAGGGCGTCGAACCCGACCTGGTGACCCTGGCCAAGGGCATCGCCGGTGGCCTGCCGCTGGCCGCGGTCACCGGTCGGGCCGAGCTGATGGACGCGGTGCACGTCGGCGGGCTCGGCGGCACGTACGGCGGCAACCCGATCGCCTGCGCCGCCGCGCTGGCCACCATCGAGACCCTGCACGAGCTGGACCTGGCCGGCGCGGCCCGACGGATCGAGTCGGTGCTGGTTCCCCGGCTACGGGCCATCGCCGAACGGGATCCCCGGGTCGCCGAGGTACGCGGGCGGGGCGCGATGCTCGCCGTGGAGCTGGTGCTGCCGGGCACGCTCACCCCCGATCCGGTCGCCACCGCGGCGGTCTCGGCGGCCTGTCACGCCGCCGGCCTGCTCACCCTGACCTGCGGCACGTACGGCAACGTGCTGCGCTTCCTGCCCCCGCTGGTGATCTCCGACGAGCAGCTCGGCCGGGGTGCCGATCTCCTCGACGCCGCCTTCGGCTGACCGGAGGAGGGGCCCGGTGCACGGGCCCCTCCCCCGATGTCAGCGCAGCACCTCGACCGTGTTGCGGCGCACCAGGTTCTTGCCCGGCTCGCGGATCTGCTCCATGGCGGCGGAGTTGAGCAGCACGCAGCTGCCGGACGGGCCGGTCACCGTCACCGTGGTCGCCCGGTTGTTGTCCAGGTTGGTCACCCGCAGCCGGGTGCCCACCGGGAACTGCCCGCTGGTCGCCGCCGGCCCGGCCGCCTCCTCGAAGAAGGTGATCGCTCCCGTGCACGCCGACCGGGGCGCTGGGCCGGGCGCGCCGGGCGACGCGGCGCCGGGGCGGACCGTGCCGGGTGCCGGTGCGGCGGCGGGCGGTGCCGCGCCGTCGACGCGTTCCACCACGTTGCGGCGGATCACGTTCTTCCCCGGCTCCCGGACCAGCTCCATGGCCGCCGCGTTGAGCAGCACGCAACTGCCCGACGGGCCGGTGACCGTCACCGTGGCCGCCCGGTTGTTGTCCAGGTTCGTCACCCGCAGCCTGGTACCCACCGGGAACCGGTCGCTTGTCGCCGCCGGCGACCCGCCCTCCGCCGAGAAGGTGACCGAGCCGGAGCAGACCGACGAGCGTGCCGGGGCCGTGTCGGCGAACCCGAAACTGGTCCCCACCGACACGCCCACCGCGGCGAGCACCGCCACGCTCGCCGCCAGCACGTGCCTGCGCTGCACCCTCATCGCCGTCACTCCCGTCCTCGGTGGTGTCCTTCACCCACCGGTACGGACCGGAGCGTCCTACCGTTCAGCCGGCACGGGTATCGATCGTGCGGCGGCCAGGTCCACCGGCCCGTACCGGGTGTGCGGCGCCCCGGTGATCAGCGCCCAGTAACGGTCGCCGTACGACCAGTGCCACCACTCGGTCGGGTAGTTCACCATCCCCGCGCCGCCGAGGGCGTCCACCAGGATCTGCCGGTGCCGACGGGCGGTGCCGCCGATCGTCGGCGCGGCGGTGAAGCAGGCGTCGGCGCTGTCCTCCGGGGTGGCGTCGATGGCCGTACCCAGGTCCAGCTCGACACCGTCGTCGGTGCAGAGCGTCAGGTCCACCGCGCCGCCCGTGCTGTGCGGGGCCACCTCGACCGGTGAGACGAACTTCGTGGTCTCCCGGTGCAGCCGCTCCGGCGACCAGTCCGGGTGCCGTCGGCGCAGCTCGTCCCGGTAGCCGGTGAAAATGGTCAACTGCGCCTGGTACGGCCGGTAGCCCTCGACCACCAGCAGGCGCAGCCCACCGGGCAGGGCACGCTGCGCGGCCAGCAGGCGGTCCACGACACCGGCCCGCAACCGGGCGTACGCCCCGGCCGGGTCGGCCGCCCGGGCGTCGAGCCGCAGCTCCGGCAGCTCACGCAGGTCCACGAACTCCTCGCCGTCGTCGGCGCTGGGCACGGCCGCCACCCGGGGATCGGAGAGCAGGATCATCGGATGCTCCCCGTCGTGCTCGCGGGGCGTTCCGCGTGCCGGAGCAGGGCCAACTCGACGAGTCGGTCCACCACCTCCCGATAGCTGACCCCGACGGCGGCCCACACCTTCGGGTACATCGAGTGCGCGGTGAAGCCCGGCATGGTGTTCAGCTCGTTGACGTACAGCTCACCGGCCGTCTCGTCGTAGAAGAAGTCGACCCGGGCCAGACCCCAACCGCCGATCGCGGCGAACGCCCGCAGTGACAGCTCGCGGACCCGCGCGGTCACCTCGTCCGGCAGCACGGCGGGGACGATCATCGGGTCGGCGTCGCCGAAGTACTTCTGCTGGTAGTCGAACCAGCCGCCGGTGACCCGCACCTCGCCCACCGCCGACGCCTCGGGACGCCAGCCGCCGAGCACGGCGCACTCCAACTCCCGGCCGGCGACACCCTGCTCGACCATGACGAGCTGGTCGTGGCGAAGCGCCTCCTCCACGGCGGCGGCCAGGTCGTCACCCTCGCCGACCCGGGAGATGCCGATCGACGAACCCATGCTGGCCGGCTTGACGAAGAGTGGCCGGCTCAGCCCGGTCACCAGCTTCTCCGGGTCGTCGACCGCCCGGTAGGTGTGCGCGTCGAACGCCACGTACGGGGTGACGGGGATGCCCTCGGCGCGCAGCGCCCGCTTCATCGCCACCTTGTTCATGCCGACCGCCGAGGCGAGGATGCCGCACCCGACATACGGCACGTTCAGCGACTCCAGCAGCCCCTGCACCACACCGTCCTCCCCGTACGGGCCGTGCAGCACCGGGAAGACCACGTCCAGCTCGGCGTGCACCGCACCGGGGGCGTTGCCGGCGGACACCTGCACGACACCCGGACGCGGACCGGCCCGCAGCTCCACTGCCGGCCCGGTCACCACCAGCTGGTCGTCGATGGCCCGCTCGCCGGCCGGTCGGTCGCGCAGCTCGGCCAGCAGCGCGTCGGGCATCAGCCGAAACCCGCCGGTGCGGGTGACGCCGATGGCGACCGTGCGGTAGCCGCCGCCGGCGAGCGCCCGGGCCACCCCGAGCGCGGAGGCACAGGACACCTCGTGCTCCGCCGACGGTCCACCGAACAGGATTCCGATCCGAATTGGCGCGCTCACGCCGCCGCCCCTTCCCCAGCCACGTCGGCAAAGCGCGGGGCCATCAACCGGGCCACCAGCCCCGCCTCCACGTTTCCGCCGGTCAGCACCACGCCGATGGTCCGCCGGCGCTCTTTTCCCGGCGGAAGCCGAAGGGCACCGGCCAGCCCGGCCGCCCCGGACGGCTCGGCGAGCACCTTCAGCTCCGTCAGGATCAGCCGGAACGCCGCCGCGATCTCGTCGTCGTCGACCCGGACGACCCCGCGCAGCGTGTCCCGCACGATGGCGAACGGCAGCTCGCCCACGCAGGACGGCCGCAGCCCGTCCGCGATGGTGGGAGCCGGCGCGACCGGCACGCGGACACCTGTCGCCAGGCTGCGGGCGAGCGAGTCGCAGCCCACCGGCTCCACGCCGTACACCTCGATGCCGGAGCCGGCGGCGGCCAGGCACGCGCCGGCCACCCCGCCACCACCACCGACCGGTACGACGAGCGCGTCCAACGGCGTCCCCGCGCGCTCGGCCTCCTCGATCAGCTCCAGGCTCGCGGTGCCCTGCCCGGCGATCACGTCCGGGTGGTCGTACGCGTCGATCACGGGGTGACCGCTCTCGTCGCTGAGCCCGTTGGCCACCGCCACCCGCTCCTCGACGCCGGTGCCGGCGAAGACCACCCGCGCCCCCGCCGCGCGGGCCCGGTCGACCTTCGTCGGCGCGGCGTCGACCGGCAGCACCACGGTCGCCGCGAGCCCGTGCTGCCGGGCCGCCAACGCCACCGCCACCGCGTGGTTGCCGGTGCTCTGCGCGATCACCCCGCTGTGGCCGGCCGCGGCGAGGCGGCCGACCGCGCGCAGCGCGCCCCGCATCTTGTACGAGCCGCCGTTCTGGAGGTTCTCGGCCTTGAGCAGGACCCGCGCCCCGGTGAGCTCGTCGATCACCGGGGACCGCAGCACGGGCGTGCGGACCACGCGGCCGGCAAGCCAGCGGCTGGCCTCCTCGACATCGGCCCGGACCTGGCCAACGGTGCGTGACATCGTCTCTCCTTTTCGGGCACACCACAGGCGGGATCCAGCGGTACGTGGACCCCGAGGTGGGTGAAGCGTCAGGTAAGGGTGGGTAGCTGGACGTCGACCCGCAGGCCACCGTGCTCGGCGGGCCGGGCCGCGATGATGCCGTCGTGCGCCTGGGTGATCGAGCGGGCGATGGCCAGTCCCAGGCCGGCGCCCCCGCCCTGCGAGGTCCGGTCCCGGGCGAGCCGGCGGAACGGTTCGAACAGACCCGCCACCGCCTCGGCGGGCACCGGCTGGCCGCTGTTCACCACGGACAGCGCGGGCACCTGGTTCACCACGACTTTCAGCGATCCGCCCGGCCGGTTGTACTTGATCCCGTTCTCCACCAGGTTGGTGACCAGGCGCTCCAGCAGCACCCGCTCGCCGACGACGACCCGGGGCACGAGGTGGGTCTCGATGGTGATCCCGGCCTCCCGGGCCCGGTCCAGGTACCCGGCCAGCACCGCCTCGACGATCGTGTCCAACCGCTGGGGTATCCGCGAACGGAGGCCCTGGTCACTTTCGCTGAGCGCGAGCAGGCCCTCGATCAGGCGTTCGTTGCGCTCGTTGGTCTCCAGCAGCTGACCGGTCAACAACTCCAACTGCTCGCCGCTGAGCGTCCTGGCCATGCCGACCTCGATGAGCGTCCGCTGCACGGCGAGCGGCGTACGCAGCTCGTGCGAGGCGTTCGCGGCGAACCGCCGCTGCCCCTCGTACCCGGCGGAGACGCGTTCCATCATCTCGTCGATCGCCCGGGCCAGCCGGGCCAACTCGTCGCGGCCCCGGGGCCGGATCCGGTGGCCGAGGTTCTGCGGGCCGAGGTGCCCGATCGGCCCGGCCAGGTCGGCGACCGGACGCAGGCACCAGACCGCGCCGAACCAGAGCCCTACCAGGGCGGCCAGGGTCACGAGCAGTACGGCCGCCAGGGGCAGCACGAACGCCCCCGGCCGCACGTCGCGGCACACCGCCGACAACCCGGGCAGGGGCAGGTCACAGAACTGCTGCCCCCAGGTCCAGGTCACTCCCGTCAGCCACTTGCCCATCGTTGGCAGCACCGGCCCGGCCAGCAGCGCCAGCAGCCCCACCAGCAGCACCCGACGTCGGGGCGTCCAGCTCACGCCGTACCACCGATGCGGTAGCCGGCCTTCGGAACGGTGTGGATGATCGCGGGATCACCGAGCTTCTTGCGCAGGGTCATCATGGTGACCCGTACGGCGTTGGTGAACGGGTCGGCGAACTCGTCCCAGGCCTGCTCCAGCAACTCCTCGGCGCTGACCACCTGACCGTCGGCGCGCAGCAGCACGTGCAGCACCGCGAACTCCTTCGGGCTCAACGCGAGCGGGCGGCCGTCCCGGCTGGCCACGTGCCTGCCCACGTCCAGCACCAGGCCGTCCTGGGCGAGCACCGGTGGCAGAGCCGGCGTGGACCGCCGCCCGAGGGCCTGCACCCGGGCCACCAACTCGGCGAAGGCGAACGGCTTGGTCAGGTAGTCGTCCGCGCCGAGCCCGAGGCCCTCCACCCGGTCCCGGATGCCGGCCGCCGCGGTGAGCAGCAGCACCCGGGTGCCGGCCTGTGAGTCGGCGATGCTGCGGCACACCTCGTCGCCGGTGTGCCCGGGCATGTCCCGGTCCAGCACCGCGACGTCGTACCGGTTCACCCCGACCCGCTCCAGCGCACCGTCACCGTCGTAGCAGACGTCGACGGCCATCGAAAGGCGCCGCAGCCCTTCGGCCACCGTGTCCGCCAACAACCGCTCGTCGTCCGCCACCAGCACCCGCACGTTTTCCGCTCCCCCGAGTTCGGCTTGCCCGGCATACCGTCGCAGGCCCGGGTTAAGGGTTCTGTAAGCACCCGCCGCAGCCATCCTCCACGCGAGTGTCCAGCGGGCAAACCACCGCAAGCCAGACCCCGCCGACTTCGTACCCGTCTCACGCCATCTGCGCGGTCCGTCCCAAGGAGCACGGCGGCGGCACGAGGGGTGACCTGCGCCACAACAAGCCCCAACCCCGCCCCCGCCCCCGCCCCCGCCCCCGCCCGTCGATCAAGGAGTTGTGGTGGGAGTTGCCTCCCGTTTCGCACCTTTCGTGAGGCACCACAACTCCATGATCGACGGGAGCGATGGGGTGAAGGGGAGTGGCTGAGGGCTAGGGGTGCAGGAGGGGGATCAAGGTTCGGACGATGTGGGCGGGGCGACGGTAGAGGTCCCGGTCCGTGAAGTGGCGCATTTGCCAGCCGTTGGCGGCGAGCCAGTTCGTTCGAGAGCGATCGTGCTGGAGGCGGGCACGATCCAGGTGGGACGACCCGTCGTACTCGACGCCCACGTGGTGTTGCCGATAACCGAGATCCAGGCGATAGAGCGGTATCCCGTAGCTGTCTGGGACCCAGATCTGCGGCTCCGGCGGTGGCAAGCCGCCGTCTATCAGCACTAGGCGCAGTTGGCTCTCCTGCCGGCACTCTGCCCGAGGATCGGCGCGTGGCACGAGATCGCGCGCCTGACAGACTCCCCGCAAACGATCGTGCCGAGCGACCTCGACCCGGAGCTCCTCGGGCTGGCACGCACCGACGCGAAGACAAAGATCCAGCAACGGCATCGCTTCCATCCGACGCAACGACCGGGCCAGGTCTACCGCGCACCTGACGGCGGGCGCGCAAGGCACTCCCGCGAGCAGCACCGGATCACGCACCGGCAGCACCGCCTCGTGGGTAACGACGCCTCGAATGTGCGGGACCTTCTCCCCCGCCGGCACGATCACGTGCACGTCGGAGCTTCGAGCGTCACCGAAGCCATGCAGTTGCGCGCCGGTGTGAAAGCCGACGACGGCCGTGGCGGGCAGCCGCCGGAAGATTGCCGGTAGGCGTCCAGCCTGGTCGGCCGATTGCGCGTAGATGCTCCGCGACATCCGGTGCAGGCTGGACAGATCGAGCAACCTGCGTACTTGTTCCCGACTAAGGCCGGCCGCGAGTAACTCCGAGTATCGATACAGAGGCTCTGCCATGCCGCAGGAATCTGCAGCACCAGGCCAGCGCCTTTCGACCCCAGCCCAGCACCCTGTGGATAACTAGCAGCCCTGTGCACAACCGCCGAAGTTCACCCCGTCCGTGCTATGCGCCGAGTCCACCGCCTGCGTCGATCATGGAGTCGTGGTGCCGAACAGAAGCCTCGGAACAGCTCTTTCCGCCCACCACAACTCCATGATCGACGCGGTCCAGCGGTTCAGCGGTTCAGCGCTTCAGCGGTTCAGCGACTGTCGCGATGCCGTCAGCGGGGCAGGCTCACCGTTCCTCCAGGCCCCAGGGCGAGCCGTAGCCGGTGAGCAGGTCGAGGAAGGGCATCGGGGGCAGCGCCTCCGGCCCGAGCACCCCGACACCGGCCCACGCGCCGGTGGCGAGCAACTCCAATGCGACGACCGGGTTGACGGCGGTCTGCCAGACCACCGCCTGGTGGCCGTACTCCCGCATCGACCACTCGTTGTCGACCACGTGGTACAGGTAGACCTCGCGGGGTTGCCCGTCCGGGCCGAGTCCGCGTACCCAGGTGCCGGCGCAGGTCTTGCCGCGCATCCGGGCGCCGAGTGTGGCCGGGTCGGGCAGACTCGCGGCCACCACGTCACGCGGGGACACGTCGACGCCGCGTACCCGCACCGGGGAGACCGCGTCCAGACCGAGCTTGTGCAGCGTCTTGAGCACGTCGATGAACTCGTCGCCGAGGCCGTACTTGAAGGTGACCCGCCGGGCCTTGACCCAGCGCGGGATGAGCAGCACCTCCTCGTGCTCGACGTTGACGCACTCGACCGGCCCGATCCCCTCCGGAAAGTGGAAGACCTCCGGCTCGGAGAACGGTTCGGTGGTGAACCAGCCCCGGTCCCGCTCCCAGACGACCGGCGGGTTGAGGCACTCCTCGATGGTGGTCCAGATGGAGAACGAGGGCGCGAAGTCGTACCCGTCGACGGTGAGGTTCGCCCCGTCCCGGACGCCGATCTCGTCGATCTCGGTGAACAGTTCGTCGGCGGCGTAGCGGGCGAACACGTCGGAGAGGCCGGGCTCGACCCCGATGCCGCACAGCGCCAGCCGACCGACCGCCGACCAGGTGTCGGCCAGCGCGAACTGTTCGTCGCCGAGCTTCACGCCGGTCTCGGCGTGCGACAGCGACATCGCCATGTCCAGGTAGTCCGCGCCGGCCGCGAACGCACCGTTGAAGATCGGCATGACGAACCGCGGGTCGACGGCGTTGAGCACGTGCGTGATCCGGTGCTCCCGGCACAGCGCGGTGACCGCGTCCGCCGAGGAGGCGTCCACCTGGGCGGCGACGAATCGGTCACCGTGCCCGGCGACGGCCCGCTCGGCGCGAACGGGGTCGTGGTCGGCGACCACCATGATCTCGAAGAAGGCCCGTCGGGCGGCGATGGCTACGGCGGCGGAGCCGACGCCACCGGCGCCGACGAGGAGGACACGCATCAGGAATCAAACCCCAAACCGAAACGATCGAGAGTACGGAGCCAGAGGTCGCGCCGGCCCTCGCGCGCGTCGGCGCGGGCCAGTGACCAGCGGGTGAGATTGATGCCGACCGCGCGGACGGGTTCCGGTGGGAACGGCAGTGGCTTGCGGCGAACCAGGTCGAGCCCGGTCAGCGGGGTGTTCCCGCCGTCGAGCAGGTCGAGCAGCACCCGGGCGCCGAAGCGGGTGGCCCCGACGCCGAGGCCGGTGTAGCCGGCCGCGTACGCGAGCCGACCGCCGTAGGCGGTGCCGAAGAACGGGCAGAACCGGGTGCAGGTGTCGATGACGCCGCCCCAGCGGTGGCTGAACCGCACGTCGGCGAGCTGCGGGAACGTGGTGAAGAAGTGGCGGGCGAGGGTGGTGAAGGTGGCCGCTCGTTGTTCCAACTCGGGGGCGACCCGGTTGCCGTAGTGGTAGACGGCGTCGTAGCCGCCGAAGAGGACCCGCCCGTCGGCGGTGAGCCGGTAGTAGTGGAACTGGTTGGCGGTGTCGGCCAGCCCCTGCCGGTTGCGCCACCCGATGGCGTCGCGCTGGGCCGGGGTCAGTGGCTCGGTCATCAGCACGTGGTCGTAGACCGGCACCAGGTACGCCCGCAGTCGGCGCAGCAACGGCGGGAACGCGTTGGTGGCCAGCACGACCCGGCGCGCCCGTACCGAGCCGGGCAGGCCGGCGGCCCGGGTGTCGGCCTGACCCGGGTTGGCCGGCAGGGCGGCGGGATCGGTGCCCAGGGTGCTGGCGTGCAGGGCCGGGCCGTCGGCGCGCAGACCGGTGACCCGGGTGTGCTCGTGCACCCGTACGCCGAGGTCGAGGCAGGCGCGGCGCAGACCCCAGGCCAGCTTCGCCGGGTCCACCATGGCCACCCGGTCGGGGTCGAACATCCCACCCAGGTACGTCGGTGAGTGCACCTCGGCGCGCACCTCGTCCCGGTCGAGCAGCCGCACCCGGTGGCCGTACAGGCGGGCCAGGTCCGCGTCGGCGGCCAGCCCGTCGAGTTGGTACGGCTCGACGGCGACGGCCAGTTCGCCGGTGCGCTCGAAGTCGCAGTCGATGTCGAACTTCGCGACGGTGGCGGCGATGGCGTCCAGGTTCTCCCGGCCGAGGCGTTCCAACTCGCCGACCTCGTCGGGGAACCGGTCGACGCCGTTGGCCAGGCCGTGGGTCAGCGAGGCGGCGCAGAACCCGCCGTTGCGCCCGGACGCGGCCCAACCGCAGGTCCCGGCGTCGACGAGCAGCACGTCCCGGTCCGGGTCCTCCTGTTTCGCCAACAATGCGGTCCACAGCCCGCCGTAACCGCCGCCGATCACCAGCAGGTCGGCGGAGTGCCGGCCAGCCAGTGGCGGAAGCGGGTCGGGGCGGTCCGGGCGATCGAGCCAGTACGGCACGGGTGCCGCGTCGGCCAACGCCCGCCCGGTGTCCGGGAGCGTCATGACGGCCCACCGGTCGGACGATCCGGAGGCCGAACCGCAGGCGGGGGCGTCATGACGACCGACGCGCGGGAGTTGCCGGCCCGGCCAGCAGGTTGGCGCGTCGGGCCCGTCGCCCGCGCAGCGAGCTGAGCCCGACGAGCAGCAGCGCGACCGCGAACATCGCGGTGCCGATCACGTTGACCTGCGGGGGGATGCCACGCTGGGCAGCGCCCCAGACGTACATCGGGAACGTGACGGTGGTGCCGGCGTTGAAGTTCGTGATGATGAAGTCGTCGAAGCTCAACGAGAAGGCCAGCAGCGCGGCGGCCACGATGCCGGGCAGCACCAGCGGCAGGGTGATCCGCTGGAAGGTCTGCCACTCGCTGGCGTAGAGGTCCATGGCGGCCTCCTCCAGCCGCCGGTCCATCCCGGCGAGCCGCGCCTTCACGGTGACCACCACGAACGACACGCAGAACATCACGTGCGCGATCACGATGGTCCAGAACCCCTGCGGTACGCCCGCCGACACGAACAGGGCCAGCAACGACGTGCCCATCACCAGCTCGGGGGTGGCCATCGGCAGGAAGATCAGCACGTTGATCCCGGACCGGCCACGGAACCGGTGCCGGACCAGCGCGAACGCCATCAGCGTGCCGAGCACGGTGGCGACGACGGTGGCGATGAAGCCGATCTGCACGCTGCGGACTACCGCGTCGCACATGTCCGAGGTGGCGCACGGCTGCCGCCAGTTGTCGAGGGTGAACTCGTTGAAGTCGTACGACAGTCGGCTCGACGGCCGGTTGAACGACAGCGCGGCCACCACCAGGATCGGCAGCGCCAGGTAGCCGAGCACCAGCAACGCCACGATCATCACCCAGCGGTCCGCCAACCAGCGGGAAACCCTCACCAGAGCCGCCTTTCGTTCGCGACTGCGGGGCTCCGGTGCGCTGCGCTCCTCGCGCTCACAGGACCTCCTCCGTGCCGGCTCGACGGAGGTAGCCGAAGACCACCGCGAGGATCGCCGCCATCAGCAGGAACGACAGCGCGGCGCCCTGCGGGTAGTCCAGTCGGACCAGGAACGCCGAGTCGATGACGTTGCCGATCATGTATTCGTTCGGGCTGCCGAGCAGTTCCGCGTTGATGTAGTCGCCGCTGGCCGGGATGAAGAACAGCAGCGTGCCGGCGACCAGGCCGGGCATGGACAGCGGCAGCGTCACCCGACGGAACGCCTGCACCGGGCTCGCGTACAGGTCGGTGGCCGCCTCCAGCAACCGGTGGTCCAGCCGCTCCAGGCTCGCGTACAGCGGCAGCACCAGGAACGGCAGGAAGTTGTACGTCAGGCCGAGCACCACCGCGAACGGCGTGGCCAGCAGTCGACCGTCGGGAGCGAGCAGGTGCACGTCGCGCAGCAGACCGACGAGCGCGCCGTTGTCCGACAGGATCGTCTTCCAGGCCAGCGTGCGGACCAGGAAGCTGGTGAACATCGGCGCGACGACACACACCAGCAGCAGGTTCTTCCAGCGGCCGGCCTTCTGCGCGATGGCGTACGCCAGTGGGTAGCCCAGCAGCAGCGCCAGCACCAGGGCCAGCCCGGCGTAGCCGAACGAGCGCAGGAACTGCGGCCAGTACGCCTGCACCACGTCCGGATAGTTGCCGACCGCCCAGGTCATCGCGTACCCGGTGGAGAGCGAGCCGCTGGGGTCGTACAGGCTGGCCGCAGCCAACTGCAGCAGCGGCACACCGAAGAAGATGAGCAGCCAGGCCGCACCGGGCAACAACAGCAGGTACGGCAGGAGCCGGCGCCGCCCGGACCGGGCTGCCGGTGGCGCGGCTGGCGGGTGCCCCGCTCCGGTGGGGGCCAGCAGGGTCACGACGACACACCCACCGGCTCGTCGAGCACCGGCGACGTCCGGTCGCTGTCGGCGGCGTCGCGGGGCAGCAGGAAGGCGTGCCGCGGATCCCAGTACGCCACGGCCTCGCTGCCGACCGCCACCGACGTCGACGTTCCGCTGTTGGCGGCGAAGACCGACAACTCGGTGCCCCAGCCGGTGCGCAGCAGGTACTGCGTGCTGACTCCCACGTAGGAGGCGTCGGTGACCACCCCGGTGACGTGCTGATGGCCAGCGGGCACCTGGTCGGCGGAGCCGACCAGAATCAGCTTCTCCGGGCGTACCCCCAGGTGAACCGGGCCGTGGTCGGCCCGCGACCGGCCGGCGGGCACCGAGAAGCGCGTGCCGTGCGCCGTCACCGCGACGTCGCCGCCACTGACGCCGGTGGCCTCGCCGGCGAGCAGGTTGGACTGGCCGAGGAAGTTCGCCACGAAGGCGGTGGCGGGGAACTCGTAGATGTCGGCCGGGGCACCCAACTGCTCGATCCGACCGGCGTTCATCACCGCGACGGTGTCGGCCATGGTCATGGCCTCCTCCTGGTCGTGGGTGACGTGGACGAAGGTGATGCCGACCTCGGTCTGGATGCGCTTCAGCTCGATCTGCATCTGTCGGCGCAGCTTGAGGTCGAGTGCGCCCAGCGGTTCGTCGAGCAGCAGCACCTGCGGCCGGTTGATCAGGGCGCGGGCCAGCGCGACCCGCTGCTGCTGACCGCCGGAGAGCTGGGCGGGGCGGCGGTTGCCGTAGCCGTCGAGCTGCACGAGCGACAGCATCCGGGTGACCTCGTCGTCGACCGAGCGGATGCCGCGTCGGCGCAGCCCGAAGGCGACGTTCTCGAAGATGTTGAGGTGCGGGAAGAGCGCGTAGCTCTGGAAGACGGTGTTGACCGGTCGTTTGTACGGCCGCAGTCGGGCAATGTCCCGGTCGCCGAGCAGCACCTGGCCGCTGGTCGGCTCCTCCAGGCCGGCGATCATCCGCAAGGTGGTGGTCTTGCCGCAGCCGGACGCGCCGAGCAGCGCGAAGAACGAGCCCTGCTCGATGGTCAGACTCAGGTCGTCGACCGCGGTGAAGACGCCGAACCGTTTGGTGAGGTCGGCCAGGCGCAGGTCGCCGGCGGGTGTCTCGCGCGCCATCCGCGTCACGCCCCGATGATCTGTTGGAACTTGCCCTCGTACTCCTTCTCCTGCTTCTCGTCCAGGGCCATGAACACCTTGGACTTCGACAGCAGCGCGTCGTCGGGGAAGATCAGCGGGTTGGCGGCCAGCTCGGGGTCGATCTTCTCCATCTCGGCCTGCGCGCCCTTGACCGGGCAGATGTAGTTGACGTACGCGGCGAGCTTCGCCGCGACCGCCGGCTCGTAGTAGTAGTTGATCAGCGCTTCGGCGTTGCCCTTGTGGGTGGCCTTGTTGGGGACCATCATGTTGTCGCTGAAGAGCATCACGCCGGAGTCCGGCGCGACGAACCGCACCTTCTCGTCCTCACCGGACAGTTGGATGACGTCGCCGGACCAGCCGATGCACGCGGCGATGTCGCCCTTGGCCAGGTCGGGGGCGTAGTCGTTGCCGGTGAACTTGCGGATCTGCCCGGAGTCGACGGCCTTCTTGAGCTTGTTGAGGGCGTCGTCGAACTGGGCGGCGGTGAAGTTGGCCGGGTCGTGCCCGTTCGACCCGAGCAGCAGGCCCATGGTGTCGCGCATCTCGCTGAGCGCGGTCACCTTGCCCTTGAGGTCGGGGCGGGTGAGCAGTTCGTCGACCGTCCGCAGTTCCTTCGTGACGTTGCCGTTGTACGCCAGACCGGCGAGGCCGGACTGCCACGGGATGGAGATCCGGTTCTCGGTGTCGAAGGGACGGTTGAGCAGCGACGGAAGCAGGTTGGCCTGCACGTTCGGGATCTTCGCCGGGTCCAGCTTCTGGATCCAGCCGAGCCGGATCATCCGGGCCGCCATCCAGTCGGTCAGCACGATGATGTCGCGGTCGGTGCTCTGACAGGCGGCGAGCTGGTTCTGCACCTTGCCGAAGAACTCGTTGTTGTCGTTGATGTCCTCGGTGTAGGTCACCTGAATGCCGGTCTTCGTGATGAACTCGTCGAGGCTCGGTCGCTTGGACTCGTCCTTTTCGTCCACGTCCATGTACTGCGGCCAGTTGGCGAAGGCCAGTTTCTTCTCGGTGCCGGAGAGGTCCTCGCTGACGCAGCCAGCTTCGGTCTGCTGCGCGCCCTTGGTGCCGCAGCCCGCGAGGCTGCCGCCCATGGTGAGCAGCGCGGCCGAACCGAGAGTGCCGGTGAGCAGTCCACGCCGGGAGAGGGGCCGGAGGGGAGTACGCATGACGACTCCTAGGGGGTCATCGTCGGCGGGCGGGACGGGGAGGCACGCCGGCGGGAATGTCGGAAGGGTTAAGTGCCATGGACGACTGATCCTGACATGAGGTGACCTCCCTTACAAGGGATTCCGTTGCGGGATTAGCGATGCACGACGAAATACGCCAGACTGCGCGGGGATACACGCGCGACATCACGATTCGGGACATGGGGAGTGGGCAATGACAAACCGGCAGCACGAGAACAGCAACGGCGGTCGACGCGTCGCTGTCCGTGAAGGCGCCAATCACGCTCTGCTGGATGACGTGGCCAAACAGATCATCGAGCAGCTCCAGGAGGACGGCCGCCGCCCGTACGCGACGATCGGCAAGGCGGTGGGGCTGTCCGAGGCGGCCGTCCGTCAGCGGGTGCAGCGACTTCTCGACTCCGGGGTCATGCAGATCGTGGCGGTGACAGACCCGCTCCAGCTCGGCTTCAACCGGCAGGCGATGATCGGCCTACGTACCGACGGCGACCTGGAGGCGGTCGCGGACCGGCTGGCCGAGCTGGACGAGGTCGACTACGTGGTGATCACCGCCGGGTCGTTCGACCTGCTCACCGAGGTGGTCTGCCGCAACGACGACCACCTGCTGGAGATCCTGCAGCGGCTGCGCGCGGTGCCCGGGGTGCTCTCCACCGAGGCGTTCGTCTATCTCAAGCTGCGCAAGCAGACCTACACCTGGGGTACGGCCTGAGCCTCCCTTGATCGACTCGGCTTTCCGGAAGTCGGGGTGTCCCGGCCGCCGTGATGCCCCGGTTTCCGTGATGCCGAGTGGATCAGCGGCCCGCCGCGCGGACCGTGTCGACCGCGCCTACCGCGTCGACGAACGAAGCCCAGGCGGTCGGCGCGAAGGTCAGCGTGCCGCCGTCGCGATCCTTGCTGTCGCGCACCAGCACCCGACCGGGCAGGTTGTCGGCCACCTCGACACAGTCACCGCCGTTGTTGCTGCTGCGGGTCGCGGTGCGCCAGCGGGCGTCGGTCATGTCAGCCCTGCCGCAACTGCTTGACGAAGGAGCGCCAACTCAGCGGCGCGAAGGTCAGCGTGCCGCCGTCGCGGTCCTTGCTGTCGCGCACCAGCACCCGACCGGGCAGATTGTCGGCCACCTCGACACAATTGCCACCGTTGTTGCTGCTGCGGGTCGCGGTGCGCCAGCGGGCGTCGGTCATGTCCATGTCGTGGCCACTTCCCTGATCATCTCGATCGACCGGCGTTGGGGGAACGCCTCGCCGGTGACGCTCTCCCACCTGCGTCCCAGGCTAGCGACGTCGAGGGGATCGGTCACGACCTGACCGCGGAGTTGGTTGTCGAGATACGCCAATTCGGTCCCGTCGGGCAGCCGCCCCAGAACGAATGGTCCGGCCAAACCGGTGTGCCACGGACTCTCGGCCGGAATGACCCGGACCTGTACGTGTTCCCACTCGGCTGCCGACGCGAGGTGCCTGAGCTGTCCCGCCATCACCGACCCGTCGCCTACCGGCCGGCGCAGCACCACCTCGTCGATTACCGCCACGAGCTGGGGTGGGGCGTCGCGGCAGAGGACCGCCTGCCGTTCGAGGCGGCTCGCCACGATCTGGTCCACCTCGGACGGTGGGACCAGTCCACCAGTGCTCAGGACCGCGCGGGCGTACCCCTCGGTTTGGAGCAGACCCGGCACCAGCAGCGGCTCATACGACCGGAGCGAGGTGGCGTCCTGTTCCAGCTCGGCCCACGGCCGGAACCACGGCAGGTCACGACGGCGGAACGGCTCCGGCCAGAGGTCGGCCGCCTCTCGGCGCAGAACCTGAGCCACCGCCACCCGGGTACGCGGATGCGGGATGCGCCCCGATGCGAGCCACCGCGCCGCCGTCTTGGGGTCGACGCCAACCTTCTCGGCCAACGACTCGACGGTCTCCCCCGCCTCGGCCATCGCCACCCGCAACGCCTCGTTCGCCACCGGACCCTCCCGCCGCTCCTCGTGCCGTAACGGACGATCCGGAATTCTCCGCCGCCCGGCAGGCGCGCTGCGACGCCGCTCGATGCACGTTGCGGCGGACGATAGCCACGCTGCGTGTCCGTGTCTGCGACCTACCGGCGTGTTGCGGTGGGACGTGTTCGCGCGCGGCCAGGACGCCCCCCGACCGTCCCCGAAGTGCCCCACCAGCGTCCCAAGACCCGCGTCCCTCCGGCCCCTCCAAGCCGCGCCTCCCGACCCAGGCCGCGCCTCCGTGTCACTCAGTCACCGGCCCGCGCCTTTTGGCCCCCGGCCCGCGTCACCCCGCCATCCGGCCCGCGCCTTTGGCCCCCGGCCCGCGCCACCCCGCCCCGCGGCCCGCGTCACCTCGTCCCCCGGCCCGCGCCTTTGGCCCCCGGCCCGGCGTCACCCCCCGACCCCCGGCCCGCGCTGCGTGACCCCCCGGCTTGATCCACTCGACTTCATTGATATCGCGGTATCAACCGCGCCCGGACACCGCGATTTCAACGAACCGGAGTGAATCGAGCCGGCGGCAGAGGGAGGCGCTACCGACAGTCGGGCCCTTTGGAGCTGATGTCGCAAACGATTCGAGGGCCGGCAGGACCCGACGACGAGCCGGCCTGACCGTTCGACAGGCGCGAGTCGAACGGCCGTCAAACGCGGCGCGGCAGGGCAAACGCGACGGAGCAGGGCTGGCGGGACACGGGCAGTGCAGGCGCGACGCGGATGGGGCCGGCGCGACCCGAGCAGGGCAAGCGCGACGAGCAGGACAAACGCGACGCGAGCAGGGCAGGCGGGACACGGGCAGGGCAGGCGCGACGCGGATAGGGCAGGCGCGACCCGAACAGGGCAAGCACGACCCGAACAGGGCAAGCACGACCCGAGCAGGGCAAGCGCGACCCGAGCAGGGCTGGCGCGACACGGGCAGGGCTGGCGCGACACGGGCAGGGCAAGCGCGAGCAGAGCGGAGCGGCTGGCCGACGCAGCTGCCGTGGCAAGCAGGCCCGACCGATCAGCAGGCCCCGACCCAAGCGATGCAGGCCGACCCGGGCAGGCCCGACCAGGGCAGCCGAGCGCGACTCGACAGGGCGGCCGTGATGTCGCAAACGATTCAGCTCCAAAGGCAGCCACCAGCACACCTCCGACCCTTCCGACCGTGGATCAACCAGTCGGCGGCAGTACGGATTCCGTTGCATCCATGACACCTGCACGCTAAATCCGTCGCCAACTGACCGTGATACCGCCGATAACACTTGCTTCGGAGGCTGAGACTGTGCGATAACCGTTGACAGAGCGGCCGGCCTCACCCCTTTGACCGGCCCGACGACCGATGGGGCTGACATGGCCAACGCCACCGACCACCTCTGGATGCACTTCACCCGGATGGCGAGCTACTCCGCCGGCGAGGTGCCGACGATCGTGCGCGGCGAGGGAGCGTACGTGTGGGACGCGCAGGGTCGCCGCTACCTGGACGGGCTCGCCGGGCTCTTCGTGGTAAACGCCGGCCACGGCCGCACCGAGCTGGCCGAGGCTGCCGCCAAGCAGGCCGGCGAGCTGGCCTACTTCCCGCTCTGGTCGTACGCGCATCCGAAGGCCATCGAGCTGGCCGAGAGGATCGCCGGGCTCACCCCCGGCGACCTCAACCGGGTCTTCTTCACCACCGGCGGCTCCGAGGCCGTCGAGGCGGCGTGGAAGCTGGCCCGCGCCTACTTCAAGCGCACCGGGAAGCCCAACAAGTACAAGGTGATCAGCCGATACATCGCCTACCACGGCACCTCCATGGGCGCCCTGTCGATCACCGGCCTGCCGGGCATCAAGAGCGACTTCGAGCCACTGGTTCCGGGCGCGATCAAGGTGCCGAACACGAACTTCTACCGGGCGCCCGAGCACGGCGACGACCCCGAGGCCTTCGGCCGCTGGGCCGCCGACGAGATCGGTCGGGCCATCGAAAGGGAAGGGCCGGACACGGTCGCCGCGGTCTTCCTGGAGCCCGTGCAGAACTCCGGCGGCTGCTTCCCGCCACCGCCCGGCTACTTCGATCGGGTACGGGAGATCTGCGACGCGTACGACGTGTTGCTCGTCTCCGACGAGGTGATCTGCTCGTGGGGGCGGTTGGGTGAGTACTTCGGCGCGGTGCGCTACGGCTACCAGCCGGACATCATCACCACCGCCAAGGGCATCACCTCCGGCTACGCCCCGCTCGGCGCGATGATCGCCAGCGACCGGCTGATGGAACCGTTCCTCACCGAGACCGGCATGTTCGCCCACGGGGTGACCTTCGGTGGGCACCCGGTCTCCTGCGCGGTTGCTCTGGCCAACCTGGAGGTCTTCGCCCGCGAGGACCTGGTCGGGCACGTACGCGCCAACGAGGACGCCTTCCGGGCCACCCTGGAGAAGCTGTACGACCTGCCGATCGTCGGCGACGTCCGCGGCGACGGCTACTTCTACGGCATCGAACTGGTCAAGGACAAGACCACCCGGGAGACGTTCAACGAGGCCGAGTCGGAGCGCCTGCTGCGCGGCTTCCTCTCCACCGCCCTGTTCCAGGCGGGCCTCTACTGCCGGGCCGACGACCGGGGCGACCCTGTCATCCAGCTGGCCCCGCCCCTGATCGCCGAGCAGCAACACTTCGACGAGATCGAGCAGATTCTCCGCACAGTCCTAACCCAAGCCTGGACCAAGCTCTAACCCCACCCACCCACCAACCCACCTCTGTTGATCATGAAGTTATTGCCCCGACACGCCGAGGCAGAGAGCAATAACTTCATGATCAACGCAGGAAGGGCGGGGGTCGGGCTGGGGCGCCGAAGGGCCGGGCCGGGCCGGAAAGGCGGGGCCCGGGCGGGGGCGGCGGGAAGGCGGCCGGGTTGGGCTGGGTGCGGGAGATTAGTGGTTGGGGGGGATTACTCGGAGGTGGCCTCGGCGGCCGGTCTGGTGGGGGTTCTCGGGACGGTTCTGGTCCGGCTCCGGGGGGCGGGGGGCCGGGCGGGCGGCTTCGCGGACCGCTTCGGCCAGCGCGACCAAGTCGTCCGTGGTGGGCGGCGGCGGCTCGAACTCGCCCTCGTGCCGGACGACGTCCCAGCCCCGCGGCGCGGTGAGGCTGCGG
>NZ_JAKKFF010000215.1 GCF_022229015.1 Micromonospora foliorum
GCCACAACCAGCGGCCGCCACGCCGCAACCAGCGGCCGCCACGCCAGAGCCGGTGGGGGCCACACCGACGGCCACCCGGCCACCGGTGGCGATGGTCGCGCGGGTGACCGAGCCCACCCCGCCATCGGCGCCACCGGCGATGGCACCGCCGACCCGGGCACCGGCCTCGGCACCCCCGCAACAGGTCACCGTGGCGGTCGCGACGGAGAGCAGCCCGGCACCGAGGTACCGGATCCAGGTGCGCAACGTGAGCAACTCGCCGCTGGAGACGACCGTGCGTCAGGAACTGCCGCCCGGGGCGTCGACCACCGCGATCAGCGGTGGTGGGCTGTCCACCCCGGCCGGTGGATCGGCCACGGAGGTGACCTGGCGGCTGCGGCTGCCCGCGCACAGCACCACCACGCTGGGCACCGCGCTCGCCGCGACCGCACCGGGCCGACCGCTGACCGCGCCGACCTGCGCGTTCACCAGTGACGGCACCCGGCCGTACGACTGCGCCACGGCCACCTGGCAGGCGGCAGCGGCACCGGCGGCCGAGGTGACCGAGGCACCGCCGTGGCGCCGCTACCCGGTGCTGCTCGCCGGGCTGGCGGTCCTGCTGCTGATCAGCGCCGCCCTGGTGTGGGTGTGGCGACGTCGGCGCGGGCGTCGGGTGACGGCTGCCGCACTCTCCACCGGCGGCGGGGCCGGGGGTGACCGCGGGACGATCTATCCCCGGCCGGCCGCCCCGAGCCCGGTACGGCGTCGGCGTACCCCGCCGGTCTGGGTGTTGGTGGGCGCCGCCGTCGTGGTGCTGGCCGGCGTCGTCGGCACCGCGGGTTGGACGGCGACCCGGCAGGTCGCGACGATTGACACGCAGAAGCAGCCCACCAGCGGCGCGTGGACGGGCACCGGGGTCACCGGGGCGCTGGGCGTGCCGTTGCGCGAGTCGGCGTTCGAGTTCACCGTGTACCGGATGACCTGCGGCGCGCCCGGCACCGCCGGAAAGGCCAACGGCGGCGGTGCCGCACCGGCCAACGGCCGGCGCTGCGAGGCCACCGTGGGGGTGCGCAACGTCACCGGTGACCACCAGCCCTGGCACAGCGAGCTGCAACGGGCGTACCTGCCCGGCGGTCGCTGGGTGAGCGCCGACGAGTCGGCCACCCGGACGGCGAACCTGGGTCGGGACGTCTTCGCCGACCCGATGGCGGCGGGCACCCGGATGGTGCTCCCGCTGGTCTTCACCGTCGACGGGCGGGACCCGCCCCAGCAGCTGGAGCTGCGCAGCGGGGTGTTCTCCGCCGGGGTCCGGGTGCACATGCCCTGACCGGTGTGCGGGCGGCGGTCGTACCCTGGGGTGCGTGACCGCCGCCCTCGCCCCCGCCGTGCTCGACGTGGCGCAGTGGCAGGCCCGTCGGCGGGCCCACGAGGAGCGGGTGGACGTGTGGCTGACCCCGCACCTGGCCCGGCGACGACGCGGTGAACGGCATCCGGTGGCCGACTTCCTGTTCACCTACTACTCGCACCGCCCGGCCCAGCTGCGTCGGTGGCACCCGGGGTCGGGGGTCGAGCTGCGCGACGCCGATCCGGCCGAGTTCGGCCGCGACTACCGCGCCGGCACCGCCGGGGTCACCCTCGACACCGATGGGGTACGCGCCCGGCGCGGCGAGTCGATCGCCTGGATCCGCTCCCTGCTGGCGGCGACGCGCGGACGGGCGCCGCACTTCGGCTGCTTCGGGATGCACGAGTGGGCGATGGTCTACCGGCAGACCCGGGAGGAGCTGCGGCACAACGCCTGGCCGTTGCGGCTGAGCGCGGAGCACACCGCGGCTGTCGTCGAGGAGCGGGGCGTGCGGTGCAGCCACTTCGACGCGTTCCGGTTCTTCACCCCGCCGGCCCGGCCGTTGAACCTGCTCACCCCGACCCGGGAGACGCAGCACGCGCACGAGCAGCCGGGCTGCCTGCACGCCAACATGGATCTGTACAAGTGGGCGTACAAGTTGTCGCCGTTGGTCTCCTCGGAACTGGTGGCCGACGCGTTCGACCTGGCCCGGGACATCCGCACGCTGGACATGCGGGCCAGCCCGTACGACCTGGCGGCGCTGGGCTACCCGCCGGTGCGGGTGGAGACTCCGGACGGCCGGGCGGAGTACGCGGCGGCGCAGCGCGGGTTCGCCGAGCGGGCGGCGGTGCTGCGCGACCGGCTGCTCGCCGCCGTCCCCGCCTGAGCCCGACCCCCACCCCACAGCCCCGCCGATCATGGAGTTGTGGTGGGCCGCAAAGCACCTGCCGTAGACCAAATTGGGCACCACGACTCCATGATCGACCGGGCATCCGTTTCGCGACTCTCGTCCGACCGCCTGGCCGAGCGACGTCGGGGCTAGTCGTCGTCGGCGCGGCGGTCCCGCTTGCGCTGGGACTGGCGTTTCTTCTCGGCCAGCCGGCGCTCCTTGGCCCCACGGGACGGGCGGGTCGCTCGGCGGGGCGGCGGTGGGGGCGCGGCAGCCTCGCGCAGCAGCGCGGTCATCCGCTCCCTTGCCGCCTCCCGGTTGGCCAACTGGGCCCGGTGCTCGCTGGCGGCGATTGTCAGCACCCCGTCGACGAGTCGGTTCGCCAGCCGGGCCAACGCCCGCGACCGCAGCGACTCGGGCACGCCTGGGGAGTTGGCCAGGTCGTAGCTGAGCTCGACCCGGGAGTCGGCGGTGTTGACGCCCTGCCCACCCGGCCCCGACGAGCGGGAGAAACGCTCCCGCAGCTCCCCGGCGGGCACCACCCACCGGTCGGTCACCCGCAGTCCGTCGTCCACGTCCCGAGGCTAGCCCCACCGCCGTGTCGTCGGCTGGAGTAGCTGGACCTCACCCCAGGCCGCTAGCTAACGGTGCGGAGGCTCACTCTGCGTCGGGGACTGGCTGGGCGCCGGACCGGCGGTCTCCTCGTCGGAGCCGACCGCCGCGTACGCCACCGCGCCGAAGAGCAGCACCCCGATGACCGCGGCCTTCACGGCGACGCCGCGGATCAGCGACCAGGCGCCCCGTCGGGCGCCCGGCACCGATTTCTTGACGGTCTGGTAATCGTTCCACCCGCGTCGCGCCCGGGCGTACGCCGACCCCACCGCACATCCGATGACCAGGCCCACCAGCAGGAGGACCGTGAGAAGAGGACGCTCCACCTCCGCCAGTATCCATACCGAGCGTAATATTTCCATGGTCCACTGCCGTCCGGCCGGATATCTGACAGAGGCACCCCACGGCAGGGATGTCCGGGCAGCTCAGCCGCCCTTGCCGATGATCGTGTCGGCGGTCTGCTGCACCTGGTCGATCGGGATGGCGAACCCGATGCCGATCGAGCCGTTGCCGTCGATGGTGGCGATGGCGGTGTTCACCCCGACCACCTCGCCGCGCGCGTTGACAAGTGGCCCACCGGAGTTGCCGGGGTTGATGGACGCGTCGGTCTGCACGGCGGTGTGCCGGTTGTTGCCCAGCCGCACCTCGCGATCCAACGCGCTGACGATGCCCGCGGTGACCGTTCCGGCCAGACCGAGTGGTGAACCCACCGCGAGCACCGGCTCACCGACCCGGGTCGCGCCCGGCTTGGCCAGGGGCAGCGGGGTGAGACCGGCCGACGCCGGCACCTTCAGCACCGCCAGGTCGCTGCGCGGCTCCCGTCCGACCACCTCGGCCGCGAACCGACGGCCGTCGGGCAGTTCCACGGTCACCGGCCCGCCACCTCCCTTGGCCAGGATGTGGTCGTTGGTGATCAGGTGCTGCTGGTCGTCAACGGCGAAGCCGGAGCCGGTCGCGGACCCGCTGCTCGCACCACCGGCCAGCACCGACACCACCCCGGGTACGGTCCGCTCGGCCGCGGTGACCAACTCGGCCGGCACCGGGGCGGCGGACGCCGCGGCCGGGCCACCAGCCCCGTCCCGGCTGGCCACCACGCCACCGGCGAGAGCACCGGAGACGGCCGAGACCGCCACCACGGCCAACACGGCGAGCAGCCGCCCGGGCCGTCGCCCACCCGGGTCACGCTCGGGCGCGTCCCACCACCCGCGCCCGTCCGGGTCGAGTTCCGGTGAGATGAACCAGGGACCGCGCGGTTCGCCCAGTCCGGTCTGCACTGCCATGCGTACTCCTCACGGTCGACGTCGGTTGTGCGCGGTGGTCAGGGCAGCCGGGAGAACCAGCGCATCGAGCCGGCGGCGGCACCCATGGCGAACACCAGTCCGAGGCCGATGAACCGGGCCGAGATGTCCTGCCGCTCGGTGCGGTAGCCGACCGAGCTGCCGATGTCGTCGTAGACGGCCCGCAGTTCGTCGGTGGTGCTGGCCTCGTGGAACATCCCGCCGGTCTCCTCGGCGACCGCCTTGAGGGTCTGTCCGTCCACCGGCACCTGGATGGGCCGTCCACCTCGGTCGACGAACCCGGACGGTGTGCCGAACGAGATCGCGTGCACCGGCACCTCCGCCTTCACCGCTTCCGCGGCCGCCTCCATCGGGTCCATCCCGGAGGTGTTAGCACCGTCGGAGAGCAGGATGACCCGGGCGGGTGGGGTCTCCTTCGCGGCCTCGCTGTCCAGGCTCTTGACCGCGCCGAGTGAGGTGTTGATGGCCTCGCCGATCGCGGTGCCCTGGACACCGGTGATGCCCTCGGCGAGCCGGTCGATCCCCTCGTCGAGGGCGTCCCGGTCGGTGCCCGGGGGCACCAGCACGGCGGCACTGCCGGCGAACGCGACGAGACCCACGTTGAACTCGTCGGGCAGGCCCTCGACGAAGCGCCGGGCGGCCTCCTTCGCCGCGGCCAACCGGTCCGGTTCGACGTCGGTGGCGAGCATCGACGTGGAGACGTCCACCGCCACCATCACCGTGGCCCGTTCCCGGGGCACCCGGACCTCGGCGCTCGGGCGGGCGAAGCCGACCACGAGCAGCGCCAGCATGGCGAGGAAGAGCCCGGCCGGTACGTGCCGACGCCAGGCGGGCCGCTCCGGCGCCACCCGGTCCAGCAGCCGCAGGTTGGTGAAGCGGACCGCGTACCGGCTGCGTCGCCGCTGCACCACCAGGTACGCGACGACCAGGGCGAGCACGCCGAGCAGCAGCCAGAGTCGCAGCGGCGACTGCCAGATCACGCGGCACCTCCCCGGCGCTGGCCGACCGGCGCGGCGGCCAACCGACGCTGGGCGTGCACGTGCCGGACGATGTCCGCGCTCCAGTCCCCGTCGGTGCGCAGCGGCAGGTGGGTGGCCGCACTGCGGCGCAACGCCTGGTGGACCTGTTCGCGCTGGGCGGCGGCGGCCTCCGCGTACCGCTCGCGAAGCCCACGGTCCGATGTGCACACCTCGCGGTGCCGGCCGGTCTCCGGGTCGACGAGCGTGATCAGGCCGACGTCCGGGAGTTCCAACTCACGCGGGTCGGTCACCTCGATAGCCAGCACCTGGTGCCGGACGGCCAGCCGGCGCATGGTCCGCTCCCACGGCGCCGCCTGGCCGGGGTCGTCGGGCAGGCCGTCGAGGAAGTCGGAGACCACCACGACCAGCCCACGCCGGTTGGCGATCCGGTGCAGCGCGTCGAGCCCGTCGGCCAGATCGGGCGGTCGGGCCGCCGGCCCGCGCCCCGGCCGAGCACGGAAGAGCACACGTCTGAACTACCGTCACGGGGCCATAACACGGTGGCCCACTTCTTCTTGAAAAACAAAGATGCCTTAGAGTAGGTAATAAGATGTAAGTACGTA
>NZ_JAKKFF010000216.1 GCF_022229015.1 Micromonospora foliorum
GGCGGCCGTCCGGGCGCGCCGGGCCGCACCCGGGCGGCTGACGTCCCGTCGGGGTCGGCTGCCGGAGCGGTCCGCGGCGCGCGCGTCGTATGCCATGCCAGGGATCCTGCCCGTTACGACCGGCCCGAGCAACGCGGCACCCGGAAGCGGGGGCGTCGGGTTTGGGCAGCGCTGGCTACCCTGTCTCCGCACCCCGACCTGACGGAGAGTTCGCATGACAAATCCCCCGCCGCCCGGCAACTGGACCGATCCCACGTGGTCGGCCCAACCGTCGAGCCCCGCACCCGACCCGACCCTGGTGGCCGGTCAGCCGGTCCCCCCGCAGCCCGGCCCGGTCGACCCGTACGCGCCGACCAACCCGTACGCCCCGGTCGACCCGTACGCCGGAGCGCAGCCGCCGGCGACCCAGCCGATGCCCGGCTACGCCCCGCCCGGCTACGCCCCGGTCGGCTACCCGCCGCAGTACCCCGGCTACGGCTACCCGCAGCCGCCGAAGACCAACGGGATGGCCATCGCGGCGTTCGTGCTGGCCCTGCTCGGTTTCACGTCCTGCATCACCGCGCCGGTCGGCGCGATCCTCGGGCACGTCGCGCAGAAGCAGATCCGGCTCAGCGGCGAGGGTGGTGCGGGGATGGCGAAGGCCGCCATCATCGTCGGCTGGATTCTCACCGGGTTCCTGGTGCTGGTGGTCGCCGGCTACGCCGCCGCGATCATCTACGCGATCGCGACGAGCGACAACAGCAGCAGCTACTGACCGGCGGGCGGGCCGGCGTACCGTCGAATGTCGAGCCGGATCGACGGCCGGCGGCGGTCGTCCCGGCCCGGCCGGTCACTGCGCCGGTGGGGTGAACGACGAGGTACGGCTCATCCGGGCGGCCCGGCCCTTGGCGGCGACCACGAGCGCCATCTTGCGGGACGCTTCGTCGATCATCTCGTCGCCGAGCATCACGGCACCGAGCCGGCCGCCGGCCTCGGAGGTGTAGTGCTCGTACGCGTCGAGGATCAACTCGGCGTGGTCGTAGTCGGCCTGCGCCGGCTGGTAGACCTCGTTGGCGGCGTCGATCTGGCCCGGGTGCAGCACCCACTTGCCGTCGAAGCCCAGCGCGGCCGAGCGCTTGGCCACCTCACGGAACGCGTCGACGTCGCGGATCTGCAGGAAGGGGCCGTCGATGGCCTGCTTGTCGTGCATCCGCGCGGCCATCAGGATCCGCATCAGGATGTAGTGGTACGGGTCGCCGGGGTAGTCCGGGATCAAGCCGCCGACCACCATCGACTTCATGTTGATCGACGCCATGAAGTCGGCCGGGCCGAAGATGATGGTCTCCACGCGCGGCGAGGCAGCGGCGATCGCGTCCACGTTGACCAGACCGGCGGCGTTCTCGATCTGCGCCTCGATGCCGATCCGGCCGACCTTTAGGCCGATCGTCTTCTCGATCTGGGTGAGCGTCAGGTCCAGCCACTGCACCTGGGCGGCGGTCTGCACCTTCGGCAGCATGATGCAGTCCAGGTTGGCGCCGGCGCCCTCGACGACCTCGATGACGTCCCGGTAGGTCCACGGGGTGGTGAGGTCGTTGACCCGGACCACCCGGGTCTTGCCGGCCCAGTCACCCTCGTTGAGGACGGCCACGATGTTCTTGCGCGCGTCCGGCTTGGCCAGTGGGGCGACGGCGTCCTCCAGGTCGAGGAAGACCTGGTCGGCCGGGAGACCCTGGGCCTTGCCGAGCATCTTGACGCTGGAACCCGGCACGGCGAGGCAGGACCTGCGGGGGCGACCGACTGCGGCCATCAATGCGCTCCTTCCAGCGTCCGGCGGGCATGCCGACGCCACCTGACGACAGATCCGAGACCTTAACGATCCCAAAGGGCGTTGTGACGTCACGGTAACCTCGCGCCATGACCGGGGTGAATGGACCTGTGGAAGATCTCACTGGGCGCCGACTGGTGGTGGTGACCGGGGCCAGCTCCGGCATCGGGCTGGCCGCCGCCGTGCACCTGGCCTGCCGTGGCGACCAGGTGGTGCTGGTCGGGCGGGACCCGGCCCGGCTACAGGCCGCCGCCGTTCGGGTACGGGAGAACTCCGGTGAGCGTCCGGAACTGTTCCGGGCCGACTTCGCGATCCTCGACGACGTACGCCGACTGGCCGAGCAACTTCGGGCCGCGTACGACCGGATCGACGTGCTCGCCAACAACGCCGGCGCGATCGCGCTGCAACCACTGAGCACCGTCGACGGTTTCGAGATGTCGATCCAGGCCAACCACCTGGCCCCGTTCCTGCTGACCAACCTGCTCGCCGACCGGGTGGGCCGGGTCGTGGTGACCGCCTCCGGCGCGCACCGCTTCGGCGCACTCGACCCCGACGACCTGAACAAGCCGCTGCGTGACTACCGGCCGATGGGCGCGTACGGCACCAGCAAGCAGGCGAACATCCTGTTCACCGCTGAGGCCGCCCGCCGCTGGCCGGACACCTCCGCGTACAGCTTCCACCCCGGGGTGGTCCGTACGCGGTTCGCCAACGACAGCAGGCTTGTCGCGTTCGGCATGCGGTTCCTGCCGTTCCGCAGCCCGGAGAAGGGCGCCGAGACCCTGGTGTGGCTGGCAAACCAGGACCGCTCCCGGCTGATCAACGGGGGTTACTACGCCGACCGGCGACCGCGTCGGCCGCTCCGGAAGGCGGCCGATCCGCAGCTCGCCTCCCGGCTCTGGGCGGCGAGCGCCAAGGCCGTCGGTCTCGATGGCTGACCGGGCCGGCGTGCTGACACTCGTCGCGATCGTCGAGTTCGCCGTCGGGGCCGAGGCGGCCGGGCAGCGTTACGAGGACGCCGTACTGGCCCTGCTCGAACGGCACCGCGGCCGGCTGGACCGGCGACTGCGCGGCACCGACGGGCAGGCCGAGGTGCACGTGATCCGGTTCGACGGCCGGGCCGGTTACGAGTCGTTCCTCGCCGACCCGGACCGGGCGGCTCTGCGTACCGCCCTCGGTGACGCCGCCCCGACGACCCGGGTCATCGAGGTGCACGAGAGCTGACCCGGTCGGCTGGTGGGCCTCGACCCGCTCGTGTCGGGCGGTCAGTCGGCCAGCGGGGTCGGGTCGGCCGGCAGGGCGGTGGGTTCGCTCCGCCGGCCGCCGAGCACCACCACCGCCACCCCGGCCAGCAGCAACGCCATCCCGAGCAGCGCGTACGGGCGGGGCAGCTGACCCAGCCAGGCCCAGCCGAGCAGGGCCGCGCCGGGCGCCTCCAGCAGGATCAGCACGCTCACGGTGGTCGCCGGGATCTTCCGCAGGGCGTAGTTGAACATCGAGTGCCCGAGCAGCTGCGCGCCGGCCACCAGGGCCAGGATGGCCAGCCAGGTACGCCCGTCGAAGCCGGTCAGTCGTACGCCGCCCACCAGGCACAGGGCCAGCAGGATCAGCGCGCAGATCCCGTAGCAGATGGTGGTGTAGGTGGTGGTGCTGATGCTGCTCCGCGCCCGTTCCCCGAACGCGGTGTAGACGGCGGCGAACAGGGCGCCGACCAACGCCAGCACGTCACCGAGGACGGCCCGTCCGGAGACTCCCACGTCCACCCCGGTGGCGACCGCCGCGCCGCCGACCGCCACCGCGATGCCGATCCAGACCACCCGGGGCAGCGGACGCCCCTGGGCGCGGGCGATCAACCCCTGCCAGACCGGCTGGGTGGCGACCAGGGCGGTGGACGTGGCGACCGAGGTGAGCTGGGCGCTCGGCACCCAGGTCGCGAAGTGCCCGGCCAGGGCGACCCCGGACAGGACGCAGAACAGTCCCTCCCGCCGGCCCGCGCCCACGGTCAGCCTGCGGAACTCGGCCCGACGCCGGACCAGCGCGAAGGGGCTCAGCACGGCCACCGCGAGCAGGTTGCGCCAGAAGGCGATGGCCAGCGCGGGGGCGACGGCGTACGCGATCAGCGGCGCGGACGACGACACGGCGACCACGGCCAGCCCGACCGCTCCGGTGGTCAGCGGGTCCAGGGTCGGCCGGTGTGAAGGTGGGGGCACGGGACGGAATCCTCACACGTATGACGCTCAGCACGGACGGTCATCACTCCGTTACGATCACGCGGTTCCGCGCCGGCGACACTCGACCGCCCGGAGGCGTTCCCCCATGCCCAGCTACCAGGCGGTGCTGTTCGACTTCTTCGGCACCCTGACCCGTTCGGTGCAGCGCGGTGTCGCGCACCTCGGCACCGCCGAGTTGCTCGGGTGCCACACCGACACGCTGACCGAGGTGCTGGACCGCACCTACTACGAACGGGCCACCGGCCTGCTCGGCAACGCGGAGGCGACCCTGCGCTGGGTGTGCGCCCAGGTCGGCGTACACCCCAGTGACCATGCGGTGCGGGCGGCGGTGGCGTCCCGGCACCGGGCGGTCCGCGCGGACACCTGGCTGCGGGCCGACGCGGTGCCGGTGCTGGCGGCCCTGCGCCAGCGCGGCCTGCGCACCGGCGTGATCAGCGACTGTACGCACGAACTGCCGGCCTTCCTGCCGCAGCTCGCGGTCGCCCCCCTGCTCGACGTCCGGGTCTTCTCGGTGCAGGTCGGACGGTGCAAGCCGGATTTGACGCTCTACCTGACGGCCTGCCAGCGGCTCGGGCTCGCGCCGGGCGACTGCCTCTACGTCGGTGACGGCGGCAGCCAGGAGTTGACCGGCGCCGAACGGGCCGGGATGACCGCCGTCCGGCTCGCCGCACCGGATCTGGCCACGCACCTGGTGTTCAACGCCGACCGGGACTGGCGCGGCCCGACGCTCGGCACCCTGGGCGAGGTGCTCGCCCTCGTCGACGCCGACGCCGCGGTGGCGGGAGTCGGCGGCCGGGCGGGCTGATCGACTGATCAGCGGCGGCGGACCCGGTGCAGACGGAACGGCTTGCGGGTGGCCCGGACCGCCGGAGTCGGCCGGGGCGGTTCGGCCTGCGCGTCGGCCGGCAACTCGGCGCCGGCCAGCGGCGTACCGGCCGGG
>NZ_JAKKFF010000217.1 GCF_022229015.1 Micromonospora foliorum
GCACCCCCCGCCGGCGTCGCCCGGTGGTGGCCGTGGTCGCCGGGGCCGTGCTGGTGGCGGGGACGGCGGCATGGGTGACGTTGCCACCCGACTCGAAGCCGGCCGCCGCGCCGGCGCCGACAGCCACCGCGTCGCCGACCGTGACGGACGGCGGGACCACCGCCGCGCCACGGCGACCCCCTCGGCGCGCCCCACGCGGACCACCGCGTCGGCCACCACCCGCCCGAGCCGGACCCCGTCGGCGAAGGCCTCGCGGACGCCCGCGTCGGCTGCGCCACCGCCGCCACCGGCACCCATGGTGGCCCGCTACGAGACCGACTCCAGCCGCCTGTTCGGCTACACGGGCGAGATCGTGGTCGGCAACCCCGGCGACGCACCGGTGGCGGACTGGGCCGTGGTGGTCACCCTCGCCGAGGGCACCACTGTCGACGACGTCGACGGCGCGAACTGGCGACAGGACGGACGGGCGATCACCTTCACCGGCGCGGCCGTGGCGGCCGGGGGATCCCGGACGATCAGCTTCGACGTCCGCGACAGCCGGCCGAAGGCCCGGGAACCGGAGAGCTGCACGATCGGCGGGCAACCCTGCGCGGGCCTCTGACTAGGCTGCCGTCATGGCACTGCTGCACAAGGCGACCCTGCGCCCCACGAAGTTGGACCTGCTCGCGACCTGGCTTCCCGACCGACAGTGGTTCGTCGGACCGGCCGGCGTCGAGGTGGTGAGCCGGGGCGCCTACCGCTTCGACGACCCGGCCGGCGAGGTCGGCATCGAGACGATGCTTGTCGCTGCCGCCGACGGGCCGGTCCACCATGTTCCGCTCACCTACCGTGCCGCGCCCCTCGACGGTGCGGAGAGCGGGCTGGTCGGCACCACCGAACACTCGGTGCTCGGCCGGCGTTGGGTGTACGACGGCTGCGTCGACCCGGTGTACGCCGCCGCGCTCGCCCACGCCATCCTCACCGGCAGCGGCCAGGCGGAGCAGTACTTCGAGGTCGACGGCCGGCGCGAGGTGCGTGAGCCGACGGTGACGGTCGTCGTCGACACCGCCGCCGACGCCCAGGTACCGGCCGTCGGCGCGGTGCGACGGGTGGTCGACGAGGACCGCACGCTCATCGACACCGACACCGTCGAGCTGGTCGTCGTACGCCGGCCGGGGGCGGGGGCCGGGGCCGCCGGGTCGGCCGGGGGCACGCTGAGCGGCAGGTGGGACGGTCAGCCGACGACGGTGCCGCTGGCGTACGCCAGGCCGCGCTGATCTGTGCACGGTGGGCGGCCCGATCGCTCGGGCCGCCCACCGCTGTCACCACTGCGCCGGAGGCGGGGGCGGCGACACGGGCGGCCGGTCGTCGCAGGTGATGGTGTTGGGCAGCAGCCACGGCGCGAGCCACCCGCCGTCGTTACCACCGAGGTCGGTCAGGCTGAACTCCGAACCGGCCGGGGTGAAGTGGAACGATCCGCAGTTGTTGACGCCGACCGCGCCCACGTTGCGGGCGTCCACGTTGGCGAACGAGGCGGACCCGGCCGCGCGGGCGCTGACCACGGAGGTGCCGGTGCCGTCGACCCGGACATCCCGGAACCGCGCATCGGAGATCGAGTAGAGGTCCTTCACCGGCCAGTCACTGACCAGCATGATCGCGTTGTACGTGTTGTCCAGGTAGGCGTCGCCGGTCACCTCGATGGGCGCCTCGATGCTGCGATCCAGGGCGAAGACCCAGATCGCGCCCAGCCCGATGTTCCAGTTCAGCTCGTACGTGCCGGCGCGGACGGTGGTGTTGTTGGTGAACCGCAGGTGCCCGGTGAACGGCTCGGCGCCGAAGCGGGCCCCGACGTGCAGACCGCTGCCCTCGCGTACCGGGTCGGCGACCAGGTTGTGCGAGACGGTGGTGTCGGTGCCGCCGTAGATGGCGATGCCGTTGGCCAGGGTCGGTGACTGCACCGTGTTGTGGTCGAACGTGTTCCGCGCGTTGGCCGTCTTCTCCGACCACATCGCCAGGCCGTCGTCGCCGGTGTTGCGGACGAAGTTGTGTGCCACCAGGGAGTCGGTCACGCCGGTGTGGAAGTTGAGCGCGTCGGCGATCTGGTCGACGATGACGTTGTTGGTGACCCGGACGTTGCGCATCGGGCCGTCGAACCACAGGCCCGCCTTGGTGTGGTGCACGTAGAGCCCGTCGATGGTGGAGTCGCTCATCGCCCCACCGACCGCGTTGACCTGGTCGGTGTCGATGCGCTCCCGCACGTCACCCTCGATGGCGAAGCCGGAGAGGTGCACGTTGCGGCTGCCGCCGTCGGCGGCGTCCCGACCGTAGAACCCGACCCCGGTGTGCACCGAGCCGTCCGGCGCGGGGGTCGGCAGGGCGACCTCGCGGCCCTTGATGATGGTGTACCAGTTGCCGGCGCCCTCGATGGTCACGTCGTCGACGATGATGTGCCGGTTGACCTGGTAGGTGCCCGGCGGGATGTACACCGTGAGGTGGGCGCGCCGGGCGAAGGCGATGGCCCGGTCCAGCGCGTCGGCGGAGTCCCGCCGGCCGGTGGGGTCGGCGCCGAAGGCGAGCACGTTCGCCGCGAGCAGCCGGACGTGCGGCGGCGCGACCAGCTCGGAGTCGAGGAGGTCGATGACGGTCCAGGCGGCGGCGCTACCGGGCGGCGCGGTGAGCCGAACCGTGTCGCCGGCCCGGTAGGTGCGCCCGAGCAGCAGCCGCTGCTCGTCGTAGAAGTGGGTGGGCCGGAACGGCGTGCTGATGCTCGGGTACGGCGTGGTGGCCGACGGCACGCACTGGCACTCGGTGATCCACCAGTCCGGGTGCAGCAGCCCGGCCTGCGGGTCGTTGGTGAACGGGTACTGGTTGTAGAGCCACGAGTACTGCGACGTAAGCGTCATGGTGCGCAGGTGCTTGCCGTTGACCGCGACCCGCAGCGGGGCGGTGATCCCACCACCCTGCGGCGCGTCCGGGATGCTGTACCGCACGGTGATCCCGTTCGCCGCGCTGGGCAGGACGAACTCCACGTACTCCCCGGGGGTGAGCCGGACCGCCCGGCGGCCGGAAGCCTCCGCGGGCAGCGTGTAGGCGGACCGGTCGGGCCCGATGATCTCGCCGTTGGTGCGGGCGTTCTCCGCTTCCTGTTCGAGGAAGTCGACGTCCGCGCCACGTCCGGCGACCAGCGCCGGATCGAGGGCGGCCCGGGTGACCACCGGCTGCGCGCCGGCTGACGCGGGTGGACTGGCGGCGGCCACGGTGGGTCCGGCGACCAGCACGGCGAGACCGGCCGCGAGCGAGACGGCGGTGCCGCTTCGCCGGCCGGGGCGTCCCCGCGCCGGCATGAGGCTGCGAAACATCGGTGACCCTCCTGGGTGGGTGGTGGTGGAGGTCCGCCCGGCGCTCCCCCGACGCCCGACATTGATCGCCATGATGCAGCACCGGACATGGCACTGCAAGACGCCTATCGAACAACGAAAATAAACGACTATCAGGCCGCAAGAAATGGACGGTCGTCGAGTTGAGGTGTCGCGCGTCGTCCGCCCCGACCAGCTCACGCCGGGCGTAGGCTGGTCCGCGTGGATCAAGAAGACCGGATCGCCCTCTTCCTCGACTACGAGAACCTCGCGTTGGGCGCGCGCGACCATCGCGGCGGCGCGGCCTTCGACTTCCGGCCCATCGCCGACGCGCTGGCCGAACGAGGTCGGGTGGTGGTCCGCCGGGCGTACGCCGACTGGTCCTACTTCGACGAGGACCGCCGGATGCTCACCCGGTCCCACGTCGAGCTGATCGAGATCCCGCAGCGGATGGGCGCGTCCCGGAAGAACGCCGCCGACATCAAGATGGCCGTCGACGCCATCGAGTTGGCGTTCGAACGCGACTACATCTCCACCTTCGTCATCTGTAGCGGTGACAGCGACTTCACCCCCCTGGTGCACAAGCTGCGCGAGCTGAACAAGCGGGTCATCGGCGTCGGGGTCGAGGGGTCCACCTCGGGGCTGCTTCCCCCGGCGTGCGACGAGTTCCTCTACTACGACCGGCTGGAGGGCGTGGACATCCCGCCGGCCCGTGGCCGGCGCGCTCGTCCCAGCACCCGGCAGGCCGGCACGGAGCAGCGCCCACCGGAGCCGGAGCGGGAGCACGAGCCGGAGGTGGACCGCCGGCCGGCGGGGGAGGAGCCCGGCCGCGACGTGGACGCCCTCGCCGTGCTCGTCGCCCAGTCGGTCGCCGGGTTGCAGGGCAGCGCCAACGGTGAGGTCACCGCCTCCCGGCTCAAGCGCACCCTGCTGCGCAAGGACCCGACCTTCAGCGAGTCCGACTACGGCTTCCGCACCTTCGGCGAGCTGCTGCGCCACCTCGCCGAGCGCAACGTGATCGAGTTGGCCGAGGGCCCGGCGAAGGGTGACCCCGAGGTCTCGCTGCCCGAGCACGGCGACCGGGAGGTGGCGTTCGGTCTGCTCCGGGGTGTCGTGGCGGACCTGGGCAGCGGCGGCAACCCGGTGGCGTTGTCCGGGTTGAAGAACCAGGTCCGCCGGGCCCGCCCGGACTTCAGCGAGAAGAAGCTCGGCTACCGCAGCTTCCTGCAGTTCTGCAAGGCCGCCGCCACCTCCGGCGTCCTGGACCTGCGCTGGAGCCCCGAAGCCGACGACTACCTCCTGACCACCCAGGGCTGACCGCCGCTCCCTATGCGCGTTGATCAAGAGGTTTGCGTCACCGGGAACGCGATTCGTGACGCGAACCTCTTGGTCAACAAGGGCTGAGGGTGGGAGTTGCGGGGAGGGTGCAGAGTGGGCGGGAGTCCTGATTCGCAAGTCAGGAGAGGGAGAACCGCCCGTTATGGTTTCGAACCGTCAACGGTTGGCCCGAAATGCGCCTGGAATGTCGCCCTTGCCCCGGTCCGGGCATACCTGCGCCGTACCCTCGGCGCGGGAATTGCTATACGGTCGGCGAATGAAGGTGGAGGAACACTGGTGGAACGGAGACACGACCCCGCGCGGGCGCCGGGACGTGTACATCCGTACTGACGGGCAGGGTTGGGAGGTTCGCGCCCAGATTGGTGGGGCGTCGGGCCGTGAGCGGGTGCAGCAGTGCCCCAGCCGGGCCTCGGCGGCCATCCTCGCCGACGCCTGGCGCGGCACCCACCCATCCTGGCGCGAGCTGAAGCAGCGCTGATCCGGCACCGGGCCGGGTCGGCAACGCTCCCGGGCTCCAGCCCGGCGCGCCCGCCGACCGGCCCGGCGCTCGGTACCCCGGTCCGCCGAAAGCGCTCAGCGGTTCACCCCCGACCGCGTCCAGCTCACAGGTCACCGCTTCTGCAGCATGACGGAAGCAACGTCTGCCAGAAGCGCCAACGCCCAATCCAGTTGCGAGCAGTTGTCGCGCCCTTGTGCACTCAAGGCAGCCGCCGGCGGGCGATCTCGTCCTTCAGGCACGCGGCTTGGTGGTGGGTCTCCAGGGGCGTGGCGTGTGGGTCGCCGAAGACATGGATCTCCTTGATCACTTGATGAGGAGTAGTTTCCGGCGGGTCGATCCAACTGCTCATCATCAAGTGATCAAGAGACAGTGGCGGAGCGTCCGTGTCTCTGCTCGCAGGTCGGGTACACGTGGGTCTGCCGGTCGCGCCCGATGGAGGTCGCCCATGTCGCAGGGCCCTGACGAGGAGAACCCCAGGATCGACGAGGAGGTCCGGGAGGCGGAGCGTCGGCTCGCCGACTTCGCCACATCGTCGGACGAGGCGCGGAGCGACGATGACGCCCTGACCGACGACGAAGCCCGGGTGCCGGACGACGCGTGCTCCGAGCAGGACGCCGACTAGGGCCGCCTGAACCGGACAGCAGGCGTGATCCACTCGACTTCCGTGAGATCGGGTGGTCGGGGGTGGTCTGACACCGCGACTTCACGGAAGCCGAGTCGATCAAGTTGCTGACCGCCCAACAGGGCCTGCCCGGCACGCCATGCCGGACAGGCCCTGGCGCCGGTCAGCGCTTGAGGGTGAAGGTGAAGTCGCCGGAGAGCTTGCCGCTCAACCGGAACGCCGAAACGACTTTCCCCTCCGTGATCAGTCGGTCGACCTCGCCCCGCGACAGACCGCAACCCTCGGCGATCAGTCGGGTCGGCCGGACCGGAATCCGCGCCGCGTTGCGGACCGCGACGTCGATCACGTCGAGGTCCAGGTGCTTCGATCCACCGGTGTCGAGACGCCAGGCGTTGTCCCAGTCCAGGACGAATCGGTTGCGGCGCTGAACGGCCGGATCCTGGAGCAGGTCGGTGGTCAGGCCGGGATCGTTGGCATGGAGCCGGTCCAGCAGTTCGGGCGGGATGGAGCGCACCGTCATCCGTTCCAGGACGGTGAGCTTCGCCGTCTCCCCGCACCCGGTGCAGAGCGCGAGAAGCCAGACGTCGAGGAGCTTGTGGTTGGCGTTGACACGGAACTTGCCGCTCGCCCGAAGGCGTTTCGACGCGCACACGTGGCAACGGCGGTTGATGATCGGCAGGCAGGTGGGCACGACGGCCCAATTTTTAAGCACAGAAGTACACCGCTTTTTCAGTGAGAAGTCCGCAGCAAAAAGGAGCGCGGCGCAGCTGCGCGACGCGCGACAGATCAGCTCTCGGGAGGTCTCACAGGGTGTACAACGGCACGTCCTTGCCTAGACGACCTGGTTGCGCAGCACGGTAACGGCGCACGGCGGCGCCGCTCCACTGGTTTTCGCGTACGCGTCAGGAGCCCGGGTGACGGGAGGTGCCGACCGGTCGGGTGTCCGGCCCCGCTCAGGCGGTCGGGACCGGCAGCACCACGCCCTCGGCCGCGGACCGGTGCGCCAGCTCGATCAGCTCGACGGTGTGGACCGAGTCCCGTGGGTCCACCGGCATCGGGGCGCCGTCGCGCAGCGCAGCCGCCACCTGGGCGTAGAAGCTCTGGTACGCGCCGGGCTCGGTCGGCACCGGCCGCAGGTCACCGTCGACGCCGAGCAGGCCGTAGCGGTCCGGGGGGACCTCGCCCCAGCCCGGCTGGTCCGGTCGGCCGCCGTCGTGCAGCGCCGCCTCCTGCACGTCCAGCCCGTAGCTGGTGTAGCCCGCCCGGTCGCCCAACACCCGCAGGCGCGGCCCCAGTTGGGCGGTCACCGCACCCATCCACAGGTGCGAGTGGACCCCGTTGGCGTGGGTCAACGCCACGAAGGCGTCGTCGTCGACGGCCGCGCCCGCGCGGCGACGGTCCACCTCCGCGTAGACGCGGTTCACCGGGCCGAACAGCTGCACCGCCTGGTCGACGAGGTGGGCGCCGAGGTCGAAGAGGGCGCCGCCGGCCTCCTCCGGGCCGGCAAGCTCCCGCCAGCCCGGCTTGATCGTCGGACGGAACCGCTCGAACCGGGACTCGAAGCGCAGCACCTGCCCCAACTCGCCCTGCTCGACCAGGCGGCGGACGGTCAGGAAGTCGCCGTCCCAGCGCCGGTTCTGGAAGACCGTCAGCGGCACCCCACGCTCGGTCGCCTCGTCGATCAGCAGGCGGCCCTCCGCGGCGGTCGGCGAGAGGGGCTTGTCGACGACGACCGGCAGGCCGGCGGCGAGCGCCGCGCGCGCCATCGGCACGTGCTGCCGGTTCGGCGTCGCCACCACGACCAGGTCCAGGGCGTCCGGGGTACGCCACAGCTCGTCGGCGTCGTCGACCAGGCGGGCGTCCGGGAAGTGCTGCCGCGCCTGCTCGCGCCGCTGCGGGTCACGGGTCACGATGGCGTCGAGCCGCAGCCCCGGGGTCGCGGCGATCAGCGGCGCGTGGAACACCCGGCCCGCCAGCCCGTACCCCAGCAGACCAACCCGCAGCGCCTTCGCCATGCCGTGCCCCCGTCTCCCTGGTCCGCGCCCTGACCTGGCGTCGGTACCGTTGAGAAGAATCTACGCCCGGGGCGGCCGGGCCTGATCTCGGCCCGTCAGCTCACCGGGTCGGCGCGCAGGTAGGTGAGGACCGCGAGCACCCGACGGTTGGTGTCGTCGCTGGGCGGCAGGTCGAGCTTCAGCAGGATGTTGCCGACGTGCTTGCCGACCGCCGCCTCGCTGACGTGCAGCCGGCCGGCGATCGAGGCGTTGGACCGCCCCTCCGCGAGCAGCGCCAACACCTCGCGTTCCCGGGCGGACAGCGCGGCGAGCGGGTCCCGGGGGCGGTGCAGCAGTTGCCGGACCACGTCCGGGTCGATGGCGGTGCCACCGCCGGCCACCCGGCGCAGCGTGTCGACGAACTCGGTGACCTCGGCGACCCGGTCCTTGAGCAGGTAGCCCACCCGTTGGCCGTCGCCGCTGTCCAGCAGCGCCGCCGCGTACCCGGTCTGCACGTACTGGCTGAGCACCACGACCGGGAGGTGAGGTCGCTCGGCGCGCAGCGCGACGGCCGCGCGCAGCCCGTCGTCGCGGCGGCCCGGCGGCATCCGGATGTCGGTCAGCACCAGGTCCGGTTGGTGGTCGCGAGCCGCCGCCAGCAGTTCGGGCGCGGTGCCGACGGCCGCGCACACGGTGAAGTCGAAGCGGGTCAGCAGGGCGACCAGGCCCTCCCGCAGCAGCACCTCGTCCTCGGCGAGCACCACCCGGGTCACCGACGACATGGCAGCTCCACCCGGACCAGGGTAGGCCCGCCGGGCGGGCTGGACAGCAGCAGCCGGCCGTCCACGGCGGCGACCCGGTCGGCGAGCCCGGTCAGGCCGGTGCCCCGCGCCGGGTCGGCGCCGCCGTGGCCGTCGTCGGTCACCTCGACGACGAGGTCACCGCCGGCCCGGCTGAGGCGTACGTCGGCGCGGGTCGCCCCGGCGTGCCGGGCCACGTTGCCCAGCGCCTCGGAGACCACGAAGTAGGCGGTGGTCTCCACGATCTCCGGCAGTTCGTCCTGCAGGTCGGCGTGCACGGTGACCGGGATGGTGGCGGCGTCGGCCAGCTCCCGTACGGCGCCGGCCAGGCCGAGGTCGGTGAGGCTCTGCGGGCGGATGCCGTGCACCAACTGCCGCAGCATCACCATCAGGCCCCGGGCCTGGTCGTGCGCCACGGCGAGGGGTCGGGAGGCGGGGGAGTCCTCGGGTACGTCCAGCCGGGCCAGCCCCAGTTGCAGGGTGAGGCTGGTCAGCCGGGGCTGTGCGCCGTCGTGCAGGTCGCGCTCGATGCGGCGGCGTTCGGCCTCGTACGCGCCGACCAGTCGGGTGCGGGAGCGGGTGACCTCGCGCAGCGCCGCCGCGTCCACCGGGTGGGCCAGCAACCACCGGGCCACGGCCGCCTGGACGGCGGCGAGCAGACCGGCGGCGTACCAGAGCACCGGGATCAGCAGCACCCCTACGATCGCGTACGGAACGGCTTCGCCGGTGCTGTCGATCGGCTGCCAGATCACGACCGGCTCGTTGGCGTTGCCGGCCAGCCAGGGGCTGGTGACCATCCCGAGGTCGAGGAGCACCAGGATCAGGAACACCCAGTACGCGACCGGCGTGAACCCGCCCAGCCAGAACAGGTACGCCACCTCCCGCCAGGTCGCGGCGCTGCGGTAGCGGGCGGCCAGGCCGGGCCACGGCGACGAGGGCAGCGGACGGTTGTCGACGAGCCGGACCCGCCACCGCTCGACGGCGGCTACCGCGAAGCTCAGGATCGGGGCCAACGCCAGCAGGATGATGCTGCCGGTAATCAGGAACAGCATCAGCGCGATGCTCGGCGGTCGGCCGTCCCGCCGGAGCGTGCTGAGGACGGGCAGTAGGGGTCCGCCGATGACGAGCAGCCCGACGCTGAGCACACCGGCGATCGGCACGGTGGTCACCAGGTAGGCCAGCGCGCGCCAGGGCCACGCGGAGATCAGCCAGCGGCGGCGGCGCAGCGCCTCGGCCAGGTGCGAAGGGTGTTCCGTGGTCATGCAGCAGACGCTAATCGGGAGCGACCCGGTGCCCCAGCCGTCCAGATCCACTCTTCGGGGTATGCCCAGCACTACCGCCGAACGAGTGTGCGGGATTCGGAAACGGGAAGAACGGGCCGTCACGCGGCCCGCGTGACCTGTGCTGGTGGCGGCTGGAGAGACATGGGTGCCAGAACCTTCGTGGTGGTCGGCGGGACCAGCGGTCTCGGCCTCGCGGTGGCCCGACTGCTCGTCGACGAGCATCACGTCGTGGTGTTCGGCAACGTGCCGACCGAGGTCGCCGCCGTGACCGACGAGCTGGGTTGCGACGGCGCCGTCTGCGACATCTCCTCCTACGAGCAGGTCCGCGACGGGTTCGCCGAGGTGGTCGAGCGCTACGGCACGATCGACGGGGTGGCGGCCTGCGCCTCGATGTGGGCGGGCGGCGACCTCGGGGACCTGCCGGTGGAGCACATCCGCCGGGCCGTGGAGATCAACGTTCTGGGCATCACGTACCTGTTGCGGGAGGCGGTGCAGCACCTGCACCGGCAGGGCCACGGGAACGTCGTGTACATCGGCGCGCTGGCGCTGGCGGCCCCCCGGCCCGGCATTCCCGTCTACCGGGCCACCAAGAGCTACGGCAACAGCCTGGTCGACTCGCTGGCCGAGGCCCAGCACAGCAACCGGGTCAAGGTGATGCAACTGCACCCCGGGCCGATGCCGACCCGGCTGCAGGAACGGGTGGGCGCCGAGTTCCTGGACAAGGTGTACGCCATGCCCGAACAGGTCGCCACCGAGGTCGTCCGGCTGCTGCTGCTCGAACCCGACGACCTCTACGTCTCCGGTGAGCGCGTGTTGCGCGCGGACGGGCGGTGGTGACGGCCGCAGCCGGACCCGCCGACCGTCCGGCCTCGGCCTGGGCACCGCTGCGGACGGCTGTCTACCGCAACCTGTGGCTGGCCCTGCTCGCCGCCAACATCGGCACCTGGATGCAGACCGTCGGCGCGCAGTGGCTGCTGATCAACCACTCCAACGCCTCCACCCTTGTCGCGTTGGTGCAGACCGCAAGTCTGCTGCCGGTGCTGCTGCTGGCGTTGCCCGCCGGGGTGCTGGCCGACAGCTTCGACCGCCGGCACCTGCTGATCGCCGTGCAGCTGTTCCTGGTGGCGGTGGCGGTGGCGTTGACGCTGCTCACCCTCACCGGCCGGATGCCGCCGGCGCTGCTGCTCACCCTCACCTTCGCGTTCGGGGTCGGGCAGGCGCTGACCCTGCCGGCCTGGGCGGCGGTGATCCCGGAACTGGTGCCACAGGACCAACTGCGGTCGGCGTCCGCGCTCGGTTCGATAAGCGTGAACGTGGCGAGGGCGGTCGGGCCCGCGGTGGCGGGCGTGCTGATCGCCCGTACCGGCGTCGCCCCGGTCTTCGGCATCAACGCCGTCGCCTTCGGGATCTTCGCGTACGCGCTGTGGCGCTGGCGGCCCGGCAACGCCCGCGCGGTCGAGGTGCCCGAGCGGTTCACCGCCGCGTTGCGCGCCGGCAGCCGCTACGTACGCCACTCGCCGACCATACGCCGGCTGTTGCGCCGTGCGTTGGTCTTCGTGGTCCCGGCCAGCGCGCTGTGGGCGTTGCTGCCGTTGGTCGCGAACCGGCGGCTGGGGCTGGGCTCCGGCGGGTACGGGGTGCTGCTGGCCGCCCTCGGCGTGGGCGCCATCGCCGGGGGCGTGCTGTTGGCCGTGATCCGCACCCGGCTGTCGGCCAACCAGCTCCTGCTGATCGCCGGGGCGCTGTTCACCGTGGCGCTGACCGTGGTCGGCACCGTCCGGGTGGTGCCGCTGGTGCTTCTCGCCCTGCTGCCCGCCGGCATGGCCTGGGTGACGGTGCTGGCCAACGTCAACGCCGAGATGCAGCTCTTCCTGCCGAGCTGGGTACGGGCCCGGGGTCTGGCCGTCTACCAGGTGTGCTTCGCCGGTGGGCAGGCCGTCGGCGCGCTGCTGTGGGGGTTGGTGGCCGACATGGCCGGGCTGGCGCCGGCATACCTGGCGGCGGCGGCGCTGATGCTGGTCGGCACCCTGACGAGTCGGATCTGGCCGTTGCCGGACCTGCGGTCGGTGAACCGGGAACCGGCGGCCTACTGGCCACAACTGCACCTGGCGCACGAGCCGGACCCGGGGGTGGGGCCGGTGCTGGTGACGGTGCAGTACACGGTCCGGCCGGAGCGGACCCAACGGTTCCTGGCGGCGATGGACCTGGTGCGTGGGGCACGGCAGCGGACCGGCGCGATGCGCTGGGGGCTGTTCCGTCCGGCCGAGACGGTGGACCGGTTCGTCGAGGTGTACCTGGTGCCCTCGTGGGACGAGCACCTGCGCCAGCACGGTGGCCGGTTGACCGGTGAGGACCGCGCGGCCGAGCAACGGGCCCGGGAGCTGACCGACGGGGAGCCGGAGGTCCGACACCTGGTGCCCGCCGCCGCCGGTCCGACACTGTCGGACGACCGCGAGGCGCTGTGACCCATGCCTCGGGGGTGACCCACGCGGGGAGCAGGCCGGCACGGGCGCGCGCCCGTACGGCGTACGGCCGCGTTGTTAGGATGGCCGCACCATGGCGAACGAGCGCAAGGCGACCGCGGACCCGGCCCGCAGCCTGGCCCTTCTCTGGCGCACCCGGGAGCCGACCAGCCGCAGCGCCGGTCCGGCGCTCAGCGTCGACCGGATCGTCCGGGCCGCGATCGACATCGCCGACGCCGAGGGGCTCGACGCGCTGACCATGCGCCGCGTCGGTGAGGCTTTGGGGGTCGGCACGATGTCGGTCTACACCTACGTGCCGGGCAAGGCCGAACTCGTCGCCGTCATGATCGACACCGCGTACGGCGAGATGCCGCGCCCCACCGTGGAGGGCGACTGGCGCACCCGGCTGGAGCGGATCGCCCGCGACAACCTGGCGCTCTACCAGCGGCATCCCTGGATGCTGCGGGCCGAGACGACCCGACCGGTGCTCGGCCCGAACCTGATGGCCAAGTACGACTACGAGCTCGCCGCGATCGTCGACATCGGGCTCACCGACGTCGAGGTCGACGCGGTGCTCACCCTCGTGCTGGGCCACGTGAAGAGCGCCGCGCGGGCCGCCTCCGAGGTGGTCGACCTGGAGCGCGAGACCGGCATGACCGACGGCCAGTGGTGGCAGTCGCACGCGCCGTGGCTGGAGACGTTCATGGCGGCCGACGCCTACCCGACCGCCTCCCGGGTCGGCACCGCGGCCGGCCAGCAGCACGGCGCCGCGTACGGCCCGGAGTACGCGTTCGAGTTCGGTCTGCAACGCGTTCTCGACGGGATCTCGGTGGTGGTCGCCGAGCGGGCGGCCAGCTGACAGTCGGCCCCGGTAGAGGGATCCGGCGAAGCTGGCGTGGCGCTGCCCTGCGCGCGCCCCTGGCAGGAAAAACAGGGAACCGGCTGGCCCCTGCCGTCGGGGTGACAGTGTCGGGGTACGCGTGACCGAGAGACGGGACAGCAATGACAGAGCGCATCACGACCCCCTTCGGCTTCGCCTCGACCGCCGACGAGGTCATCGCCGGGGTCGACCTGACCGGCAAGCGGGCGATCGTCACCGGCGGTGCCGCCGGTATCGGCGTGGAGACCGCCCGTTCGCTTGCCGCGGCCGGCGCCGAGGTCGTGCTCGGGGTCCGCCGGGTCGCGGCGGGTGAGCAGGCCGCCGCCGACATCGCGGCCAGCATCGGCGCGGAGCGGGTCACCGTCCGCGCGCTGGACCTGGCCGACCAGACATCGGTACGCCAGTTCGTCGCCGGCTGGGACCAGCCGCTGCACATCCTGGTCAACAACGCGGGGATCATGGCGCTGCCCGAGTTGGAGCGCACCGCCGAGGGCTGGGAGATGCAGTTCGCCACGAACTTCATGGGGCACTTCGCGTTGACCGTCGGCCTGCACGACGCCCTCGCCGCGGCCGGCGGCGCCCGGGTGGTGTCGGTCAGCTCCAGCGGCAACCTCTTCTCCCCGGTGATCTTCGACGACCTGCACTTCGCGTTCCGGCCGTACGACCCGCTGCTGGCCTACGGGCAGTCCAAGAGCGCCGAGGCCCTGCTCGCCGTGGAAGCCACCCGCCGCTGGGCTGGCGAGGGCATCCACGCCAACGCGCTGAACCCGGGCGCGATCGCCACCGGGTTGCAGAAGCACACCGGTGGGCTCAAGTCGCCCAGGGAGATGCACAAGACCCCGCAGCAGGGGGCCGCCACCTCGGTGCTGCTCGCGGCCTCCCCGTTGCTGGACGGCGTCGGTGGCCGCTACTTCGAGGACTGCGCCGAGGCCCCGATCGTCACCGAGCGTCCCGCCGACTACAGCGGCGTCGCCGTGTACGCGGTCGACCCGGGTAACGCCGAGCGGCTCTGGACCGTGGCGTCCGACCTGATCTCCTAGTGCGGCGTCACCGCCGCTCACCACGACGGCCCGGCTCGCCGGAACCGACCCGGGCCCGGCCGTCCGGGTGGTACGACTGGGGCGGCGGTGGCAGCTGCGGGCCGGGAAAGGATGGCGATGGCCGGCGACCAACCGCGACGACACGACGTGGTGGAGTTGCGGGTGCACGGCGTGTCCGGCGCGGACCCCACGGTCATCCTCGACCAGCCGCAGGTCCGGCAGGTCGCCGGTGACAGCAGCGGGGGCTTCCACCGCGCCGCCCGGTCGGACGGCATCGGCCCGGACGGGGTGGCGCTGGAGGCGTACCGCTGGGGTGACCTGCCCTCGGGCACCGTGGGCCGGACCCTCGCCATGGTCTTCCTGCTGCCGTTCATGCTCAGCAACGTGGCCGTGTGGATGCGTCCCACGGGCCGCCGCCGCGCCGCCGCGGTCAGCGTGCTGTGTCGGCTCCTCGCGCTCAACCTCACCGTGCTGTACGTGGTGTCCATCGCCGGAGTCGCCCTCGACCTGCTCGCCTGGCGGTGTCTCGGCGCGGCCCGCTGCCGCCCGCCGTTCGACACGATGGCCGGGCTTGACGGCCGGCACGTCGGGCAGCGGCTGGCCGCGCTGGCGCTGCTGCCGATCGCCGCCATTGCGGTGCTGCGCCTCCTCGGCACCCGTCGGTCCGGCCCGGCCGACAACCCACTGTGGGCCGTTGAGCCGCTGGTGCACCGGCTGCGCGCGATCCACGTCGCGGCCGCGTTCGCCGTCCTCAATGTCGTGCTGCTCACGGCCCGTCGCGCCGGCGACGCGACGTTCTCCACGACGCTGCTGCTGGCGCTCAGCGTGGCGGTGTTGCTGGCATGCGTCGGCCTGCTCGCCGCGCCGGGGATGCTCGACCGGGCGGCGACCGCGCGAACGGCCACCTGGACCGCCCGCACGGCGGCCCTGGTGGCGGTCGTCCTGAGCGTGGTGACCCTCGTCAGCGTGGCGGGCGACCGGCGTGGCTGGTCGCCGGCGGCCGGGCTGCCCGGCTACGACGGGATCGCGGGTGCGGCGCTGTTCGGCCAGATGATGTTGCTGGTGCTGCTCAGCCTGGTGGTGCTGTGGCACCCCGGTCGGGTGGGCGGCCGGTCCGCGCTGCCGGGTGGCCTGGGCGCGGCGGTGCTCGCCGCCCTCGCGGTCGGCCTCACCGGCGCGCTCTCCGCCGGCCTCGTCTACCAGACGGGGGAGTTGCTCGGTGGCTACCGTGGTGACGGTGGGCCACCGTTGCCGTATCGCTGGACGCTGCTGGCCTTCTTCCTGCACGTGGTCGCGGCGGTGCTGCTGTGCGGCGCGCTGACCGTCGTGTCGCTGCGGCGCCGGCGGCGTGCGGCGGCGGCGATCACTACCCGTGACTTCCCGGTCGTACCGCCGGAGGCGGTCGGTCGGCTGCGGCTGACGACCAGGACCATCGCCCGGGCGCGGTTCACCGAGTGGTTGGGTCTGCTGGCCGTCACGTACGCGGGGCTCGCGGTGGTCGGACTGACCACGAGTCTGGTGGGGCGTACCGGGCGTGAACCCGAGGAGGTGACCCGCCAGTTGCTGGGGCTGCCGGCCGGAGCCGTCCAGATGGGGCTCAGCGGGGGCAGCTACCTCCTCGCCGCGTTGCTGCTCGCGCTGTTGGCCGGTGGCGTGTTCGCCTACCGGACCGCGTGGTTTCGCCGGCACGTGGGGATCCTGTGGGATCTGGGCACCTTCTGGCCCCGGGCGGCGCACCCGTTCGCGCCGCCGAGCTACGCCGACCGCGCGGTGCCCGAACTGGCCGACCGGATCAGCCAACTGGCCGAGCGACACGTCGGGGTGCTGCTCTGCGGGCACAGCCACGGGTCCGCGCTGCTCGCTCTCGCGGTGTTGCGGCTGCCCCCACGCGTCCGTCAACGGGTCGCACTGCTCACCTACGGGTCGCCGCTGGACCGCCTGTACGCCCGGCTCTTTCCGGCCTACCTCAACGAGAAGGTGCTGCGTGAGGTGGGGGAACGGGTCGAGTGGCGGTGGCTCAACCTCTGGCGGGACACCGACCCGGTCGGCGGCTGGGTCTTCGCCGCACACCGCCCCGGCGATCCACCTCCGGACCCGGCCGATCCGGCGGGCCAGGTGGACCGGCGGTTGCGGGACCCACCGGACCTGCTGCCAGCACCGGGGGAGCGGTCGGCGCCGCCGCTACGGGGCCACCATCCTGGCGAGACCGACCCCGAGTTCCGGGCGGCGTTGCGGGAACTCGCCGAACGCCTCCGTCGTGCTGGCTGAGCCTTGCCGGCCATGGGGCGGGCAGGGCGGGGGACACACCGCCGGTCAACGGTCCATCTCGGGAATCCGGTCGGACTCCGCCACCGTCGCCCGGACCTTCCGCAACGTGGCGTCGGGAGCGCGGATCGCGGCACGCCAGCGGTCCAGCGTCCGAGTGAGCACCCGGACCACGAACTGCAACTGGTTGACCTGCTCGCGGAGCGTACCCAGCTCGGACCGGGCGCTGAACGCCTCGCCCTCCAACTGGGTGATCCGCGTCTGCAACGGCTGCACGAGCGTGAGGGCGGCCTCGGTGAGCGTGTCGGCGGCATCGGCCTTGAACTTGCCCCGCTGCACCACAACGGTGGCGATGGCGGCCAGGCCGGTGCCTCCGCCGAGGATGCCGAGCACGCTGAGCGCCACCTGCACCCAGTGCGGTGCGGCTGGCGCGGGTGGGGTATTCACGTGACACCTGCCTGCAACTGTTCGTAGGTCACAAATTCGCACGCCCGGGCCAGGCGACGCAGGTCGATGGCGATCTGCGCGGCCCGCCAGAGCGACCCGACCGTCACCGCGATCACGAACGACGTCGCGACGATCGAATTTCGGCCCGACATGACCAACAGGGCTACCGCGTACATGCCGGTGAGCGTGCCGAGCACCAGCACCGAGGCGAGTTCGAGGCCGAGCCCGGTGGAGAGCCGACCGGGCCACAGGATGCCCAGAAGCCCCCCCACGCCCACCGCGATCAGACCCAGCTCCCAGGCGACCTGGATGGGCTGCGGCATCGACGTCTGGACGGACGTCGGCCGGACATTGAGAACCATCATCAAGATGCCGCAGAGAGGTGCCGCGGACAGGACAGCGATCTCGTACGGTTGGTGGCGGGACCGGATTCGTAGGTTTCCCACGGCAACTCCTTGGTCGAGGACCGGCGTCCGGCAGCGGCCGGTGGACCAGTGCCGTTCGGTGGGTCGCGACTGTCGAGCTGCGGTCCGTGCGGCGGAGCCCAGTGGTTCGTTGCCTGTGGACGGTCGTTGGGCGAGAAAAAGGTGCGACTCGACGTCGTTGGCTGCCGTTATCTGCCTGTGTAGCACCGATGACCGGTTGGCGTCCACCTGGTGTAACGTCGCGTTCCCGCAGGTCAACGCCCATTGCTGGCTGGTTTTGGGCCCTGGGGCGGGTGCGGTCGCGGCGACCCGGCCGCACCGCCACCCAGCGACAACGAGTGTCGGATATCTTGCCCAGGGTGACACGTGTGGCCGGGTCGCCGATCGATCAACGGGTGAGCAGGTCGCGCAGTGCCCGGAGCACCTCGGCCGGCGCCTCCTCCGCCATGAAGTGCCCGCAGCTGACCGTCTGGTGGTCCAGATCCGGTGCCCAGGCCCGCCACACCGCCGCCGCGTCGTAGCCCAGCGCCGCGCCCCAGTCCTGCTGGAGCACCGTCACCGGCATCCGCAGCTGGTTGCCCGCGGCCCGGTCGGCGGCGTCGTGGGTCACGTCGATCCCGGCGGACGCCCGGTAATCGGCGACGATCGAGGGAACGGCGTCGCGGGACGCGCGCAGGTACGCGGCCCGCACGTCCGCCGGCAGGGCTTCCGGATCACGGGTCCAGACGTCCAGGAAGTGACCGAAGAAGGCGTCCGGGCTGCCGGCGATCAGCTTCTCCGGCAGGCCGGGCGGCTGCGCCATCAGGTACAGGTGAAACGCCACCGCGGCGTTGACGCCGTGCAGCACGTCCCACATGTCCAGGGTGGGTAGCACGTCGAGCAGGGCCAGGTGACTGATCGCCGCCGGATGGTCGAGGCCGGCGCGGAACGCGACCAGGGCACCCCGGTCGTGCCCGGCCAACGCGAACCGGTCGTGACCGAGCGCGCCGGCCAGCGCCACGATGTCGGCGGCCATGGTGCGCTTGGCGTACCCGGTGCCGTCGGTGTCGAGGGGCTTGTCGCTGTCGCCGTAGCCGCGCAGGTCGGGGCAGATGACCGTGTGGTCGGCGGCCAGGTCGGCCGCGACGTGCCGCCACATGAGGTGGGTCTGCGGGAAACCGTGCAACAGCACGATCGCCGGCCCGGAACCGCCCACGGCGGCGTTGATCGTCACCCCGTCGGCGACGGTGACGCGTCGGTAGTCGAATCCGTTGATCTTCGGGTCCACGGGGAACCTTCCTGGTGAGCAGTGCCGGCGGGGGCGGTGGCCCGCGCCGTCGTGACTCGTCGAGCCTGCCCGGCGGTGATCAGCAGCCGGTCAGCGTCGGATCAGTGCCGGCCGGGCCACCGGCCTAGATTGGTGCCATGACCAGGCAGCTGACGGCGCCCGTCGCGGTGACCTTCGGCGTACTCGGGCCGGTGACCGCCGCGACCGAGCGCGGCCCGGTCGCCCTGCGGGGACACCGGCAGCGCCTGGTGCTGGGCCGGTTGTTGATCGCCCACGGTCGGGTGGTGCCGGTGGATCGTCTCGTCGACGACCTGTGGGAGGTCGCCCCGGACGGCGCGGTGGGCGCGATCCGGACCTTCGTCGCGGATCTGCGCCGCGCCCTGGAGCCCGATCGACCACCCCGGCAGCCGCCCCGGATCCTGGTCACCGAGCCGCCGGGGTACGTGCTGAAGGCCGCCCCGGACGCGGTGGACGCCGGACAGTTCGAGGCGGCCGTCGGGGAGGCGGCCCGGCTGCTGGCGGCGGGACGTCCCGCGCCGGCCCTGGCCGCGCTGGACGCGGCGCTCGGGCTCTGGCGCGGGCCCGCGTACGCCGACTGCGCCAACGAGTTCTGGGCGGTCGCGGAGATCAACCGGCTGGACGAGCTGCGAATGCTCGCCGTCGAGCGGCGGGCGGAGGCGCTCCTTGCGGTGGGCCGACCGGACGAGGCCGCCGCGGACCTACCGGCACACCTGGCCAGCTATCCGCTGCGGGAGGACGCCTGGCGGCTGCTCGCGGTGGCCCGGTACCGCGCCGGCCGGCAGGGCGACGCACTGGCCGCGCTGCGGGAGGCCCGTCAGGTCCTGGTGACCGAGCTGGGCGTGGACCCGGGGCCCGAGCTGCGACGGCTGGAAGCGGACATCCTGGCCCAGGCGCCGCACCTCACCCCGCCCCACGAACGGGCCGCCGCCCCCGGCCTCGCGGAACCCGTTCGACAGGTCGAGGCGGGGCAGCGCCCGTTCGTCGGCCGTGACGCGGAGCTGACGCGGCTGCGGCGTGCCGCCGAGGATGCGTCCCGCCGTCAGCAGCCCACGCTCGCCCTGCTCAGCGGTGACCCGGGCGCGGGCAAGACGGCGCTGGCCGAGGCCCTGACCCGGCGACTCGCCGCCGACGGCTGGACCACCGCGTGGGGACGCAGCCCGGAGTACGAGGGCGCCCCGCCGGCGTGGCCCTGGACCCAGATCACCGACGCGCTCGCCGGGCCGGCCGCCGCCGTCGTCACCGAACCGGACGGCGGCCCGGAAGGCGGCCCGGC
>NZ_JAKKFF010000218.1 GCF_022229015.1 Micromonospora foliorum
GCGGCAGTGCCGGGCCAGCCGGTCGAGGTGGTCCCCGTAACGGGACCGGGCCGCCGAGGCGGTGTCCGGGACCGGGACCAACGCCAGCGGACGAGCCCCGCCGACGGCCGCCGCGACGACCTCGGCGAGCAGGGCGCCGAGCGGGCGGGCCAGCCCGTGCCGGCCGTGTTCCTTGTACGCCAGCAGAGCCTCACGCAGCGGACCCGCGTACGGGCCGAGTGCGACGCAGGACGGCAGGCCCGGCGGGGCGGGGGTGGGGCGGACCGCCCGTGGCCGCAGGTCGCCCAGCGCGGCGACACAGGCTGGGCAGACCCCGTGCCGCAGACCGGGGCGGCGCTCCCGACAACCGGCGCAATCGGCGGGCAGCACCAGGTCGGCGAGGTCCGCCCAGAGCCCGCTCACCTGATCAGTAGAGGAAGAACGGCGCGGACGGGTTGCTCGGTCGCACGCCGGCCGGCACCGGGGCGATGTCGCGTACCCGGCCGGGCTCGATCCGTTCGAACGGGCTGCTGCGGTAGGCCACCCCGTTCGCCTCGTACATGTAGGCCCCGCTGGGCACCCGCACGCTGGGGTTGGTCGGGTACGCGGCCAGGTGGTTGACCTTGGCACCGAGGTCGGTCCGCAGCGGCGTCTCCAGGGCGCCGTCGACACTGATCTCGTAGATCGCCGGCTGGCCGACCGACCCCGCCACCACCAGCTGATCCTCCCTGCCCCAGTCGACCGCCGTGGGGTTGGTCAGCGAGGTGACCAACTCTCGGGGCGGGCCGATGGAGACCCCGCCATTGTCGAGGTTGACCGCGGCGACGTAGAGACGGCCGCCGGCGATCAGCGCGACCCGCTGGCCGTCCAACGCGGCGGCCACCGCGGTGGCCTCGGTGGAGGGCAGGTTGAGCGGCACCGGATACATCCGGGCCATCTCGTCGAACCGGTAGAGCTGCCCGTCGGCCACCACCAGGCCGCTGCCCGGACGGGAGTCGACCGTACGCAGCCAGACCGGCCGGCTCATCGAGGAGTACTCGGTGCCGCTGCGGCTCAGCACGGAGACCGGGTCGGCGCCCGTGCCCACTACGAGTCGGTACCGGTTCTTGCTGCTGCCGGTGACCACCATCGCGGCGAGGACCCGCCGGTCCTTGGCGAGCCCGAGGCTGGCCGAGACGACGTTGCGGTTGACCTCGGGCGTCAACGGCACCGTGCCGCTGGGTTCGCCTTCGAAGTCGAGTGGGTGAATCGTGCCGTCGTACACGCCGAACCGCTGGGGGCTGGCGGCCTGTGGGTAGAGCGCCTGGGAGTCCCGTCGCTCGCTCAGGTCCACCACGGGTTGCGCGTTGTTGCGGATCTTCAACTCCAGCTGACCGGTGAGGTCCCCCAACGACCAGGCGATCTGCGTGATCAGCTGTTGGATGCCGTTCTGGTCGTCACCGGACATGTCCAGGTTGACCTCCCACCGACCGTTTCCGCCGGTGGCGTTGTTGATCAGCTCGGTGCGGTCCGGCAGCCCGACGACTCCGGGGCGCAGCCAGTCGGAGGGGCCACCGACCAGCCATTTCACCACCTCGTTGACCCGCCGCTCGACCGGCACCGTCTGCGGCCGGTAGCGCTGGTCGGGCACCAGGCGGGTGCGGTCCGAACTCCAGAAGTAGATCGTCTCGTCCTGGTAATACTGTCGAAGGGCGGTGTCGCTGAGCAGCAGCACGTTGGGCGGGTTGATGACGTACAGGCCGGCCCGGTCGTCGTTGACGCCGCCGTTGAACGACGCGCTGCGCAGGCCGAACTCGTACTCCGTCTCGGTCGCCACCGGCGGGGCCAGGGTGCCGTTGGCCCGCAGCACACCGATCTGCTGCACGGCGATCTTCACGGTGGTGGTCGAGTCGCTGTTGAGGGTGTAGACCGCCTCGCGCAGCCGGACCACGTTCAGCGCGACCTCGCTGCCCTTCTTGTCCTGTAGGCGGATCTTGTCCTCCGGGGCGATGAACGCCTTGACCCGCTCGTACGCCCGATCCGGCTCGCCGGCGGCGGCGGACAGGAAGTTGCGGACGAACGCCTCGTTGACGCTGCCGCTGGCTGTCCGCGTCGGCGGCTCGCTGCCCCGGCTGATCACACTGGCCTCGGTCGCGGCACCGCCCTTGCCGTCCACCCGCACGTCGGACGTGGCCGGGATGCCGCAGCCGGCGCCCAGCAGCACCATCACGCCGAGGGCCCCGAGCAGAGTCGGCCGTCTCACGAGTGCACCTCCGTCCGCTGCCCGTCCCCGGCCGGAGCCGGGCCGATCGCCAGTGCCCCGCCGGTGCCGGGACCGATGGCCAGTGGGCCACCATCGCGGGGGCCGCCGAACGGCAGCGCGGCGTCGGCCGGCACCAGCCGCAGCGGCGAGGTGGTCAGCCGGTCGCCGGCGCGGGCCGGCAGGGTGAGCCGGAACTGCGCGCCCTGCCCCGGAGCACCCCACGCCTCCAGCCAGCCGCCGTGCAGCCGAGCGTCCTCCAGGCTGATCGACAGGCCCAGCCCGGTGCCCCCGGTCTGCCGGGCCCGGGACGGGTCCGCCCGCCAGAACCGGTTGAACACCAACTTTTCCTCGCCCACCTTCAGCCCCACCCCGCGGTCGCGGACGGTGATCGCCACGGCGGTCTCGTCGATGCCGAGGGTGATCAGCACCGGGCGGGCCTCACCGTGCTCCACGGCGTTGCCGACCAGGTTGCGCAACACCCGCTCGACCCGGCGCGGGTCGACCTCGGCGATCACCGGCGTGCCCGGCAGGTCAAGTTCGATCGGTACGCCCACCCGCTCGGCCAGGCCAGCCAGCCGGTCGACCACCCGGTGCACCACCGGCACCAGGTCGGTCGGCTCGGAATCCAGCATGGCGAAGCCCGCGTCGAACCGACTGATCTCCAACAGGTCGGTGAGCAGCTCCTCGAATCGATCCAGCTCGGCCTGGAGCAGCTCGGCGCTGCGCGCGACCGCGGGGTCGAACTCGTCGCGCTCGGCGAAGATCAGGTCAGCGGCCATCCGGACCGTGGTCAGCGGGGTACGCAGCTCGTGGGAGACGTCCGAGGTGAAGCGTCGCTGCAACCGGGACATCTCCTCCAGGCGCAGGATCTGCCGTTGCAGGTTGGTGGCCATCTGGTTGAACGAGGCGGCGAGCAGGGCCAGGTCGTCCTCGCCGTTGACCACCATCCGCTGGTCGAGCAGGCCCGCGGAGAGCCGCTGGGCGGTCCGTGCGGCGACCCGGACCGGGTTGACCACCAGCCGGGTGACAAGCGCCGCGAGCAACCCGAGCAGGATCACCAGCGCGACCCCGGTGGCCACCACGGTGGCTCGGGCGTCGGCGGCGGTGACGTCCTGCCGACCCAGCGGCACCAGGTAGTAGAGCTCGATCTGACCGAAGCGGGTGGGCACCGGCGAGCCGTACACCAGGTATTTCGTGGTCTCGCCGGTGAGTCGCCCGGTGCGGATCTGGCTGGCCACCTTGCCGTCGGCGATCGCGGCCCGCAGCTCGGGGCTGATCAGCGACTGGACGTTCGCGGACGGCGAGGTGCGCGTCTGGATGTCGTTGGGATAGTCGTCGGCGGTGATCGCCACCACCACCCCGCTGGTCTGCTGGGGGTCGCCGCCGGCCAGGTAGTTGACCGTGCCGTCGATGGTCTCCTGGAGCTGTGCCTCCTGCGGCTGCCCGTAGAAGGAGACCTGCTTGGCCGCGTAACTGGCACCGCTGGTCACCCGCTGCCGGACGTCGCTGCGAGCGCTGTCGAGCAGGATGGTGGTGATCTTGTCAGCGATCAGGAACGCGAACCCGCCCACCAACAGGCTCGACGCGACCAGTGTGATGGTCACGACCCGGACCTGGAGCGAGCGGCGCCAGGTCTGGTGCGCCCGACCCACCACCCGGGCGACCCGACCGCTCACCGCACGCCAGAGCTCCCCGCCGGCGCTGGGCCGGCGGGCAGCCGTACTCGGGGAGGGTGGGGGCGGGGAGGTCGACACAGTGCGACCAGGCTATCCGGTCCCCGCCTTGTAGCCCACGCCCCGCACGGTGAGGATGATTTCCGGTCGCTCCGGATCGGGCTCGATCTTGGCCCGCAACCGCTGGACGTGCACGTTGACCAGACGGGTGTCGGCCGCGTGCCGATAGCCCCAGACCTGCTCGAGCAGCACCTCACGGGTGAAGACCTGACGTGGCTTGCGGGCGAGCGCGACCAGCAGGTCGAACTCCAGCGGAGTCAGCTTCACCTCCTCGTCGTTGCGGCTCACGGTGTGCGCCGGCACGTCGATGGTGATCTGGTTGTCGGGCGGCCCGATGGTGAGCATCTCGGGGGCCACGTCCTCACCCCGGCGCAGTCGGGCCCGCATCCGGGCCACCAGCTCCTTGGGCTTGAACGGCTTGACCACGTAGTCGTCGGCACCGGACTCCAGGCCGAGCACGACGTCCACGGTGTCGCTCTTGGCGGTCAGCATGACGATGGGCACGCCGGACTCCGCCCGGATCGACCGGGCGACGTCAATACCGCTCATACCGGGAAGCATCAGGTCAAGCAGCACGATATCGGGACGGCTGTCGCGAAAAGCGGCCAACGCCCGCTCGCCGTCCGCCACAAACGAGGGCTGGAAACCCTCACTGCGCAGCACGATGCCGAGCATCTCGGCGAGCGCGGGGTCATCGTCGACCACCAGTACGCGGGCTCTCATGGGATTAATATTGCATCCTCATTCGGTTCGGTGGGACCGGCGTCCGCCGGTAACGCTTCGCGCCGCCGTCAAACCGGGTGACCGCGGTCCGCGGCGGCGGCGCCACGTGCTGCGGTGCCCGGCGCACGGACGGACCGTGGGCCAGGCTGCCACCATGATCCCCCTTCGGCGCCGCCCGGCGCCACCGCAGGCTGGGCCGATCCGGCTGTCGCCAACCGGACGACGGTCAGCCGAACAGCCCACGCCCCCAGTGGTCGCCGCCGTCGCGTACCCCGGGCGGGCAGGCGAACACCCCGCTGGAGACGTGTCGCAGGTACTCGTTCATCACGTCGTGCCGTGCCAACTGGGTCTGGATCGGCACGAACTGGCGGCGTGGGTCGCGCTGGTAGGCGATGAAGAAGAGGCCCGCGTCGAGTCGGCCGAGGCCGTCCGAGCCGTCGACGAAGTTGTAGCCCCGGCGCAGCAGTTGGGCCCCGCTGTTCCGGCTCGGGTGGGCCAGCGCGACATGGGCGTGCTCGGCGATCACCGGCTTCCCGTCCGCACCACGCGCGGCGAAGTCGGGCTCGTCGAACTCGTCGCCGCGACCGAGCGGCGCGCCGCTGCCCTTGGCCCGACCCACGATCTCCTCCTGCTCAGCGAGGGAGGTCCGGTCCCAGGTCTCCACGAGCATCCGGATCTTGCGGGTGACCAGGTACGAGCCTCCGGCCATCCAGTCCGGCCCGTCGCCCGGCTGCACCCACAACTGGTCGCGCAGCAGGTCGGTGTCCTCGGCCTTGAGGTTGGCCGTGCCGTCCTTGAACCCGAAGAGGTTGCGTGCGGTGGCCTGGTCCCGCGAGGTCGACGAGGTGCGGCCGAAGCCGAGCTGCGACCAGCGGACGCTCACCACGCCCATGCCGAGCCGGGCCAGGTTGCGGATCGCGTGCACCGCCACCTGCGGGTCGTTGGAGCAGGCCTGGACGCAGAGGTCGCCGCCGGAGAGCTGCGGCTGCAACGCGTCGCCGGGGAACTTCGGCAGCTCGGCAAGGGCGGCCGGCCGCCGGTCGGCGAGGCCGAAGCGGTCCCGCCCGTCGGCGTCGCGGAACAGCGTCGGCCCGAAGCCGATGGTGAGGGTGAGCTGCGAGGGAGGCAGACCGAGCGCTTCGCCGGTGTCGTCCGGCGGGGCCTCCGGCATTCCGCCGACCGCACCCAGCACCCCGGCGTCGCGCCCCGCGGTCATCCGGGCGGCGGCAGCCGTCCACTCCTCGAGCAGTTCGACCAGGCGGGCCCGGTCCTTGGTGATCACGTCGAAGGCCACGAAGTGCAGCCGGTCCTGTGCCGGGGTGACGATGCCGGCCTGGTGCTCACCGTGGAACGGCACCGCCCCGGCCGGGTGGTCGCTCGCCGCGGCCGGGCCGCGGGAGCCGTTGACCAGCGCCCCCGCGCCGACCGCCACTCCCGCGACGCCGGCCACCCCCGCGCCGGCGAGCGTGATCGCCCGCCGGCGGGTCAACCTGCTCCCGCTCATCACTCCCCCTGACGTCCGGTCACTTGGCGACGGCCGCGGCGACCTTGCTGATCGGCTCGGCGAGCGCGTTGATCCCGTCGGAGAGCTCCTTGAGCTCGGCCTTGCTCAGCGCGGTGTGCAGCTTCCACCCGTCGCCGTCGCGGTGCTTGCCGAGCAGCCCTTCGACGTTGGCGAACTCGGTGTCCAGCTGCGTGACCAGCTCCGGCGAGCGCTGCTGCAGCGCGGGGCGCAGGGCGGACACGGCGGCCTTGGAACCTTCGAGGTTGGCGGCGAAGTCCCACAGGTCGGTGTGCGAGTAGCGGTCCTCCTCGCCGGTGATCTTGCCGCTGGCGACCTCGTCGAGCAGTTCCTTGGCACCGTTGGCGAGCTGGAGCGGGGAGAGCTTCTCGGCGTTCGCCTTGGCCACGATCTCCTTGACGTCGACCAGCAGCCGGTCCGCGATCGGGCCGTCCTTGCTGATGTCGCCGGACTGCCAGAGGTCCTTCTCGATCCGGTGGAAGCCGGTGAACTCCATCCCCTCCTCGATGACCTCCTCACGGCCGTCGATCTTGGGGTCGAGGTCGCCGAAGATCTCGGCGACCGGCTCGATCCGCTCCCAGTAGGTGCGGGCGACCGGGTAGAGCGCCTTGGACTTCGCGACATCGCCGGCCTTGACCGCGCCGACGAACTCCTCGGTCTTGTCCAACAGCGCGGCGGTCTGGCTCTTGACGTAGCGCTGGTAGTTCTCGGTGGCGTCGCCCAGCGCGGCGTCGGCGGTGAGCGGTTGCGCCGACCCGCTGACCTTGAGCGCGCCCCGGATGCCCTTGCCACTCATCCCCGGCTTGCAGGCCGTCTGGTACGTGCCGGCCGGCAACTCGACGTGCAGCTCGCGGCTCAGCCCGGGGGCGATGTTCTCCACCTCGCCCATCACCCGGTCGCCGTCGGCGTACACGTAGAACTCGGTCACCTTCGCGCCCGAGTTGGTGATCTTGAAGGTGGCGGTGCCGGCACCCAGGTCGGTCGAGCCGACCTCACAGGCGGTGTCGCTCGCCTTGACCACGATCGGTCCGCCGGACGCCGCCGGGTCACCCTTGTCGGAGTCGGAGCAGGCGGCCAGACCGGCCGTCGCCAGGACGCCGGCGGCGGCCAGCGCGAAGAACTGGGTGGTACGCATCTGAGCTGTCTCTCCTCGTGGGTCAGGCCCGCTGCGACGTGGACGCCGCCTCGGCCTCGGCCTCGGCGCCGGTGTCGGCCCCGCGCTCGGTGACGGTGGTGGTGGTCGCGGTGGGCACCGGCTTACGCCGGGCCGGTCGCAGGAAGAGCAGGAGCACCGGTACGGCGTACGCGACCCAGGCGATCGTCTCCAGCACGGTGGGTGCGGGAGTCACGTTGAACATGCCGGCGAGCAGGGCCGCGTACCAGGTGGTCGGGTCGAGCACGCCTGTGATGTCGAAGGCCAGGTCGTTCAGGCCGGGCAGGACGCCGGCCTCCTGGAAGTCGTGCACGCCGTACTTGAGGATGCCGGCGGCGACCAGGATCAGCAGCGCGCCGGTCCAGGTGAAGAACTTGCTGAGGTTGATTCGCAGGGCGCTGGCGTAGAGCAGCACGCCGAGGACCACGGCGGTGACGATGCCGCCGATCAACGCGAGCAGCGGGCCACTGTCGCCGGCCGCGCCCTGGGCGGCCGAGTAGAAGATCAGCGCGGTCTCCAGGCCCTCGCGGATCACCGCGAGGAAGGCCATTCCGGCGACGGCGAGGGACCCGACGGCCAGCGCCTCGGTGAGCTTGCCCCGCAACTCGCCGGCGATGGTCCGGGCGGCCCGACGCATCCAGAAGATCATCCAGGTCACGAAGACCACGGCGGCGACCGAGGTGATCGCTTCGAACAACTCCCGGTCCTCGGAACGGGACAGCAGCGAGGTCGACGTGTACTCGATCAGCCAGCCGAAGAGCACCGAGAGCGCCACGGCCAGGCCGACGCCCGCCCAGACCTGCGGCAACCGGTCCCGGCGCTGCGACTTCACCAGGAAGGCGACCAGGATGCTGACAACCAGGGTGGCTTCCAGCCCTTCCCGCAGGCCGATCAGATAGGTGGCGAACATCCGGGCTCCGAGTAGGTTAGGCACGCCTTGGCTGACTTAGGGCAGGCATACCTTCCTCCCTGCTCAGGGCCCTCGTCAAGTCGTTCACGACAAGCTCACTAAGCCCGTGTCGAGAACCGTCGACCGCCCGGCCGCCGGTCGGCTGTGGAAGGATCCCCGCCGTGAGGGGATTCCTGCCGTGGTTGACGGTGCTGGCCGTGGTACTGCTGCTCAGCGCGCTACGCCTGCGGGCGCTGGCCACCGTCGTGTCGGTCGGCTGGCTGGTCTGGTGCCTCTGGACGTGGTTCCGGCCCACCCGGCGCGACCCCCGCTCGGGCTGACCCGCCGGCGGAGACGCTGACCCCGCCGAGCCGGGCCGGGCCGGCGCAGGACGCTGAGCCCGCCGAGCCGGGCCGGCGGAGGACGCTGAGCCCGCCGAGCCGGCGGCGGAGACGACGAACCGGGCCGGCTGCGAACAGCCGACCCGGTCCGGAGATGTCGATCAGTAGCGGTAGTGATCCGGCTTGAACGGACCCTCCGTGGAGACGCCGAGGTAGGCGGCCTGCTCCTTGGTCAGCGTGCTCAGCTTGGCGCCGAGCGCGCCGAGGTGCAGCCGGGCCACCTTCTCGTCCAGGTGCTTGGGCAGCACGTAGACGCCGATCGGGTACTCCTCGGTCTTGGTGAAGAGCTCGATCTGGGCGATCGTCTGGTTGGCGAACGAGTTCGACATCACGAAGCTCGGGTGCCCGGTCGCGTTGCCGAGGTTCAGCAGGCGGCCCTCGGAGAGCACGATGATCGCGTGCCCGTCGGCGAAGCGCCACAGGTCGACCTGCGGCTTGATGTTGATCCGCTCGACGTCGGAGCGCTTGGCCAGCCCGGCCATGTCGATCTCGTTGTCGAAGTGGCCGATGTTGCCCACGATGGCCTGGTGCTTCATCCGGGCCATGTGCTCGTTGGTGATGACGTCGAAGCAACCGGTGGCGGTGATGAAGATGTCGGCCTGCTCGACCACGTCGTCCAGGGTGGCGACCTGGTAGCCGTCCATCGCGGCCTGCAACGCGCAGATCGGGTCCACCTCGGTCACCACGACCCGGGCGCCCTGGCCGCGCAGCGACTCGGCGCAACCCTTGCCCACGTCGCCGTAGCCCATGACGACCGCCATCTTGCCGCCGATCAGCACGTCGGTGGCGCGGTTGATGCCGTCGATGAGCGAGTGCCGGCAGCCGTACTTGTTGTCGAACTTGCTCTTGGTCACCGAGTCGTTGACGTTGATGGCCGGGAAGAGCAGGGTGCCCGCCCGGTGCATCTCGTAGAGCCGGTGCACGCCGGTGGTGGTCTCCTCGGTCACGCCCTTGATGCCGGCGGAGATCCGGGTCCAGCGCTGGCCGTCCTCGCCGAGCGAGCGGTGCAGCAGCTCGAGGATGACCGCGTACTCCTCGGAGTCGGCGGACTCGACCGGCGGGACCGCCCCGGCCCGCTCGAACTCGGCACCCTTGTGTACGAGCAGGGTGGCGTCGCCGCCGTCGTCGAGGATCATGTTGGGGCCCTGCCCGTCCGGCCAGGCGAGCACCTGCTCGGTGCACCACCAGTACTCCGGAAGGGTCTCGCCCTTCCAGGCGTACACCGGGACGCCGGCGGGGGCCTCGGGGGTGCCGTCCGGGCCGACGACGATCGCCGCGGCGGCGTGGTCCTGGGTGGAGAAGATGTTGCACGACGCCCAGCGCACCTGCGCGCCGAGCGCGACCAGCGTCTCGATCAGGACGGCGGTCTGGATGGTCATGTGCAGCGAGCCGGTGATCCGCGCGCCGGCGAGCGGCTGCGCCTCGGCGAACTCGCGACGGATCGCCATCAGGCCGGGCATCTCGTGCTCGGCGAGCTGGATCTCTTTACGCCCGAACTCGGCGAGCGACAGATCCGCCACCTTGAAGTCGCCGTCGGCGAGCGTGCTCGGCCGGGCCTCGGACGGCGTGCCGCTAGCGGACGCCGGGAGGGTGCTGGTCATGAAAGCTCCTGTCGAACGATGTCTGCGCCGACCCTCCACCTTACGCGCGTCGGCGACGGGCATCAGGCACGGTCCGCGGACAGCGCACGGGGCGGTCGGTGATGGACGGACCTTCCCGCCCACGTCCCGCCCGCCCCGTGCATCCCCCCGGTTTGGTTCCCCCGCACGTTCTCGGACCGTCGTCGCGATAACGCTGCGTACTCATAGAGTCACACTCAGGCAGGGCAGCGTCAAGCTATTCCGGGAAAGTCGGACTTGTGTCGTTCGCGCGGAGAGCTCAGCGCAGCCCGGACGTCGCCACGAACGCCACCCCGGCGCCGTCGATGCGCAGAGCCGCGCCGGACGACGTACCGATCGCCGCCTCGCCGGAGGCCAGCGTCAACGCTCCGGCGCCGTCGTCCACGGTGATCGACCCGCCAGCGCAGAGCACCACCCGGGGGCCGGGCAGCGGCAGCGTCACCGAGGGCACCGCCGCGTCGACCCGCACCCGGTGCAGCGCGAAATCGTCCACCGGCACGGGCCACCAGTCCACACCCGGGCCGACCGGCTCCGGGGCCCGCACCGGATCGTCGAGCACCTCGAAGCGCAGCACCTTCAACAACTCGTCGACGTCCACCCGCTTCGGGGTCAGGCCGCCGCGTAGCACGTTGTCGCTGGCCGCCATGATCTCCACTCCGCAGCCGCTCAGGTAGGCGTGCAGGTTGCCGGCGGGCATCCAGACCGCCTCCCCCGCCACCAGCCGCACGTGGTGCAACAGCAGCGCGACAAGCGCACCGGGATCCCCCGGGTACGCCTCGGCCAGTCGGCGGGTCAGCTCCGCGTCCGGGCCGTCGGCCGGCGCCGCCAGCACGGCAGCCAGCAGGTCGTGACGCGTGGCGACCGGCCAGCCGAGCAGCGTCCGCACCGCCGTCCGGAGCCCCGCCGGCCCGGTCCGCAACGCGGCGACGACCGGCGCCAACGCCGGTACGCCGAACGCGGCGAGCGCCTCGGCCGACTCGGCCGGATCCCGGAACCCGCACAGCGCCTCGAACGGGGTGAGCGCGACCAGCAACTCCGGCTTGTGGTGCGGGTCGGAGTAGTTGCGCTGCCCCTCCGGGCGCCCCGCCTCCGCCGCGTAGCCGGCCTGCGCCTGCTCGGCGTCCGGGTGGGCCTGCAGGCTCAGCGGAGAGTCGGCCGCGAGCACCTTGAGCAGGAACGGCAGCCGGCTACCGAACCGCTCGGACACCCGCTGGCCGAGCCACTGCCCGGGTTCGTCCCGCACCAGATCACAGAGACTCACCCGCAGACCGGCGCGGTCCACGTGGGCCGGGGCGCCCGGGTGGGCCCCCAACCACAGCTCCGCCTCCGGACCCGCGCTCGGCACCGACCGCCCCTGAAGGAGGGCGATGGCCGAGCGCGAGCCCCAGGCGTAGTCCCGGATCGGCCCGTACAGTGGCTCCACCCGTCAGCCCCCGGGCCGCCCGGCCGCCTCGCCCGACGCGTCCTGCGGCTGCGGCACGGCGGTGTCGGCGGCGGCACCGGTGCCGGCCTCGGCGGCGGCGGCGCTGTAGACGTCCGGCTCCAGGTAGATCACCCGGGCGATCGGCACCGCGGCGCGGATCCGCGCCTCCACGGCATTGATACCGCGCGCCAGGTCGTGGGCGGTCTCCCACTCCGGAACGGCGATCTTGGCGGCCACCATCAGCTCTTCCGGGCCCAGGTAGAGCGTCTTCATGTGGATGATCCGCTCCACCTCGGGGCCGTCGGTGACGGCCCGTTCGATGGTGGCCACGTCGGACGCCTCGGCGCCCTCACCGAGCAGCAGGCTCTTCGTCTCGATCGCCAGCACGACGGCGATGACGACCAGCAGGATGCCGATCATCGCGGTGCCGGCGGCGTCCCACTCGCCGTCACCGGTGATAAGCGTCATGCTGACGCCGAACAGGGCGAACACCAGACCGACAAGCGCGCCGAAGTCCTCCAGGAGCACCACCGGCAGCTCCGGCGCCTTGGCGCGGCGGATGAAGCGCACCCAGGACTGGTTGCCCCGGACGTGGTTGGACTCCTTGATGGCGGTCCGGAAGGAGAACGACTCCATGATGATCGCCGACACCAGCACGACCACCGGCACCCAGTGCCACTCGGTGATCCCGTGCGGATCGGCCCACTTGTGGTACGCCTCGTACAGGGCGAACAGGCCACCGATGCTGAACAGCACGATGGACACGATGAACGCGTAGATGTAGCGCTCCCGGCCGTACCCGAACGGGTGCTCCGGGGTGGCCGCCCGCTTGGCCCGCTTGCCGCCGAGCAGCAACAGCGCCTGGTTGCCGGAGTCGGCGACCGAGTGGACCGACTCGGCCAACATCGACGACGAGCTGGTCAGCAGGAACGCGACGAACTTGGTGATGGCGATGCCGACGTTGGCCAGCAGAGCGGCGACAATCGCCTTCGTCCCACCGTTGGCGCTCATGCCACCGCTCCGCTTCGCCGCACGAAGCCGCCCGGTCCGCGCATGACACGCCGTCCATTGCGTTCGTTCACTGGTTCGACAGCTCCTTCATCTCGGTGATGGCCGGAACGGCCATCGGGTCCAGCCCATGGGCCAGAGCAAGGTAGATCGAGGCGAAATCCGGAACGGCGATCAGCGACGCCAGCCGCTCCAGGGCGGAGCCGCCCTCGGCGGTCACCACGTCACACCGCACGCCACGACGCTCCGCGAGGGTCTGCACCGCGTCCGCGCGGCGCTCCTCGACGGCGAGCGGCTCGTCGGTGTCGTCCTCGGCGTTGAGCCCGCCGTCGCGCAGCAGCACCAGCCGCAGCCGAGTGCCCTCGCCGTCGTCCTCGGCCGGGTCGGCGAAGATGTCCCGCTCCCCCTCGGCCAGGCCGCCGAAGACCCCGTCGAGCAGCCCGACGCGACCCCGCCCGGCCTCACCCAGCGCTCCGGTGACCACCGGGTAGCGGGCGTTGGCCGACAGCGTGTCGCCGAACCGGCGGGCCGCCACCGTGGCCAGCGGGGACGAGCCCCAGACGATCGGGATCGAGCCGGCCAGACCCAGTGCCAGTGACTTGGCCGGGTTGACGAAGGACTCCGCGGCGGAGCGGCAGCGGTCGGCGTCCGCGTCCAGCCGGGCTGCGGTCTCCGCCAGGTCCGCCTCGTTGACCTTCACCAGCCCGAGGGAACGGGCGGCGAGCAGGACCGGCACGGTGAGCGCCCAGAGGCTGGCCCGGGCCGGGGCACGCCGGGGCACCGGGATGAACGGCGCCCGGGCCTGCTCGGCGATCGACTGCAACTGCGAGTCCGGGGCACCCACGGCGACGAGTCGGGCACCACGCCGGTGGGCCGCCTCGGCGGCGCCGAGCGCCTCCGGGCTACGTCCGGACGCGCTCACCGCGATCACCACGTCGGCCGCGCCCACCCAACCGGGTACGCCAGCACTGCGGTGCCCGATGATCGGGACCGGGCAGCGCGGCCCGGCGACCGTGGCCAGCACGTCACCGGTACGCCCCGCGGTGCCGATGCCGGCGATCACGACGGCTCGGGGCCGCCCGTCGTCGGCGAGCACGGCCAGGTTCGCCTCGGCCGCCAGCGCGGCGCTCTCCCGAACCTGCGCACCGGCCGACGCCGTGTGCCGGAGCATGCCGCCCGGGTCGGCCTCGGCCAACGCCTGCGGGTTGTCGAGCAGGGCCTCGTCGGCGTCCCGACGTCCGCTGACCCCGGCCGTACCGTCGATCATGAGGACTGCCCGGGGCCGCCGCGCGCCTCGTCGAGCAGCAGCACCGGCACGTCGTCGCGGACCTCGAAGATCCGGCCGCACTCCGTGCAGGTCAACGTCTGCGCCTCGGCGTCGTAGGTGAGCGGGGCGTGGTGCGTGTCCGGACAGGCAAGGATCTCGAGCAACTGCGGATCCAGGGCCATGGCACGGCTCCTTCCACGTGTGCGGCTTGACCGACGGCGGTGCCGACCGGCGCAGGCGATCTTATCGGCGAACGCGGTCGAGCACGTCGTCCCGGAGCGAGACCATCCGATCCCGGGTGGGCGCCTCGACGTTGAGCCGCAGCAGCGGCTCCGTGTTGGAGGCGCGCAGGTTGAACCAGGCGCCGTCGGGGAAACGCAGGGTGAGCCCGTCCATCTCGTCGGCCACCGCGTCGGGGTACGCGGCGCGCACCTCGGCCACCGCGGCCGCCTGGTCGGCGACCGTCGAGTTGATCTCACCGGAGGCGATGTAGCGCTCGTACTCACCGGCCAACACGGACAGCGGCAGCGACTGCTCGCCCAGCGCGGCCAACGTGTGCATCGCCGCGAGCATCCCGGTGTCGGCGAACCAGAAGTCCCGGAAGTAGTAGTGCGCGGAGTGCTCGCCGCCGAAGACGGCGTTGGTGCGGGCCATCTCCGCCTTGATGAAGGAGTGCCCGACCCGGGCGACGACCGGTTGCCCACCGTGCTCGCGGATGATCTCCGCGACGGCGCTGGAGGTGATCAGGCCGTGGATCACCGTGGAACCCGGGTGCTTGGCCAGCTCACGGGCTGCCACGAGGGCGGTGATCGCCGACGGTGAGACCGGCTCGCCCCGCTCGTCCACCACGAAGCACCGGTCGGCGTCACCGTCGAAGGCCAACCCGATGTCGGCCCCGTGCTCGACCACCGCGCGCTGGAGGTCGACCAGGTTCGCCGGGTCCAGTGGGTTGGCCTCGTGGTTGGGGAAGCTGCCGTCCAACTCGAAGTAGAGCGGCACGATCTCCAGCGGCAGCGGCGACAGGGCCGCGTCGCCCAGCACGGTCGGAACGGTGAAGCCGCCCATGCCGTTGCCGGCGTCGACGACCACCTTCAACGGGCGGATGCCGGAGAGGTCGACCAGCTTGCGCAGGTAGCCGGCGTAGTCGGGGAGCAGGTCGCGCCGCTCGGCGGGCCGGGTCGGCGCACCGGCGGGACGGGCGTCGCCCGAGTCCAGGAGAGCCTGGGCCCGCTCCCGGATCTCGGCCAGACCGCTCTCCTGCCCGATCGGGCGGGCGCCGGAGCGGCACATCTTGATGCCGTTGTACTGCGCGGGGTTGTGGCTGGCGGTGAACATCGCGCCGGGCAGGTCGAGCGAGCCGGACGCGTAGTAGAGCAGGTCGGTGGAGGCGAGGCCGATCTCGATCACCGAGCGCCCCTCGGCGCGTACGCCAGCGGCGAAGGCGGCGGCCAGGCCGGGCGAGGTGGCCCGCATGTCGTACCCGACGACGACCGCGTCGCCCGGCTCGTCGGTGGAGTTGAGCAGATGGGTGAAGGCGGCTCCCAGTGCCTCGGCGACCCGTTCGTCCCACTGGTCCGGCACCGTCCCGCGGACGTCGTACGCCTTCACGATCTGGGACAGATCAGACACGTGTTCCACTCCTTGGCCGCAGGTTGACACCGATCCTGAGCCTAACGGAGGGGCCCGGCCGTACTCCGCTCAGCCGGGGAGCCGGGGAATGAACACGGTGTGCCCGCCCCCGTCGGTCGGCGGGTCACCCGGCCGACCGTCGGGCCGACCCGGCATCGGCTGCGCCGCCTCCGGTGCCGGAGCCGGGGTGTCCGACCGGGCACCGTAGACCCCGCCGGTGGCGGGACGCGGGGACGGCACCGCACCACCCCAACCAACGGACGGCGGCTGCTGGCCGTACACCTGGCCGGGGCGACCGGGCGCGGCCGGCAACCCACTCCCGGCGCGGTAGGTGGTGCCGCCGGGGTTGCCCGGCAGGGTCCCGGGCCCGTCGTCGGACGGCTTCCGGTCCTGCCGCGAGCGACGAACGAGCAGCACGATGAGCAGCAGTCCGACCGCTACCAGCACAACGCCGAAGTACATCACCGGCGATCCCCCTCCGGACGATTCGGCGGCGGTCGCCGTGGTGTTCGGCGCGCCGGACACTCCGCCCAGCGCCGCCGGGTTCACCGCGTCGTCGACGGCCGCGACCTCGGTCGGGCTCGGGGTGGGCGTCGGCTTCTTCGACGGCGACGGCGACGGTGTGACCCGTGCTCCGGTCAGCCGCGCCACGTCAGTGGCGTGACCCAGCGTCTGGCCGGCGGCGCTGATGCCGGCACCGGTGACCACGAGACGACCGCCGGGCGCACCTGCCGCGAACCCCACCCGGTAGCGCACCGTGATGCCCTTGCCCTTGCACAACGTCGGCTTCAGGGGGGACGTCTGCGCGGTCGACACGCTGCCGGCGCCGCCGGTGACGGCCACCGGGAACCAGCGCCCGCCCGCGTTGACCTCGACCGCCACCTGGTTCGGCTGGAGACCCTCCAGGCGGAAGCTCAGCGCGGTACGCAGCAGGACGCACCCGTCGGTGCGCTTGCGCACGGCGACGTTCACCCCCTGCGCGGAACCGCCGGCGGCGAAGCTGCTGGCGGCGCCGACCCGGACCGAGTCCTCGTCGGCCAGCGCCGGCGACGCACCGAGCATCACCAGGCCGCCCGCCAGACCGCAGACCGCCGCGAGCCGTGCCACGCGTCGACGCACTGTCATGATCACCTCGCCGTTCTCCCCAGGTGGGGTCCGCGGGTCAGGCTACTACCGGCCCACCTAACCCATCGGTCATAGAGCGGCCCGGATGTGCGCGGCGTTACGGTTTACCGGCCGACCCGCCGACCTGCTGTTTGCCCGACTGACCAGCCGATCAGCCGTCCCGCTGCGCCAGTCAGCCTTGCCCCGTCAGCCTTGCCCCGTCAGCCTTGCCCCGTCAGCCTTGCTCCGCCAGTCGGCCTTGCTCCGCCAGCCTTGCTCCGTCAGTCGGCCTTGCTCCGTCATTCGGCCTTGCTCCGTCATTCGGCCTTGCTCCGCCAGTCGGCCTTGCTCCGTCAGTCGGCCTTGCTCCGTCATTCGGCCTTGCTCCGTCATTCGGCCTTGCTCCGCCAGTCGGCCTTGCTCCGTCAGTCAGCCGGGCTGCTCGGCTTCGGCGAGGGCGTCGCGGCAGAGTCGGTCCGCGGTGCGGGTGGTCTCCGGCAGGCGGTAGCGCGGCGTCAACGCGAGCACCTGCGCGGTCGCGTTCTCCAGGCTCATCCGATGGCCGACGCTGACGAAGACCGGCTTCACCCCGTCCCGGGTCCGCAGCACCCGACCGACGACATCACCACCGTCGCGCAACGGCGACCAGGAGCCCCGCTCGGCGGACGGCGGATCCCACGTTCCGACCAGTGGCGTCTTCCCCACCCCGATCGCGGGCAACCCGGTGACCACCCCGAGGTGGCACGCGAGCCCGAACCGGCGCGGATGGGCCAGCCCGTGCCCGTCGCAGACCAGCAGGTCCGGAATGGTGGTCAGCCGCTCGAGCGCACCGAGCAACGCGGGCAACTCACGGAAGGCGAACAACCCCGGCACATAGTCGAACGCGGGTCGCCCCACACCGACCGCCGAGTCGACCACCGCCAGGGTCCGGGCATCCAGGACCGTCACGGCCGCCGCCAACAGGTCACCACCCTCGGCGTACGCGACGTCGAGGCCGGCCACCGTCGCGGGCGCGCTGGGCCCCGGCCCGACCAGGTCCACCAGCGGCCCCAACTCCTCCTGTACGGCCACCGCCTCGGCAACACTGCCCGGCCCCGCGGTCCCCGTGCCCGCCGTGCCCGGCGTCCGCGATGATCCAGTCGGGTTCACGGAAGTCGGGCTGTCCCACGCGTCCGGATGCCCCGACATCAAGGAACCGGAGTCGATCACCCTCGGCCAGAGGCGTCGGCGCCATCCCCGGCGGCCCTGCCGACCGGGCCACCCCGGGCCGAGTCACCGTCGGCCCGGTTCCTGACCGCGCCCAGGCCGAGCGCGAAGGCAATGCCGAGGGCGACACCGAAGGCGACGCCACCCTTCGCACCGAACACGGGAATGCCGATCGCCAGGCCGATCAGGATGCCAACCGGCCAGGCCCAGACAGTGGACCTGATGCTCTGCGTACCGGATCTCGCCATGCATCGATCTTATTCCGGCTCCGCCAGGGCCCCGCCGATCGCCGTTCACGACACGGCGACCCGCGGTCAGGCAAGCCCCAACTCGTCGCGGGCCTCCTCGACCCACCGGCCAACCCCATGGGCGCCACTGTCGGCCGCGAGCCCGGCCGCCTCGTCCAGCAACCCACGGGCAGCATCCCGATCACCGTCGCTGGCGGCCAGATCCGCCAGACCGATCAGATTCGCCGCGACTCCCGCGGTGAAGGACAACTTCCGACGCAACCGGGTCGACTCCGTCAGCAACTCCCGCGCCCGGTCGACACGACCGGCGGCCTGCTCGCCGAAACAGAGGTGCCGCAGCACGTACGACAGCGTCAGCTCATCCCCCGCCGCCGTAGCCAACTCGCGCGCCCGAGCGAAGGCCGGGTCAGCGGCCGGCTGGTCCTGCCGAATCACCTGATGGACCGTGCCCACCCAGAAAAGCGACTCGCCCTCACCACGGGCGTCACCCAGCTCCCGGTACAGCCTGGCCGCCCGCTCGAAGAGCGGCAACTCCTCCGCGTCCTCCAACCCGGTATCCAGGAAACGGGCGTGCAGAAGCCGCCCCCGGGCCAACGCCACATCAGCGTCCAACGCGGTGAGATCCCGCTCCGCCTCGTCCAACGACTTCGCGTCGCCACCGAAGACCGCCTGCTCGTACCGCACCTGCGCCCGTACCAACCGAGCATCCAGTCCTTCGGCCATCAGCGGCCACCCCTTCCGTCTGCCCATCGGCGAAGCATGCCTACGCCGCTCTCGCTATATCGGGGTCCGCGCCAGGATCGCCCGCCGCGCGGAGCTGCTCCTCGAACATGACGAACGTGCGCTGCCGGATCCCACGAATGAGCGCCTGTTCCTTCGGCGTCAGGTGACGATCTTCGGCCTTCGCCACGTCCCTGACCGCCTGCACCGTCTCGTACAGCGCGAAGATCGGACCTTCGCCCTCGAGATAGTGAGCCCGGAACCGCTCTACCTCCTGCACGAAGTCCTCAGGAGTGCGCCGGAATACGTCGCCGCCGATGTCGAAGACGATCTCGCTGAATAGGTCGTTCTTCTCCTGCCAAGCGCCGGTATCGATCGAAACACGCCAAACCCTGGCTCCGCCGTCGGGCGTCTCCACAATTTTTACCGGGGACTGGTAGTACAGGTAGTAGGACGGGAGCACCAGACCTGGCATTTGGGCCATCAAGCGTTCCCCTCGTAAGTCGACTGCAGCGCCTGCCAAAACAGCTGTTGTTCGCGGCGGAGGATGCCATCTGCGATCGCTCCCTCGCGTCTCGTCAACGCTCGGCCCTCGATTCGGGCCAAGGCGTCGACATCGCGGCGCACCTCATACAGCGCATGTTCCCAGACCGCGATCTCGTCGAGCGCGGCCAGGTGCAGACGAAACTCCGCGAGGTGCCCGTTCCGTGTCCGCAGTACGAGCTGCACGTCCCGGTAACCGCTGTCCTCGGGAGACACGAACCGGTCCTGGCAACTCACGATCACGACGTCAGGGTGGTCGCGTATCCGCTCGAGTGCCGCGTAGAGGTCGTCGAGGTTGCGGAACTCGACCTTCGCGGCTGCCAGGTCGAGCAACTTGGAAGCGTCGCCCTGGTGTTTGGTCACCTTGTCCTCGGCTCGACGACGATCCTTGGGCTGAGGACGCCAGCCGGGCTCACCGACCCGGTGATCACCGACATGGGCCAGGGATATGGCAAACTGATTCAGCTCCGCCTGGGCAACAGCCGCCGCTGCGTAGAGATCGTCGAGGTAGTGCTGCCGATACGAAGGGTCAGACTGACGACGCTTCTCGAATCCCGGTTGGGTCGGTGGATCATCCGGAATCCGAATACTCGCGCTGGCCCGCCGCTGGTCGTCCGTGAGTGGCGTTGGCTGTGGTCGGTCCACATCTCGACCGGTCTCCGTCGCTTGTGCCAACACCCCGGGCCCTGCTGCCTCCTGTTGGGCGATGTCGTCCAACACCTCGGCGAGGACATCGATGGCCTGTTGATGACTGGCCAGGTGATACAGGGTCAGCGGGCGGGCCGTCAGCGACTTCGCGAGTTCAGGCGTGGACTGGATGATGCGCGCCAGGTCCGGGTGCTGCACCAACTGCCGAACCAGGCGCTCGGCCAGGTCCGGCTCGTTGGGGGGTGGCTCTCGCCGGGCGCTGTCGAGCATGTCCCGGACCCGGTCGTCGTCGAACAGTCGCACGAGATCCCGTGCCGATGCTTCGTCAAGGTCCGGCACCAGTCGGCGAAGGGTGGGTGCGTCGACCGCCGTCGCGAACTCGACGGGAGTCACCCCGGCCGCGAAGACACCGTCCAGGCTGTTGGCCGAGGAAACGACGCGGGCAGGACCGCTACCCGGTGGGGGCTGGTCGAGATCAGCGTTGGGGTCGGGCGACCACGGGGCCGAGCCCGGGCCGTCGAGGAGCAGGTACATCCGGTTGATGTACGGGTCGCCGTGGCCGCTGTCGTCGTGCGTAGGCGGGTGATCCGGCAGGTCGGGCCGCTCGCTGAACCGGCCCCGGGGAAGGCCGCCGAGCGGCATTGGGCGGCCGTCTCCGCTCAGCACCAGCGCGTCGATGCCGACCACGTCGGGGTAGAGCGGCCGGTCCCGGACCACGCCGTTCTGCGGGTCCACGTAGAGCACCGTGCCGTTCTGGTTGAGCGCCACCCAGGCGTGCGAACCACCGTGCGCCCACTCGGTGACCAGGAACGAGTAGCTGCCGTGGCCGCCCAGCAGCAGTTGGTCGTGCAGGTTGCGGTAGCCCCGGTCGGCGGCCTGCCGCGCCTGGGCGGCGTCCGGACGTTGGTTGGACGCGGGGGCGAGGAGTTGCTGGAAGCGTCCGCCGGTCACGTCCTCCACCCGGCCCGGGCCGCCCGCCTCGCCACGAATCGGGCGCCGGATGTCACCGTCGAGGTAGCCGTCGAAGGTCCGCGGCGCCGACACCCGGGGGCGGCCGTGCACCCATGTCTCGAACAGCGACAGCGTGCAGTCCAGGCAGTTGATGCCCCGGGTGGCGTCGGCCGCGGGACCGCCGTCGTTGAGCAGCCGGAACCAGCCGCCCTGTCGGGGGTCGGCGGTGCGGGTGACTGTGCCGTCCCGCTCGCGGGGCATCTGCCGTTCGACGTCGACCTGGTGCAGGGCGAGCGGTGGCCGGAGTCCTCCGGGCCGCCCGTACGGCCGGGAGTCGTCGATCGGCGGGGGATCGTCGTCGCCGGTGAGCCTGGACGGGCCGGTCGTCTCCACCGCGCCGAGCGCGAGCGCGCCCACGTCCCGGTTGGCGTGCTCGAAGGTGGCGCTGATGTCCACGACCGGCGGGGCCGTGCTGCCGGCCAGCACCGCGTCTGCCAGGTCACGCCATTCGGAGTACGCGCGAGTCTCCTCGTTCGCGGCGCGCTGCCAGCCGTCGGCCCACTGCCGGTTGCCGGCCTGGTGCAACTGTCGGGCGTAGCTGGCGTACTCGACGGCTCGGCGATCGTGCTCCGCGGCACGGGTGTGCAGTCGGGCGGCCTCGGCCTGCCGGCGGTTGTTCTCGAACCCGATCCGCAGCGATTCGTAGTGGTCCTGGTAGCGCCGCCGCTCGGCGGCTTCAGCCGCGGCTGCCCACTGCGCCGCGTACGAGTCGTTGGTCTCGGGCTCGCGCACCGACGGGGCACCGAACGCGGCCACGTCGACGGGGATCGACGCCCTTCCCCGGGCCGGATGGTCGGGCGCTCGCACCGGTGCGGGTGTCACCCGCGTCGGGACACGCGACGGCACGGCGAACCGACCGACCACCGGTGGGGTGGAGGCGACCGGCAGCGGCCCGTTGGTGGTGGTCGGGACGCCGAAGGTGACCGGCGCCGCCGGGCCTGGGGTGACCGTGGGTGCGGAAGTGCCAGCCGCCGGTGGCCAGGCGGTCGGCCCGGAGGTGGTGGCGTACGGCGAGCTGCCGGGGTGGGCCGGTGGGGCACCGGTGGCAGCCGGCCCGCTGCCCGATTCGAGGGGACCGGCCACGGGCGCGGCCACCGACGAGAGCCTCGGGTCGACGGTCACCGACGAAAGCCTCGGATCAGCGCCCACCGCCGACCGGCCCGGATCGGCACCCACCGCCGAGGTAGCCGGGTCGGCACCCACCGCCGACGTTGCCGGGTCGGCACCCACCGGCGATACGGCCGGGTCGGCACCGACCGCCGACGTGGCCGGGTTCACCGCGGAGAGCGTGGCGTCGACCGTGACTGGGGGCGCTACGCCCGCCCTCTCCCCGAACGGCCCGTCCGTCGACGGCGTCGCCTCGGACACGCGTACCGAACGGTCAACCACGTCCACGTCGGACGCCGCACCAAGCGGCATCGGTGCCGACGTGTGCACGTCGGGAGCGACCAGAGAGGTCGGCCCGGCTTCCCGTGACTGCTCGATGCCCGGGGGCGTCGGCGCAGCCGACTGGTTCGGCGACGACGCGGTGACGGCCTCCGTCGCCTGCACCGGAACGCCGGCTGCCGTAACCAGACCACCGGAGGCCATACCACTGGCGGACCCCGCGGACGAGACCGCCGAGGAGGAAGACGCCCCCGCGGAGGCCGCGTCTCCCGTGACAGGCAGCACGGACGGAAGGGAGGGACCCGCGAACGACGCTCCGGCGAGGGCGTTGGCCTGCGCGTCGAGCCGGGCGCGGAGCGCGTGGTCGGTCTGGCCGGTCGCCGAACCAGTGGCCCCGGACGCGGCGGCACGCGCCACGTCCTCCATGGAGGTCAGGCCCTGGCCGGTGGCCAGGCTCGCCGCGCTGTCGGCGAGCACCTCGCCGGTCATCTCCCGCCCCAGGTGCTCGCCGACCTTCGCCGCTCGCCCGGTCGCGTGCCGGCCCAGGCCGGCCAGTGGCGCCACCGCCCCACCGGCGAGCCCACCGACCGCCGACGCGCCGAGATCGGTGAGGTCCAGGCCGTGTGCCCGCCCGGTGGAGTTCTGGTACGCCTGGGTGGCGAGGGTGACCCCGGCCTCCTCGGTGGCCTCCTCCAGCCCTTCACGGGCGGCCCGCTTGGCGAGCCCCCGTGCCCCCCCTCGGGCGACCTCCTTGGCGGCCCGCTCGCCGGCCTCCTTGAGCCCGTGTTTCAGGGATTTGCTGGCCAGTTGGCCCATCAGCCGCTTGAAGATCTGTTGAACCAGCAGCCGCGTCGCGGTGATCGCCGCGCCGGCGGCCGGGGTTGCGGCCCCGGCAGTCAACACGGCTGCCACTGCCACGGTGAGCAGTTCGATGACCAGGATGCCCAGCTCGATCCAGACTTCCAGCTTGGCGCCCTCGATGTCGCAGCCGCACTCCTCGACCAGTCGACCCAGGTCGGCCGTGACCGCGAGCAGCACGGGCAGTGGGGCGTCGGCGCCCTCGGCGATCCCCCGCCAGGCCGCCTCGAACGCCGCGTCGACCGCCCCGACGCCGCCGTACCCGTTGTGCACCTCGTCGGCGGCCGTGGCGGCGTCGGCGTGCGGCCCGGCGAGCACGGAGGCGACCGCGTACCACTGGTCGGCGACGTCCCAGACGGCCCGCTCGTTGCCCTCCGGCCACTGCACGCCGACCACCCAGTCGAGGGCCTCGTAGATCCAGCCGGGCACGTCCCACGGCGCGTAGTCCAGTGGGTGCGGGACGGGACTCGGCAGCACGGTCATCGGGATCGCCGGCCGTCAGCGCCGGTCGGCGGCCCGGCCGACCCGGGCGGCGCTGGCCCCGTCGGTCTGCACGCTCGCGTCGACCGCCTCGACCACGTCGCTGCCCAGCTCGGTGAGCCGGTGCCCGACGCCGGCCCAGGCCCGCAGCACCGTCTGCTCGAACCCGCGGTAGTTGCGCTCGAAGGCCGCGCCGATGTCGTCGCGGCCCCAGGGCCGGGCACCGCTGGCGGCCTCGATCGCACCACCCTCCGCCGCACGACGAGCCGTCACCGCCTCGCCGGCGAGCGCCAGGTCGGCACCTCCCCGGCGCGCCCGGGACGGATCAAGCCAGAGCTGCCCGTCGGTCATGCCTTCGCCTCACCTTCGCCGAGTACGGCGTCGGCCCGACCGAGCAGCGCGGCGTAGTCGCCGGTCTTGAGGAAGTCCGTCGCCCCGGAGCCGGTCGGCATGCTCTCGGCCACGAGGTCGCGGGTGGCGTCGGCGGCGGCGGTCGCGGCGAGCCGGATCGTTTCGGTGACTTTTCGGCTGAGCGCCCCGGCGTCGCGGTCCCGGTAGATGGCCGACGTCAGCTCGACCTCGATCAGCTGGCCCTGCGCGCCCACCGTCGCCGTCACCTGCCCGTCGGCCGACCGGCGGGTCACCCGCAGCGCGGCGAGCCGCGTCTGGAGGGTGTCCAAACCGGATCTGAGCTGCTGATATTGCCCATACACGTCGTCGAATCGGGCGCGTAGCTCGCGATTGACGCCCCGGTCCGCCTGTTCGTCCACCGCCGCCCCTCCCGTCACCGTCGGTAGAGCGAAACAATACCGGCCGCCATCGATCCGTGTAGTCCGGTAGTTTCAATGCGTGATCGACCGTCAACAGGCCGAGCAGCTCGCGGCCACCTGGGCCCGCCGAGACTCGCAGCGCCTCGGCCACGAGTGCACCGCGATGGTCGACGAGTTCGACCTTGGTTACGTCATCACGTCCGTCGTGCCCACCGAGGTGCGCACGGTGCCGGGTGACCTGCCGACGACAGTCATCGACAAGCAGACCGGCAAGGTCACCACCTGGCCCCGGGTGCCGAGCACGGTGGTGGCGGAGCTGTACCGGCGTAGCCAGCCCGCCGGGCCGACCGCTCCGCGCACTGTCGATCCGTCGAGCCTGCTGGTCCGGGAGATCCACCGGGGCGCCACCCCGAACACCGCCGCGCACCTGACCATCGACGGACGGATCTGGACGGCCCAGGGCACGAAGGCCGACGTGCCGCTCAACCATCACCCGCTCGTCCGCGACTACCTCCACCAACTGCCCCCCGGCGAGCTGGTTCGCGGCGGTGAGGCCCACGCGGAGCTGATCGTGGTCTCCGACGTCCTGCACGAGTACGACCACCGCCGCGCCGCCGAGGGCATCGCGCCGATGGGGCGGGCCGAGGCAGCCGCGCTGCTGGAGAACGCCCGCTTCGAGATCTTCCGAATCCGTGAGCCGGGTGATCCCGCTGGTGGGCCTGCCGAGCGGCCCTGCGACTCGTGCATCAGCTTCCTGATCCGGGCCAACGTCCTGCCGGAGTCGACTCGCGCCTACACCGAGACCTGGCAGGCACCCGAGGCACCCGACCCCGATCCTGGGCGCTTCCCGGCGGAGGTCGCGAACGCGCTGGTCGCGGCCGGATGGCGGCCACACATCGGGGATCAGATCATGGCCGCCGCCGCGGTACGGGACGTCACGTCGGTGCATGGGCGCAACCATCGGCACGAGGTCTTTCCCGCCGCCGTGGAGGCGCTGACCGCGTTCCCCAGCCTGGTTGGCGCGCGGCGCGGCCGGGGCGAGCAGGTGTGGATCTCCCGTTTCGACATCCGCCCGCACGCCATCGCGCACACCGCCGACACCCTCGCGGACTTCGGCGCGGTGCTCGGCGTACGCCTCTTTCCGATCGGCACCGAGCAGCAGGACAGCATCCTGGCGGTGGACGAGCGCGGTCGGGTCTTCGCGCTCGACCAGGCCGGCGAGTGGTTCCTCGGTGACACCATCGACGCCGCGCTGACCACCCTGCTGCTCGGCCGCGCCCCCGCCCGGGTTCACGACGACGGCACCTGGCAGGCCGACTAGCGCGGCAGCGCCGCTGGGCTAGAGGGCGAGGCCGGTCAGCACCATGACCCGGGGCTCGGTGTAGTCGTCCATCGCGCTGCGCAGCCCCTCCCGGCCAACGCCGCTGCCCTTCACCCCGCCGTACGGCATCTGGTCGGCGCGGTACGACGGCACGTCGCCGACGATCACCCCGCCCACCTCCAGCGCGCGGGCGGCGGCGAAGGCCACGTCCAGGCGCCGCGTGAAGACGCCGGCCTGCAGGCCGTACGCCGAGTCGTTGACCGCGGCGAACGCGGCCTGGTCGTCGGCGACCGGGGCGACCACCAGCACCGGCCCGAACACCTCCTCGGCCACGACCTTGGCGTTCGCCGGCACGCCGGTGAGCACGGTCGGGGGGTAGCTCGCACCGTCGCGGAGGCCACCCACCTCGACGGTGCTGCCGGCGGCGACGGCCTCGGCCACCCACGTCTCCACCCGGCGGGCCGCGTCCTCGGACACCATCGGCCCGACGTCGGTCAGTTCGGACGCCGGGTCTCCGGTCCGCAGCCCCCGCACCGCCGCCACCAGTCGGGGCAGGAAGTCGGCGTACCGAGCGTGGTGCACGTACACCCGCTGGACGGCGATGCACGACTGGCCGGCCTGGTAGTTGGCGAACGTCGCGATGCGCTGCGCCGCGAAGTCCAGGTCCTCGTCGGCGGTCCAGTCCGCGCAGAGCACCGCGGCGGCGTTGCCGCCCAACTCCAGCGTCACGTGTTTCTCCGGCGCGGCGCGGCGGAGAGCCGCGCCGACCGGCCCGGAGCCGGTGAACGACACCACGGGTAGCCGGGGGTCGGTGACCAGTTCGGCGGCGCGGTCGTTGGGCAGCGGCAGCACCGAGAACATCCCGGCCGGGAGGTCGGTCTCGGCCAGCAGTTCGCCGAGCAGCAGCGCGGTCAGGGGCGTCGCGGGCGCGGGCTTGACGATGATCGGCGCGCCGACGGCGATGGCCGGCGCCACCTTGTGGGCGACGAGGTTGAGCGGGAAGTTGAACGGCGTGATGCCCAGCACCGGCCCGCGCGGCACCCGGCGGACCAGGGCGATCCGCCCGCCGGCGGCCGGGTCGGTGTCGAGTCGTTGCAACTCACCGGAGAAGCGGCGGGCCTCCTCGGCGGCCCAACGGAAGGTCGACACCGCACGCCCGACCTCGGCGCGGGCCCACTTGAGCGGCTTGCCGTTCTCCGCGGTGATCAGGGCGGCGATCTCGTCGGCGCGCTCGGCGAGCCGCCGGGACACGTGGTCGAGGGCCGCCGCGCGGGCGTGCGCGGGCAGGGCCGCGACCTGCG
>NZ_JAKKFF010000219.1 GCF_022229015.1 Micromonospora foliorum
CGCGGCGTGTCCGCAGCCCGCGACGCGATCCGCCTGCCCGCGCCGGTCGCCCCCGCACCGGCCGTGCCGGCGGGCGCGGACCTCGCGCTGACCCAGCTCGCGCCGTACGTCACCCCGAACTTCGGGTTCTACCGGATCGACACCGCACTGGTGGTGCCCCAGGTCGACCCGGACACCTGGCGGTTGCGGATCCACGGGCGGGTCGGCAAGGAGCGCACCTACAGCTACGCGGATCTGCTGGCTCGACCGCTGGTCGAGCGGTACGTCACGTTGGCCTGCGTCTCCAACGAGGTGGGTGGGGACCTGATCGGCAACGCCCGCTGGCTCGGCGTACCCCTGCGGGAACTGCTGGACGAGGTCGAGCCCGACGACGACGCCGACCAGGTCGTTGGTCGGTCGGTCGACGGCTGGACCTGCGGTACCCCCACCGCCGCGCTGCGCGACGGACGGGACGCGCTGCTGGCCGTCGGAATGAACGGTGAGCCGCTGCCGGTCGAACACGGCTTCCCGGCCCGGGTGGTGGTGCCGGGCCTCTACGGCTACGTGTCGGCCTGCAAGTGGGTGACCGAACTGGAGCTGACCCGGTTCGCCGACTTCGACGCGTACTGGGTGCCGCGCGGCTGGTCCCCCCAGGGGCCGATCAAGACCCAGTCGCGGATCGACGCGCCCCGGGGGCGCAACCGGCTGACCGCCGGACCGGTGACCGTCGCCGGGGTGGCCTGGGCGCAGCACCGGGGCATCCGCCGAGTCGAGGTACGCGTCGACGACGGCCAGTGGCAGGAAGCCGCGCTGGCCCCGACCGTGTCGGTCGACACCTGGGTGCAGTGGTCCTGGCGCTGGGACGCCACGCCGGGCGAACACCGACTCCAGGTCCGCGCGACAGACGCGACAGGTGAAACCCAGACCGAGCGTACGCAGGACGTCGTCCCGGATGGTGCCACCGGCTGGCACACGGTGACCGTCACCGTCCGCTGACCAACGCTGCGTCCGTGACCTGTGTGCGTCCGCGACGTGTTCTGCGGGTTGGCGGGCTGTGCTGACGACCTGCCTTGCGGGTACCCGCGTCTCTCCCTCGGGCCGGCCCGGCCGGCTGACTGACGGGTGATTCCCCCAGACCGTGCATGCAGATCTGGACACTTTCCGTTCAGCGTGAACGGAAACTATCCAAGATCTGCGGACTCGGAACACGGAAATGCCGCTGGCCGGCACCCCGGGTTGCGGGTGCCGGCCAGCGGTCGGTGTCGTGCTGTGGTCTTGCCGTGCGGTGGTGCTGGCGTGCGTGTTCTGCGGTGACGCGGGTCAGCTGTTCCAGTGCTGGCCGACCAGGTCGGTGGCCTGCTGCTCCCACTGGGCGTAGGCGTCCGGGTAGGCCGATACCTGCACGGTCTGCGCGGCGTCGGTCAGGGGCATGTCCTGCCACCCGTCGACCTGCTTGAGGCCCTTGAGGAACGCGGTGGTCGAGTACTCCGGGTTCGTGATCTGCTCCGGGGTGCCCCAACCCGAGCTCGGGCGCTGCTGGAACAGGCCCAGCGAGTCGTGGTCGTTCATGTCGCCGAGGTGGCCCAGGTTCTCCAGCTTCGACTCCTGCAGGCTCGTCGCGATCGAGATCACCGCGGCCCGCTCCGGCAGACCAGCCTTCTTCGTCGCGGCGATGATCGCCTTGACGTTCGCGGTCTGCTCGTCATTCAGCGTGATGTGGGACTGGTCGCCCTGCGGCTTCGGCGCCGCCGACTGCACGGCCACCGCGACCGGCTTGCCATCCACCGGGGTGGCGGCGTGGGCGGCGATCGGACCGGCGAAGACACCACCGGCGAACGCGAGACCAGCAACAGACAGCATGCTCTTACGGAAGATCGTGTTCATGAGGGGTAGCTCCTTCGGGGGTAGGACACCCGCACACACCAATTCGGGGACACGGTGGCGACGGGTGTGAGCACCTCGTCCGGCGCTGCACAAACAAAGGGGGAAAGTCTGGGGGTGACGCCTACGGTTACTCGGCGTCTACCGGCGGCCTACGGGCGAGGGCTCGTGGCGCCGGGTCCAGGTGTAACGACCGGTGGGCCCGGGTCATTCCGGGGTGGCCCACCTCGCCGGGCAGTCTCGTCGAGGCTGCGGCTGCGGTCGTTCGTGGGAGGTGTAACGACCGGGGGGCCAGGGTCATTCCGGGGGGCGGCCCACCCGCCGGCACCCTCATCAGGGCGGCGCCTGCGGTCGTTCGTGGGGACTGCAACCACCGGGCCGGGGCTGGCATTCCAACCTGCGCGACCGGCCCCCGGGTGGCGGGGTGGTGGGTCGGTGGTGCTGCGATCGTCAGGGTATGTAACGACCCCGGCCCGGCCATGATTCCGATCCACGGGTGCATCCGATCACTGGACAAAGGCCGCGTACCTCGCAGCAGCCTAAGCCCTGCGCGCAGCCTGAATCCCCCAGACCGGACAAACCTCCCAGGGCGTCGTCTCTGACTTGACCTCGCGACCGCACAACCGGCTTGATCCACTCGGGTTCATTGAAGCCGGGGTGTCCGGGCCAACAAGAAGCCCCGACATCAAGGAACCCGTGTTGATCATGGCCGTGTCGCCGGCGGCGGGGCGCACGGGAACCGCATGAACGGCACGGGACCGCATGAACGGCACGAAACCGCGCCCCCGGGGCGGGGGCGCGGTTTCCGCAGATGTTGGGGACGTGTCGGGTCAGGCCACGTTGCGTTGGGCCGGGACGGTCGACTTGTGCGGGCGGCCCAGGCGGGCCTCCAGCCGTGCGACGTCGACCCGGGCGTGCCGGCGGTCTGCCAGGTCCTCCCAGCCGACGGCGAGCAGGCGCAGGCGCTCCGACTCGCTGAAGCCTCCCCACACGCCGTACGGCTCGCGTACCGACAGTGCGTGGGCGGCGCACTCGGCGCGAACCGGGCAGGCGCAGCATACCGACTTGGCGGCGGACTCGCGACGTAGCCGGGAAGAGCCACGCTCACCGTCGGGGTGGAAGAACTGGGCACTGTCGCGCCCTCGGCAGGCACCGAGTCGCTGCCAGTCCCAGAGATCGACGATGGGTCCGGGCAGTCTACGTACGTTCGACATCAGCACCCCTCCTCCCGCGCGGCTCCGCGAGAATCCTTATGGCCGGCGTCCGGGCGGCGGGCCGCGCAGGCGCACCGTTCCCGGCCTGGATCTCCCGGTACCCGGGCTTTCGCCAACTCACACGTCTGTGATCGAAAACGTCCGGGAAATTGCGGCTTTTGCCCCATCTGTCGGAAAAGTTCGAAGGATTGCCGGGAACCCCCTCCCCAGCCGACCGCGTCATGGTCTGCTCGTTGGCGGAGAGGAGACCACAGTGCGTACCGTTCTTGTGTGCGTTCGGACACCACTCGCGGCCCAGCACCTTGCTTCTGCTGCCGCGCGGCTGGGGTTGTCCGCGATCGTTCGTACCGCCGTCTCTGATCCCGAGGTGATGCTGCGCCTGGCCGAGCGACCGGCCGACGTGGTCCTGGCCGACACGGCCCTCACCCGGCCGGACAGCGCCGGATTCGTCCGCCGGGTCTTGGCGCGTGCGCCGCAGGCGGCGGTGCTGCTGCTCGGCACCGAGGAGTCCGAGGCCGCGGCGGCCACCATCAGCGCCGGCGCCCGGGGGCTCATCCAAAATGTCGACCATGACCTGACCAGCGCGGTGGCGAAGGCGCTACTGCTGCTCACCGCGCCTGGCCGAGCCTCCCGGCAGCGGATCACCGATCCGGCCCGCGACGCCGCGGCGGTGGGTGGTTCCGGTCGCTCCGGGCCGTCGCCGCGTGGCTCCGGTGAGCCTGGCTGGGCGGCCACGGCCGCTGACGGGCCGGCCGGTCTGGCGTCGGTGCCGGTGCAGC
>NZ_JAKKFF010000022.1 GCF_022229015.1 Micromonospora foliorum
TCGGCACCGCGCCCTTCGGCTGCCGGCCGGTCGGCGGTCTCCCGCACCTCGGCGCGCACTCCCTCACGGGTCGGGGCGGCCGCGGCCGCGACCTCGGCCCGTGGTCGAGGGGTCCCGGCGGCGTTGCCGCCCTGCCGCTCGGAAATCGCGGCGATCAGCTCGCCCTTGCGCATGCGAGCCGTGCCGGAGATGCCGAGCGACGCAGCCAGGCTCTGCAGCTCTGGCAGCAGCATCGCCGACAGACCGGTGCCGCTACGCCGACGCCGGGCGGGAGCGGCGGCGGTGGCATCGCCAGCGACGTTGGAAACATCCGACGTCACGTCGGTGGTGTCGCTCAATGGATTCCTTCCCTCGATAAGGCCGGGACTGCCCGGAGTCGGAGCTCAGGTGGCCGGGCGGCCTCGGTGCACCCGCCTCGCAAGGACGCGTCGCGGGAGTCTGTGACACAGCAGCCGGTCGGTATCCCGACTCACCAACGTCGGTGAGCAGGTCTCGCCGTCTGCGGCGACCTGTGGAAACTGCGGTGCGGCGTGGGCCTTTGGCAGGGGTAGACGGGCTGACCGCCGAGAGCTTCGGGGGTGCGCCGCCCCGCAGGAGATCGCGTGCTTCGCGGCTGTGCTAGGCCTAGAGCGTAATCAACTCTTCCGACCTGCGGCAACAGGGTCCCGCTCGGCGTGTCCAAGTCTACCCCGCGCGACCCGCGCGCCGCTGACGTCTATCGGTAACTGCCAGATCTCCCAGTCTGTTCCCACTGCGAAGCCCGCTGGCGGCTCGCTGAGCGCCAGGACAGTCGGCCCCGCCCCACTGACCACAGCTGCCACACCGGCCGCTCGCAACGCGCTGACCAGGGCAGATGTGCCTGGCATCCCGGCTGCGCGGTAACCCTGGTGGAGCCGGTCGACGGTGGCCGGCAGCAGCAGGGCCGGGGCCGTGGTGAGCGCGTGCACCAGCAGCGCGGCCCGCCCGGCGGTCAACGCGGCGTCGCCATGCGGCACGGTTGGCGGCAGAGCCGCCCGCGCGGTCGCGGTCAAACCGCGTTCCGCCGGGACGAAGACGGTGGGCCGCACCGCGTCGGCGACCCGCAGCGACACCGCCCGGGCACCGCGCGGCTCGGACCAGGCCACGGTGAACCCGCCGAGCAGGCACGGCGCCACGTTGTCGGGGTGGCCCTCGATCTCGGCGGCCAGCCGCAGCGCGCCGGCGTCGTCGAGGCGGTGCTCCCCGTCGACGACGAGGGCACGGGCCAGCAGCACCCCGGCGACGATCGCGGCGGACGAGGAGCCCAGCCCACGCGCCTGGGGGATCCGGTTGACGCACTCCACGCTCAGCCCGTCGGGGTAGGCTCCGAGCACGTCGAACGCGGCGCGCATGGCCCGCACCACCAGGTGCCGGTCGTCGTCGGGCAGCTCACCGGCGCCCTGCCCGGTCACTGTCACCCGGACACCGCCCGCCGCGACCTCGGCGGCCACGTCGTCGTAGAGCCCGAGGGCGAGACCCAGCGCGTCGAAGCCCGGGCCCAGGTTGGCGCTGGTCGCGGGAACCCGGACCCGGACCGGCCCGGTGGTGAGGTTCGTCGGCACGCGCTCATGCTAGGGCTCGGCACCGACGAACCGGCGCCGCGCCCGCTGCCTGGGATCGCCGAGTTCAGCCGGTCGGGTCCGGGACCGGCTCGGCGGCCGGGTCGGTGAGCGAGAGCCGGCGGGTGGCGATCCGCCAGCCGACCGCGTACACGAGGGTGATCAGACCGCAGCCGGCGAGCACCACCCGTTCGTCGACCACGTCCACCACCAGGGCCACCGCCAGTTGGCTCACCGAGATCGCCAGCGTCGCCAGCATCATGTCGGTGGCGAAGACGCGGCCCCGCAACCGGTCCGGGACTTCGCCCTGCAGGGCGAAGTTCGACATCACCCAGTTGCTGCCACCCGCGAAGTGCGCCACGAAGACCAGCAGCAGCACCAGCGGGAACCAGCGCACCACCGAGGTGCCCAGGTAGGACAGGCCGTAGAGCGACATGGACAACGCGAGCCCGGGCAGCAGCCAGGCCCGGTTGGTCAGCACCCGGCGCATCAGGATCGGCCCCACCAACGCTCCCGCGCCGCGTACCGCGAAGAGCAGGCCGGCGCCGAGCGGGCCGACACCGTACACACCGGCCAGCAGCGGGAAGACGGTCAGCACGCCGTTGCCCAGGCCCACCGCCGACTTCACCGTGACCAGCGCGAGCACCCGGGGGCGGTGACCGATGTAGCCGAGCGCCTCGCGGACGGCCGACCAGGTCCGCTGGGCGGGTTGGTCGGCGTCCCGGGGCGCCTGCAACGGCCGGCGGATCCGGGTGGCGAGGCCGGCGGCCACCGCCAGGCCCGCCGCCGCCACCCAGAAGCAGACGTACGGGCCGGCAGCGGTGCTGAGCACGCCACCCAGCGAGGCACCGACCACGGTCATGGTGCCCCAGGCCGAGCCGGCGACGGCGTTGCCGGCGGCGAGTTCGTGCGGCTCCAGCACGTTGGGCAGCGCGGCCTGGGCGGCCGGCGAGTAGAACGCCTTGGCGACCGCCACCGCGCCGATCGCGACGAGCGCCAGCCACGCCGTTCCGGCGTCGCGCACGCCGAGCAGCAGCAGCACGCCGGCCAGCGCGGCCACGTTCGCGGCGATCATGATCTTCCGGCGGTCGAAGCGGTCGGCGATCGTGCCGGTGTACGGCAGCAGCAACGCCACGATGCCGGTGTCCACCGCCAACACCAGCGCGCCCCAGACGCCGCTGCCGGTCAGGTGCGGGAGCAGCACCAGCAGCGGCACCATGACGAACCAGTCGGCGCCGAAGACCACCAACTCGGCGAGGAACAGGTTGCGGAAGCTCCGATTGCCGGTCAGAACCGAGAGGGTGGACGCCACGGAGCGCGACCCTACCCGGTCGGTGTCGGACCCACACCCGCTCCCAGCAGCGCCGAGACCGTGACGAATGTGTAACCGCGCGACCGAAGGCCGTTGATCATGTCGGTCAGGCCGCGCAGTGCGACCAGCCGCCGCCGCGCCCCCACATTGTGGCCGAGCACGATCGTTCCCGGCCGGACGTCGGCCACGATTCGCTGGGCGTGGCCGGCCGGATCGCCGGGGAACTCGCGCTCCACCATCTGCAACGACCAGAGCACCAGCCGGTAGTCCAACCGGGCCGCCGCGTACAGCACCGCCCCGCCCAGGTGGCCGTACGGCGGGCGGAGGAGCACCGGCGACGTGCCGGTCAGGTCGGCGATCGCGTCGTGGCTGCGGCGCAGGTCGTCGTACGCCTCGGCGGCGTCCATCTCGGCCAGTTCCCGGTGGTCCCAGCTGTGGTTGCCCACCTCGTGCCCGGCGAGCCGGTCCCGGACGACGTCGGCGTGCCGGCGGACCTGCGCCCCGACCATGAAGAAGGTGGCCGGAACCCGGTGTTGAGCCAGGGTGTCGAGGACCATTGGAGTCCACTGTGGTGCGGGGCCGTCGTCGAAGGTGAGTGCCACCAGGCGCTGGTTGGTCCGCCCCGACCAGAAGACCTCCAGCGCGCCGGAGCCGACATCCTGCCCGTGCGCGCCCTCGGCCATCCGCCCGCCCCGCTTCACCCACATCCCCGCCCACCTACGAGGAGTATGCAAGAAGTCACAGAAAGTGCGGGTCGGTCGAGTCGGAGTGTTTCGGTCGGATGAAACCTGGAATGCCCCCGGCGAAGATCCGCCGGGGGCGTTCCGAACTGCGTTTCGACCTAGTCGGTCGGCTCCGCCGGAGGCAGTGGCGAGGTACGGCTACGGGGCAGCCGCAGCACCTCGAACTGGTCCGTACCCTCCACCAGCGCGGCCGACGGCGCGGGTCGGCCGGCCGGCTGCGCACCCTCGGCCGCGGCCGGGGCGGGCGCGCCGCTCGGCACCGCGACCTGGTTCGGGGCTGGCGCCTCGTCCGTCTCCGTCGTGGTCACCGTCGACCCCCCGGAGCGCCGCCGTGCGCGCCTAGCCCGCAGCGACTCCTTGGTGTGCTCCACCATCGAGTACAGCGTCGGCACCAGGATCAGCGTGAGCAGCGTCGAACTGAGCAGACCACCGATCACCACGACCGCCAGCGGCTGAGAGATGAACCCGCCCTCACCGGTCAACCCGAACGCCATCGGCAGCAGCGCGAAGATGGTCGCCACCGCCGTCATCAGGATCGGGCGAAGCCGGCGACGGCCACCTTCGACCACCGCCTCCCGGACCCCCATGCCCTGCGCCCGGTACTGGTTGATCAGGTCGAGCAACACGATCGCGTTTGTCACCACGATGCCGACCAGCATCAGCACGCCGATCAGCGCCGGCACACCGAGTGGCGTCCCGGTGAGCAACAGCAGACCGATCGCGCCGGTCGACGCGAACGGGATGGAGATCAGCAGGATCAGTGCCTGGGTGAGGCTGCGGAACGTGGCCACCATGATCAGGAAGACGATCGCGATCGCGGCCAGCACCGCCAGGCCCAGGTCCCCAAAGGCATCCGCCTGATCCGCGCTGACGCCACCGATGGTGAAGCTCGCACCCGGCACGTTGATGCCGTCCAGCCGCTTCTGCAACTCCTTGCTGGTCGCGCCCAGGTTCGAGCCGGTCGCCGCGCCGGTCACCGACACGCTGCGCTCACCGTCGATCCGGGTGACCTGCTGCGGACCCTCACCCTGCGTGACGTCCGCGATGTCGTCCAGCTTGACCGGACCCACCGGCAGTGCCCGCAACTCCTCGACGGTCATCGGCGGCTGGGTGCCCAACCGCAGCACCACGTTCTGCTGCTGACCGTCGAGCGCTACCTGACCCAGCGGCGCTCCCCGGAACGCCTGCGACACGAGCTGCCCCACGGCGGCCTCGGTGAGCCCGACCCGACCGGCGGCGACCCGGTCGACCGTCACGTCGACCCGCGGCACCCGCGCGGCCAGGCTGGTCGAGACGTCCTCGACGTCCGGGACGCCGGCCATCGCGGCCCGCGCCTCCTCGGCGGCCCGGATCAACACCTCCGGGTCGCTGGCCTGGACGATCACCTCCAGCTGGCTGGTCGACGCCTCCTGCCCGCCACCGAAGCTGATCTCACCCACACCGGTGCCGAGCTTGTCGAACTCCTTACGCAGCACCTCACGCATCTGCTTGGCGTCGGTGTCACCGTCGAGCGCCAGCGACCAGTTGGCGACGTTGTTGCCGCCGCCGCCCGCCCACGGGTTGTCCCCACCGCCCGCGGTCACCTGGTACGTCTCGACGCCCCCGGTGCGGGACAGCACCGACTCGACCTGCTTGGCCGCCGCGTCGGTGGCCGCCAGGCCACTGCCGGCCGGCAGCTCCTGGCTCATGTTGAGCGTGTCCTGGCCGGAGTCGTCCAGGAAGTTGGTCTCCAACTTCTGCGCCAGACCGAAGGTGCCGAAGAGCACCAGCAGGCCGAGCCCGACGGTGATCCAACGGGTCGACCGCTTGCGGGTGGCGAACCCGATCACCGGCAGGTACGCCCGCTGCAACGGGCTGCGCAGTTCCTTCTCCTCCGCGGCGTGCCGTACCGCCTCGTCGTCCGCGGTGCCTCCGCGCGGCTTGAGGAACCAGTACGCGAGGACCGGGATCACGGTCAGCGACACCAGCAGCGAGGCGAGCAGGGCCACCGTCACGGTGATCGCGAACGGCGCGAAGAGCTGGCCCACGAACCCGCCGACCAGCGCGATCGGCGCGAACACCGCCACCGTGGTGAGGGTGGACGCGGTCACCGCGCCGGCCACCTCCCGGACGCCGGTGATGATGGCGTGCCGCTTCTCCTCGCCGTACTCCAGGTGTCGTTTGATGTTCTCCAACACCACGATCGAGTCGTCCACCACCCGACCGACCGCGATGGTCAACGCGCCGAGGGTGAGCAGGTTGAGCGAGTAGTCACCGATCCACAGGGCGATCAGCGCCACCAGCACGGAGAGCGGGATGGAGACCGCGGTGACCACGGTCGATCGCACCGACAGCAGGAACACCAGGATGACGATGACCGCCATCACCAGACCCAGCAGGCCCTCCGTGGTCAGCGACTCGATCGACTTCTCGACAAACGGAGCCTGGTCGAAGACCACTGTCAGCTCCGCGCCGGAGGCGTCCTTCAGGTCGTCGAGCCGGTCGCGGATCTCGTGCGAGATCTGCACGGCGTTGCCGTCCGGCGCCGCGGTGACCGCGATACCGAGGCTGTCCTTGCCGTTGGTGCGGGTGATCGCCGTGGCCGGAGCGAGCTGCTGCTCGACCGTCGCCACGTCACCGAGGCGGACCGGTGCCGCGGCCGGGGCGACCACGATGCCACGCAGCTCCTCCAGGGTGTCGATCGGCGTGCCGACCTGCACCGGGAGGGCCAGCGCACCGTCGGTCACCACGCCGGCCGGAACCGCCACGCCGTTGGTCTTCAGGGCCGCGCCGATCGCCGTCGGCTGGATCTTCGCGGCGGCCAGCTTCGCCGGGTCCGGGGTGACCACCACGACGTCGTCGCGGGTGCCGGTCACCTCGACCGTGCGTACCCCCTCGATGCCCTCCAGCTCCGGCACCACCGTCGTGCGCAGCTTCTCGGCGAGCGCCCGCTCGTCCGCCGCGCCGGCCGCGGCCAGCACCACCGCCGGAAGGTCGTCGGTGCTCCCCGCGATGACCTGCGGGTCGACGCTCTCCGGCAGTTGGGCGTCGATCCGGCTCAGCGCGGTCTGCATCTTGTTGACCACGTCGTCGAGGTCGGTGCCGAACTCGTAGGTCACCTGGACGGTGGCCGCGCCCTCGCGGGACGTGGAGGTGACCTGGTCCAGCCCCGGGATGCCCTGGAGGGCGTTCTCGATCGGCTCGGTCACCTGGGACTCGACGATCTCGGGGCCGGCGCCGGGGTAGGGAGCCACGATGAACGCGGCCGGGAACTCGAGCGACGGCAGCAGTTGCTGCTTCAGCGACGGCACGGCGAACGCTCCGAACACCGTGGTCACCACCGCGATGAGGGCAATCAGCCCTCGGTTGGCGAGGCTGAATCTGGCGAGCAGCGACATCGGCCTGGCTCACTCCTGAACGAGAATGCGGGCGGGGATACCCGAAAGTGTGCCGGACTCGCATACCTCGACCCCCGCCGCCCCCGGGCCGTCTACCCGCCGTCGATCACCACCTTGCCGGTGGCCCGCTCAGGCCAGGTCGAGGGCGCGGGCAGCGGCCAGCGGGTCGTTCGCGATGGTCAACGGCGCCGGCGCGGTCGAGATCGCCCACTCCGGGTCCTTCAGCCCGTGGCCGGTCACCGTGCAGACCACGGTGGAACCGGGCGGCACCGCGCCCGCCGCGGCCTGCTGCAACAGGCCGGCCACGCTGGCCGCGCTGCCCAACTCGACGAAGACCCCTACCTCGCGGGCGAGCAGCCGGTACGCGGAGAGGATCTCCCGGTCGGTCACCGACTCGATCAGGCCACCGGAGGCGTCCCGGGCATCCAACGCCTTCGTCCAGCTCGCCGGGTTGCCGATCCGGATCGCGGTGGCGATGGTCGACGGCTCCGGTACCACCTGGCCGGTCACGATCGGGGCCGCCCCGGCAGCCTGGAAGCCGTACATCTTCGGCGTCCGGGTGGTGGCGCCGGCGGCCAACTCCTCCTCGTATCCCATCCAGTACGCGGAGATGTTGCCGGCGTTGCCGACCGGCAGGCAGTGGATGTCGGGCGCGTCACCGAGCGCCTCGACGATCTCGAAGGCGGCGGTCTTCTGGCCGTGCAGCCGATCGATGTTTACCGAGTTGACCAACGCGACCGGGTAGTCCTGGGCGAGCTTGGCGGCCGTCGCGAGGCAGTCGTCGAAGTTGCCACTCACCTGGAGCAGCTTCGCGCCGTGCACCAGCGCCTGGGCCAGCTTGCCCAACGCGATCTTGCCCTGCGGCACCAGCACGGCACAGGTCAACCCGGCCCGGGCCGCGTACGCCGCGGCGGAGGCGCTGGTGTTGCCGGTGGAGGCGCAGATGATGGCCTTGTTGCCGGCCTCGACCGCCTTGGACACCGCGAGGGTCATCCCCCGGTCCTTGAAGGAGCCGGTCGGGTTCGCGCCCTCCACCTTGAGGTGCACGTCGCAACCGAGCCGGGCGGACAGCACCGGCGCCGGCAACAGCGGGGTGTTCCCCTCGTGCAGCGTGACGACCGGCGTGGCCGCGGTGACCGGCAGCCGATCCCGGTACGCCTCGATCAGACCCCGCCACATGTCGTTCTCCTCGCCTCTACAGCCACGCCCACCCGAGCATCAGGGCCACCCTGGACCAGCCTGCCGCAGTGGTCGATGGCACACCCCGGCTTACCCACCTGGCGGGACGCGCGAGTCGTCCCGTCGATGATGCAACGACTCAGGCGTCGCCCTCGACCCGCAGCACACTGGTCACCGACCGGACAATGTCCAGACCGCGCAGCTCGTCGACGGTCGCGGCGAGGGCGGCGTCCGGTGCCACATGCGTCACGATGACCAGCTCGGCGTCGCCGTCGCGGCCCGCCGGCCCGCCCGCCGAGCCCTGCCGCACGGTCGCGATCGACACGTCGTGCCGGGCGAACACGCTCGCCACCGAGGCCAGCACACCCGGACGGTCGGCCACGTCGAGGCTCACGTGGTAGCGGGTCAACGCCTCACCCATCGGCCGGACCGCCAGGTCCGCGTACGCGCTCTCGCTGGCCGCGCGCACCCCGGCGAGCCGGTTGCGGGACACCGCGACCACGTCACCGAGCACCGCGCTGGCGGTGGGCGCGCCGCCGGCGCCCCGACCGTAGAACATCAGCTGCCCGGCCGCGTCCGCCTCCACGAAGACCGCGTTGAACGCGTCCCCGACGCTGGCCAGCGGGTGGCTGCGCGGGATCATCGCCGGGTGCACCCGCACGCTGACCGTCTCCCGGCCGGTGGGGTCGACGCCCCGGGCCGCGATGCAGAGCAGTTTGATGGTGCAGCCCATCGCCTGGGCGCTGGCCATGTCCGCGGCGGTCACCTCGGTGATGCCCTCGCGGTGCACGTCGGCGGCGCCGACCCGGGTGTGAAACGCCAACGAGGCGAGGATGGCCGCCTTCGCCGCCGCGTCGAAGCCCTCCACGTCGGCGGTCGGGTCGGCCTCCGCGTACCCCAGAGCGGTGGCCTCTTCGAGAGCCTCGGCGAAGCCGGCCCCGGTCGCGTCCATCGCGGAGAGGATGAAGTTGGTGGTGCCGTTGACGATGCCGGTCACCCGGTTGATCCGATCGCCGTGCAGCGACTCCCGCAGCGGGCGCAGCAGCGGGATGGCCCCGGCCACGGACGCCTCGTAGTAGAGGTCGCCGCCGCCCTCGGCGGCCGCCTCGTGCAGGGCCACGCCGTCCTCGGCGAGCAGCGCCTTGTTGGCGGTGACCACGCTCTTGCCGGCGCGCAGCGCCTCGACCAGCCAGCTGCGGGCCGGTTCGATGCCACCGATCACCTCGATCACCACGTCCACGTCGTCGCGCTTGATCAGGCCGAGCGCGTCGGTGGTGAACAGGTCCTCGTCGACCGGCAGGTCACCCCGGTCCCGGCCGAGCCGACGGACGGCGATGCCGGCGATCTCCAGCGGAGCGCCGATCCGCGCGGCCAGGTCGGCCGACTGCTCGTGCAGCAGCCGGACCACCTCCTGGCCGACCGTGCCGCAGCCGAGCAGCGCCAAGCGCACAGGTGACGTCATCCCACATCCAAAGCGAGCAGGTCCTCTTCGGTTTCCCGCCGGACGATCAGGCGCGCCTGGCCGTCGCGCACCGCGACCACCGGTGGCCGGGGCACATGGTTGTAGTTGCTGGCCATGCTTCGGCAGTACGCACCGGTGCCGGGCACCGCGACAAGATCTCCGGGCTGCACGTCGGCGGGCAGGAATTCATCCTTCACCACGATGTCCCCGGACTCACAGTGCTTTCCCACCACGCGGGCGAGCAACGGCTGCGCGCCGGAGGCCCGCGAGGCCAGCGTGGCCGAGTAGGACGCGTCGTAGAGGGCGGTGCGGATGTTGTCGCTCATCCCGCCGTCGACGCTGACGTACGTCCGGAGGCCGTCGAGCTCCTTGACGGTGCCGACCTCGTAGAGGGTGAACACCGCCGGCCCGACGATGGCCCGGCCCGGCTCGATCGACAGGTGCGGCACGGCCAGGTTCTCCGCCGCGCACTCCGAATCGACGATCTTGCGAAGTCGCTTGGCCAGATCCTGCGGGGTCGCCGGGTCGTCCTGGGAGGTGTACGCGATGCCGAAGCCGCCGCCCAGGTCCAGCTCGGGAAGCTCCACCCCGCGCGCGTCGCGGATCTGGGCCTGCAGGGCGAGCACCCGACGGGCCGAGACCTCGAAGCCGCTGGCGTCGAAGATCTGCGAGCCGATGTGCGAGTGCAGACCGCGCAGCTCAAGCACACCCTCGTCGAGGATCTTGAACGCGGCGTTCGCGGCCGCGCCACCGGCCAGCGAGAAGCCGAACTTCTGGTCCTCGTGGGCGGTGGCGATGAACTCGTGGGTGTGCGCCTCGACGCCCACCGTGACCCGGACCAGCACCCGGGGCCGAACCCCACGCTCGCGGGCCAGCGCGGTGAGCCGGTCGATCTCGGTGAACGAGTCGACGATGATCCGACCCACCCCGGCGTCCAACGCCCGGCCCAGCTCGGCGACCGACTTGTTGTTGCCGTGGAAGCCGATCCGCTCCGGTGGCATCCCGGCCGAGAGCGCCGTGGCCAGCTCGCCGCCGGTGCAGACGTCCAGGTGCAGCCCCTCCTCGGCGATCATCCGGACCACCGCGCGGCAGAGGAACGCCTTGCCCGCGTAGAAGACGTCCTCGGTCGGGAAGGCCGCCCGGAAGTCGCGGCAGCGCGAGCGCAGGTCGGCCTCGTCCAGGACGTACACCGGGGTGCCGAACTCGGCCGCGATGTCGCGGACGCTCAGGCCCGCGACGGCGACCGCGCCGTCGGCGCCGCGCGCCACCGACCGCGGCCACAGCGCCGGCATGAGGGCGTTGACGTCCTCCGGGGTACGCAGCCAGGCCGGCTCCCGGTTGCTGATGTCCGCGTGCAGCGCACCAGCCTCATGAGCCCTCATGTCACATCCTCTCGGGTGCGGAGACGCCGAGCAGGTACAGGCCGTTGGCGATCACCGTGCGGGTGGCGTCGTTGAGCCAGAGCCGCGCGCGGTGCAGGTCGGTGGCCTCCTCGTCGCCGCGCGGCAGGATCCGGCACTCGTCGTAGAAGCGGTGATAGGCCCCGGCCAGGTCCTCCAGGTAGCGAGCCACCCGGTGCGGGCCCCGCAGCTCGGCCGCCGTGGCGACCGTGGCGGGGAACCCGGCGAGCGCCTTGAGCAGCTCGTTCTCCTTCTCGTTGGCGAGCAGCTCGGGGCGGAACGCGTCCGCGTCGCCCCGGGTCAGCCCCACCTCGGCGGCGTTACGGCCCACGCTGGCGGTGCGGGCTGCGACGTACTGCACGTAGTAGACCGGGTTGTCCCGGGTCGCCCGGGTCCACAGCTCGATGTCGATGTCGATCGGGGAGTCGCTGGAGTAGCGGGCCAACGCGTACCGGGAGGCGTCCACGCCGATCGCGTCGACCAGGTCCTCCAGGGTGATCACGGTGCCGGCCCGCTTGCTCATCCGCATCGGGGCGCCGTCGCGCAGCAGGTTGACCAGCTGCCCGATGAGGATCTCCAGGTTGCGCTCCGGGTCGTCGCCGAAGCAGGCGGACATCGCCTTCATCCGGCCGATGTAGCCGTGGTGGTCGGCGCCCAGCATGATCACGACCCGCTCGAAGCCGCGCTCGCGCTTGTCCAGGTAGTAGGCGCAGTCCGCGGCGAAGTACGTCCACTCGCCGTTGGACTTGCGCAGCACCCGGTCCTTGTCGTCGCCGAAGTCGGTGGTGCGCAGCCAGGTGGCGCCCTCGGACTCGTAGAGGTGCCCCTGCTCGCGCAGCCGGTTCAACGCCAGGTCCAGTTCGCCCCGGTCGTGCAGGTCCTTCTCGTTGAAGTAGGTGTCGAACTCCACCCCGAAGTCGCGCAGCGAGGTGCGGATCTCGTCGAACATCAGCGCGACGCCCTCGACCCGGAAGACCTCCTGGGCGGCGTCGTCGTCGAGCGTGCGCACCTCCGGCCGGCGGGCCTGCACCTCACTGGCGATCTCGGCGATGTACGCCCCGCCGTAGCCGTCCTCCGGCGCCGGCTCACCCTTGGCCGCGGCGAGCAGCGACCGGGCGAACCGGTCGATCTGCGAACCGGCGTCGTTGAAGTAGTACTCCGTGCCGACGTCGGCGCCGGTGGCCCGCAGCAACCGGCTCAGCGCGTCACCGACCGCCGCCCAACGGACCCCGCCGATGTGCACCGGCCCGGTCGGGTTGGCCGAGACGAACTCCAGGTTGATCCTCTCGCCGGCGAGCCGGTCGCTGCGGCCGTACTCGGCGCCGGCCTCGACGATCACCCGCGCGAGCTGACCGGCCGCAGCGGCGTCGAGCCGGATGTTCAGGAAGCCCGGCCCGGCGATTTCCACCGATTTGACACCCGCCGTCCGACCCAGCTCGTCGGCCAGGGCCGTAGCCAACTCCCGGGGCGGGACGCCCACCTTCTTGCTCAACTGCAGAGCGAGCGTCGAGGCGTAGTCGCCGTGCTCGGGGTTGCGCGGTCGCTCCACCACCGTGCTCGCCGGCAACGCGGCGCGGTCGAGCCCACGCTGCTCGAAGACGGCGTGGGCGGCGGCAAGGACGACCGAGGCTAGTTCTGCAGGAGTCACCCAACCATGTTATCGGGGGTAGACTCGGGCACTCGGCGGCTCCCCTGCGCGTCATCCGGCCCGCCACTCCCCTGACCGACCGACTTGACGAGGCACGATGAGCATCAGCACCCCGGGTGGCCCTGAGCGCCGCCCGACCGTGGTCAGCACCGGCAAGAAGCCGGCCGCGGGCCGGCCGGCGTCCGGCGCCAAGGCCGGTTCCGGCAAGCCGACGGGCTCCCCCCGGGCCGGTGGTAAGGGCCCGCGCAAGCCGGTCACCCCGGTCAAGGTGAGCCAGGGCCGCGCGTGGGGGCCGATCGCGCTCTTCGTCGCGGTGGGCGTGCTCGCGGCCGGCATCATCGGGTACGGCGCCTGGGCGTCGTTCCAGGGCTCCAAGCCGTGGGACAAGCGGGCCAACGCCATCGACGGCATCGTCAACATCCGCAAGACCGACAAGGCGAGCCTCGAATACGAGTCGCACAAGTCGGGCCCGCTGACCTACAAGTACTCGCCGCCGGTGGGTGGGGTGCACAACGCCGCCTGGCAGAACTGCATGGGCGACGTCTACGACGCCCCGATCGCCAGCGAGCACGCGGTGCACAGCCTGGAGCACGGCGCGGTGTGGATCACCTACCGCCCGGACCTGCCCAAGGACCAGGTCGACAAGCTCGCCAGCAAGGTGCGCGGCGTCGAGAAGATGATGATGAGCCCGTACGAGGGCCTGGACAAGCCGATCTCGCTGCAGGCCTGGGGCTACCAGCTCAAGCTCGACAACGCCGACGACTCGCGGATCGACGAGTTCATCAAGGACCTCCGGGTGAACGCCTCCGTCGAGGGCCCGACGGCGCTCTGCAACACCGGCATCACCGCCACCGGCACCACGCCGCGTGAGCTCCAGCAGCAGCAGCCCACCCAGTAAGGACGGCAATGACCGCTCCGGCGACCACCGACAGCGAGTACGACGAGATCCCGGCCGCCCCGGACGAGGGCGGCCGGGCCCCGGCGTCGCGCTACGGGGTGCTGGCACTCGCCATCATGCTGGTGGTGGGCCTCCTCCTCGGGTACGCCGGCGGTCTGCTCACCCCGCGGCTCACCCGACCCGGTGACGCCTCGGTCGAGGCGGGCTTCGCCCGGGACATGACCAGCCACCACGCGCAGGCGGTCGAGATGAGCCTGATCGCGTACCGCTCGGCGACCCTCCCCGAGGTGCGGCAGATCGCCGTCGACATCGCCACCGGGCAGCAGGGCGAGATCGGCGCCATGCAGACCTGGCTGCGCGAATGGGGCCTCAGCCCGACCGGGTCGAAGCCGCCGATGTCGTGGATGTCCGACGGCGCCACCGTCAAGGACGGTCTGATGCCGGGCATGGCCACGCCGCAACAGATGACCGCCCTGCGCAACGCCCAGGGCATCGAGGTCGACCGGCAGTTCCTGACCCTGATGTACGCACACCACCTGGGCGGCATCCACATGATCGACGCCGCGCTCGGCGCGACCGACAACGCCGAGGTGGTGCGGGTGGCCAACACCATGAAGGCCACCCAGCAGACCGAACTGAACAACCTTCGGCAACTCCAGGCGCAAGCCAAGGGCTGACCGACCGGATGGGCGCACCCGGCCCGCGTCCCCGCCGAAGTGTGGCGGTGACGCGGGCCGCACCATGTCGGCACCCACCCCGCCACTCGCCCTCGGCCCAGGCCTGGTCTTGATCGGCCCCGACCCTCGACCCCAGGCCTTGATCGACTCGGTTTGCAGGAAAGCGCGCTGTCCGGGCGATCGGGACGCCCCGACTTCCAGGAACCGAGTGGATCAAGGCTGGCTGACCGACCGGTTGCGGCCTAAACGCCCGGATTGTCCCTGCTGGGTGTTTTGCGTGGCACAGGCGATTACGTTGCTTAGAGAGTTTTCTCCCCACATATCGTGACCAGTTGCGATTCGGGCTCGTTGCCCAAGACGTGGGGGTTGCACTCAGAGACGCACGGCGTTCGGTCACCAGTTGGTGCCGACGCCACACCATCGGTGGTGACGGGGCGGTGGCAGCCGTCCGTCGCGGACAGCGGCAGGGCGAGCCGGGAATGCTCAGCCGCGAACAGGAACTCGAGTTGATCGACATGTTGCGGGGCGTCCACCCCGACGAGTTCGGCCTGGACGAGGAGTTGTGGACGCGGCAGAGCCTCACCACGCTCATCCAACGGCGCTTCGAACTGCCGTTGGACGCTGGCGCGGTCGGGGCGTACCTGCGGGCCTGGGGGTTGGGTCCGCGGGAGCCGCGCGAGCGGGCCTGCGGGCTCTGCGTCAGCGCGGTCGAGCGGTGGGTCCGCAGCGAGTACCCGGCGATCACCCGGGCCGCCCAGGAGCACCTCGCGGAGGTCTACTGGATCGGCCGGGTCCGGCTGCGCGGCACGATGCCGGCCGCCGACGTGATCTCCGCCGTCTCGTCTCGCGGTCGGGTGCGCTTCATGATCACAACGCCGTCGGTGGACCCGCCACTCCCCCGCGACTTCGTGCTGCGGCTCAGCGGCGAGGAGCAGCGCACCGTCCACCTGATCGTGGACGGCTCGTGGCCGCGCAACGAGTGGCCGCGCCGGCTCCCCCGGCGAATCGTCCTGCACCCGCTGCCCAGCTGCGGGCGGGCGGTAGCCGCCTGAGCACCGGGTGGGCCGATCCGACACGATCGGCTCACCCGATACCGATTCGGCGTACGCAGGGGAGGTTTGCTAGTCTTCTCCAGTCGCTGAGCCCCCGTAGCTCAGGGGATAGAGCACCGCCCTCCGGAGGCGGGGGCGCAGGTTCGAATCCTGCCGGGGGCACCAAGACAGATCTGCACGAGAGGCTCCTGACCAGTGTTTCGGTCAGGAGCCTTCATCGTGTTGGTCGAACACCCGCCGACAGGGCAGCCGCCGGCACCGGCGTCGGGACTACCGCCGGCGGTTGCCGGTGCTGCCCACGGCCGGGGCGCTGCCACCACGTGCCGGCCCGGCCGTCGGCTCTCACCAGCAGCAGGAGCCCGAGCAGTAGCCATACGACCGTCGCGCAGCGGTTGGCCGTGAGGGCGGGCAACCCGGTCGAGGCGCCGATGAGCATCAGGATCAGCGCGCCGGTGAACGGCGACTCGGGGCGGTGGCTCCGGGTGCGCAACCACCCGATGGCGAGCGCGGCCAGGACGGCGGTGTGCAGGACGACGCCGATGAAACCAGCGACGACGAGCGCCTCCACCCAGCCGTTGTCGTAGGCGACCCGCAGCCCGCCGAAGCCCATCCCGGACACCGGGGACAGTGTGGTCATGACGTCCACGGCCTGCTGCAGGCTGGACTGGCCACCGACCCGGCCGGCGGTGTAGAGGCCGAGCTGGTCGTCACCGCCACTGCCGGGCAGCAGTCGCATGGCGAACCGCTGCCCGTCCCACTGGTCCAGGTAGGCGTCGGCCGTGAACCAGGCAGCAACGCTCGCCGCGGCGGCGGCCACCAGTCGCCGCCGCCGGCCGGAGGCCAGGATGACGTAGGCGATCCCGATCGGCGCTCCGACCAGCAGGAAGATCTTCGAGACGGAGAGGACCCCGCCGACGCTGAGCAGCAGCAGCGCGACCGCGAGCTTGCCGACCTGCCGCTGATAGAGGTAGAGGGCGGCGAGGACGGCCACCGAGTACAACACCCCCGCCTCGGCCGGCTGGTTGAAGATCCCCGAGTAGCGGCCCAACTGCTCGGCGCGGTCGGCGACGCTCTCCCCCTCGCCGAAGAGCCGGAATTGGGCCAGCAGGTCGCTCTCGACACCGGCAGCCGAGGACACTGCGATGAGGGCGTTGGCAGCCATCGCCAGGACGGTCACCGTGCACACCCCACGAAGCATCCGGGCCGGGTCCGCGCCGGCCCCCACGAGCATCGCGACGACCGCGACGACCACGAGCGGCAGGACGATGTTGTCGAAGCCGGCGACGACGTCCCCGGCCTCGTACATCGTGTGGTTCTCCGGCGGGAGGACCACCCCGATGGTGGCGACCGCGACCAGGCTGAGGTGCGCCCCGAGGGCCCAGACAGCGGTGCCGGTGAAGCGGGGGCGCAACCACAACCCGACCAGGCACAGGAGGGTGGCGGCACCGTACACGGCCACCTGTTCCGTACGGAGGCCTGGTGCGAGGTACGGGCCGAACGCGGCCACCGTGAGCCCGATGACGATGCGGTGTCCCCAGCGGGCGGCGGTGGGCGAGTCGACAGGGCCGGAAGTCACACCCGGTGCAACGACCACCCGGTACCCCGCGTCGCGCGTCTGTCAGCGTCGCCTTCCGACCCGGCGGAGCAGGCAGCGCCAGTCGCCGCGCTTCCGCCCCGACGAGGACCCGCGATGCCACGAGATCAAGAATGTCGTCGTGCGACCGCCGGTGGCGTGACGGTCGACCGGAGGCAACCCGTCAGGTGCCGACGTACGCCGCCAGGTGCTCGCCGGTGAGGGTGGAGCGGGCGGCGACGAGGTCCGCGGGTGTGCCCTCGAAGACGACCCGGCCACCGTCGTGGCCGGCGCCGGGGCCGAGATCGATGATCCAGTCGGCGTGCGCCATGACCGCCTGGTGATGCTCGATGACGATCACCGATTTGCCGGCGTCGACCAGGCGGTCGAGCAGGCCGAGCAGTTGCGCGACGTCGGCCAGGTGCAGGCCGGTGGTCGGCTCGTCGAGGACGTAGACGCCGCCCTTCTCGGCCATGTGGGTGGCCAGCTTGAGCCGTTGCCGCTCGCCGCCGGAGAGGGTGGTGAGCGGCTGTCCCAGGCTCAGGTAGCCGAGCCCGACGTCGGCGAGCCGGTCGAGGATGGCGTGCGCTGCCGGCGTACGCGCCTCGCCTGCGCCGAAGAACTTCTCGGCCTCCGTCACCGACATCGCGAGCACCTCGCTGATGTCGCGACCGCCGAAGCGGTATTCCAGCACGGACGCCTGGAACCGCTTGCCCTCGCACTCCTCGCAGGGGGCGGCGACGCCCGCCATCATCCCCAGATCGGTGTAGATGACGCCGGCGCCGTTGCAGCTCGGGCAGGCACCCTCGGAGTTGGCGCTGAACAGCGCCGGCTTCACACCGTTGGCCTTCGCGAACGCCTTGCGGATCGGGTCGAGCAGCCCGGTGTAGGTGGCCGGATTGCTGCGCCGTGAGCCGCGGATCGCGCCCTGGTCGATCGACACCACACCCGCGCCGGCCGGAACCGAGCCGTGTACCAGCGAACTCTTGCCGGAGCCGGCGACGCCGGTGACGACGACGAGCACCCCGAGGGGTACGTCGACGTTCACGTCCTGGAGGTTGTTGGCCGTGGCGCCCCGGATCTCCAGCTTGCCGGTGGGCGTCCGCACCGTCTCCTTGAGGGCCGCCCGGTCGTCGAGGTGGCGGCCGGTGATGGTGCCGCTGGCCCGCAGACCGTCCAGGGTGCCCTCGTAGCAGACGGTCCCCCCGTCGGTGCCGGCGCCGGGCCCGAGATCGACGACGTGGTCGGCGATGGCGATGGCCTCCGGCTTGTGCTCCACGACCAGGACGGTGTTGCCCTTGTCGCGCAGTTGGAGCAACAGCTCGTTCATCCGTTGGATGTCGTGCGGGTGCAGCCCGATCGTCGGCTCGTCGAACACGTAGGTGACGTCGGTGAGCGACGAGCCGAGGTGGCGGATCATCTTGGTGCGCTGTGCCTCGCCGCCGGAGAGGGTGCCCGACGGCCGATCGAGCGAGAGGTAGCCCAGCCCGATCTCCTCGAACGAGTCGAGGAGGTGTTGCAGGCCCGCCAGTAACGGGGCAACCGACGGCTCCTCGATCTCGCGTACCCAGGCGGCCAGGTCGCTGATCTGCATCGCGCACGCGTCGGCGATGTTCTTGCCCTTGATCTTCGACGACCGGGCCTCCTTGCTGAGCCGGGTGCCGGCACACTCGGGGCAGGTCGTGAAGGTCACCGCACGCTCCACGAAGGCGCGGATGTGCGGCTGCAACGCGTCGATGTCCTTGGCGAGGAAGGACTTCTGGATCGACGGGATCAGGCCGGCGTACGTCAGGTTGATCCCGTCGACCTTGATCTTGGTGGGCTCCCGGTGGAGCAGGTCGTGCAGCTCCCGCTTGTTGAACTTGGCGATCGGCTTGTCCGGGTCGAAGTAGCCGCAGCCACGGAAGATCCGGCCGTACCAGCCCTCCATGCTGTAACCCGGGATGGTGATCGCGCCCTCGTTGAGCGAGAGGTTGTCGTCGTAGAGCGCCGACAGGTCGATGTCGGTCACCGCGCCCATGCCCTCGCAGCGCGGGCACATGCCGCCGAGACGGTTGAATGTCGCCTTCTCGGTCTTCGTCTTGCCGGCGCCGCGGTCGACGGTGATCGCCCCGGTCGCCTTCACCGACGGGACGTTGAAGGAGTACGCGTTGGGCGAGCCGATGTGTGGCTGCCCGAGCCGGCTGAACAGGATGCGCAGCATCGCGTTGGCGTCGGTGGCGGTGCCGACGGTGGAGCGGGAGTTGGCGCCCATCCGCTCCTGGTCCACGATGATCGCCGTGGTCAGGCCGTCCAGCAGGTCGACCTCCGGGCGCGCCAGCGTCGGCATGAAACCCTGCACGAAGGCGCTGTAGGTCTCGTTGATCATGCGCTGGGACTCGGCCGCGATGGTGCCGAACACCAGCGAGCTCTTGCCGGAGCCGGAGACACCGGTGAACACCGTCAGCCGCCGCTTCGGGATCTCGACGCTGACGTCCTTGAGGTTGTTGACCCGCGCGCCCTGCACCCGGATCAGGTCGTGGCTGTCGGCGACGTGCGGCGCGGACGGCTGGCTGGCCGTGCTCATCGTGTCTCCATCTGTCGGGCGCGCAGGGCTCAGCGCACTTCCTGGATGCGGACCATGTTGCCCGCCGGGTCCCGGAAGGCACAGTCACGCACGCCGTACGGCTGCTCGGTCGGCTCCTGGACCACCTCGGCGTCGCTGGCCTCCAGCTTCGCGAAGGTGGCGTCGAGGTCGGTGGTGGCCAGGTTGACGCCGAAGTAGCTGCCCTTGGCCATCAGCTCAAGGATGGTCTGCCGCTCGTCGTCGGTGATGCCGGGATTGGCGGCCGGCGGGTGCAGGACGATGGCCGTGCTGGGCTGGCCGACCGGCCCGACCGTGATCCACCGCATGCCCTCGTACCCGACGTCGAGGCGGACCTCGAAGCCGAGGATGTCGCGGTAGAAGACCAGCGAGGCCTCCGGATCGGTGTGCGGAAGAAAACTCGAGTGAATGGTGATGTCCATGCTGGTCACGCTAGTTGCGGCTCGGTGACCCGCGCTTCTCGATTCCTGACCGGTCTGGTCACCTGCTTCGCCACGCACGACGGCATGCCCGCCGTCGCCTGCGCCGCCTGCCGCCGGTAGACGCTGGGCGGCACACCGACCAGCTCGGTGAAGCGGGTGCTGAAGGTGCCCAGCGACGAACAACCGACCGCGAAACAGACGTCGGTGACGCTCAGGTCGCCACGGCGCAGCAGGGCCATCGCCCGCTCGATCCGACGGGTCATGAGGTAGCTGTACGGAGATTCGCCATAGGCGAGCCGGAACTCGCGGCTGAGGTGCCCGGCCGACATGTGCGCGCCACGGGCCAGCGCCTCGACGTCCAGGGGCTGCGCGTACTCCCGGTCGATCCGGTCGCGGACCCGGCGCAGCCGCGCGAGGTCGCCCAGTCGCTGGGTGGCGTCGGATTTGCTGCTCACCTGCGAAATCGTGCCACAACCCACCGACACTCGGCCGCTCGCCGGGCGCGAGCCGGGGCCGAGCCGGGCGCGAGCCGGGGCCGAGCCGGGCGCGAGCCG
>NZ_JAKKFF010000220.1 GCF_022229015.1 Micromonospora foliorum
GCCGTCACCGCCTACCGGGAACTGGCCGCCACCAACCCCGCATTCCTCCCCGAACTGGCCGGCGCGCTGAACAACCTCGGCACCCGCCACAGCGAGGTCGGGCGGCAGTCCGACGCGCTCGCTGCCACCGAAGAAGCCGTCACCCTGTACCGGGAACTGGCCGCCACCAACCCCGCCTTCGTCCCCAACCTCGCCGGCGCGCTGAACAACCTCGGCAACCGCTACAGCGAGGTCGGGCGGCAACTCGACGCGCTCGCTCCCATCGAAGAAGCTGTCACCGCCTACCGGCAACTGGCCGCCACCAACCCCGCCTTCCTCCCCGACCTCGCCTCCGCGCTGAACAACCTCGGCAACCGCTACAGCGAGGCGGGGCGGCCGGCAGAACAAGAGGCGATCTGGTCTGCTGTGCTGGCCGACGCGTCGCCGCCGGACATGGCATATCTCCTGTTGACCCGGACTGCTTCGGCCGACGCGGGGATTTCGGAGGCCGTCGACTGGCTTACGACCACGTTGCGCCAGGCACCAGCCGATCGGGCGATGCTCGGTGCTCTGCATGATCAGGCACGGCGCCACCGTCGCCCCGACCCTGACCGCTTCGATCGTGCCTGGACCGCCTCGGCAGGGGACCTCCCAACCTGGCTGACGCTTGATCCGGGTCTCCTCGCCACCGCTCAAGAATGGATCAACACAGCTTCGTACCAGGATGAACGCGACTTTCTCGCGGCCCATCCCGAACTGCTCGCTCCCGCTGCCGACGGTGCCGTCACCGATGCCCTCCTCACAGTCAACGACCATGCAGCACAGCGGTACGTCGCGCTGCGCAACCTCGCCCGTACCGACGGCGTCGCGGCAGCCTACGGTCCCCTACTGTTGAACTTTCTCGCCGTCGAGTTCGCCGCCGCCGATCCGGCCACGCAAGCCACCATGCTCACGGAACACGAGGAGCTGCTGACCGACGGCGCCCGCGATGCCCTCGCGGTGCTCGCGCGCCAGGACACCACCGGCGCCGCGGATCGCGCCGACGCGATCCTCGCTCTCGCCCAAGTCGGCGCCGCCGAGCCGGCCCTCGACGCGCTGATCTACCCGGAGAAGTTCACCGATCTCATGGCCTCGATCGCCGAAAGCCCCGACCCGGCCGCCCTCGATGCCACCGCGTTCCTGGCCCGGACCAGCGCGGAGACAGATGCGGCGGCAGCCGCCGCCGACTTCTACGCTGCCGTCGCGTCTACGCTCGCTGACGACCTGGACGAGGCGGCGGACATCCTGACCACAGCACGCCGGCTCGCTCCGGAGCAGACTGCGGCCTGGATCAACCGGCTGGCGAACATCGGCCGACGCCATCCTGCCGCGCTGAACCTCATCAGCGTCCTCACCACCGCAGACGAGCAGCCAGGAGCCCCGGGATGACCAACCCCACGGACTTCGTCGTCGTGCTACCCGGCATCCTCGGCAGCACCCTGCGATATCGCGGCAAGCTTGTCTGGGCGCCCTCAGCCGGCTCGGCACTCCGCGCGATCCGAACGTTCGGCCACAGCATCCGCGACCTACAACTGCCCGATGGCCTCGGTGACGAGCACCCCGGCGACGGCGTTGAACCGGTTGGCCTGATGCCTGACCTGCACGTGCTGCCCGGCATCTGGACCCCGATCAAGGGGTACGACCGGGTCCTGAACCGGCTGCGCTCCCTCGGCTATCGCGAATCCGTGAACCACCCCGACGCCCCGCCCGGCAACCTACTGCCCATTGCGTACGACTGGCGGCTGTCCAACCGGTACAACGGCCGACGCCTCGCTCGTCTGATCGAACCCGCCCTCGAAAGCTGGCGCGGTCAAGGCGGCTCCTACGCGGACGCCATGGTGACTCTCGTCTGCCACTCAATGGGCGGTCTCATCGCCCGCTGGTACATCGAGTGCTGCGGAGGCGCAGAAACAACTCACAAGCTCATCACCATCGGGACTCCGTACCGGGGATCTGCCAAAGCTCTCGGGCAACTCGTCAACGGCAGCCACAAAGGCATCGGGCGATTCGGCGTCAGCCTTACCGACCTCATCCGCAGCATGCCGTCGATGTACCAGTTGCTACCCGAATACGCCTGCCTCGAACACCCCGACGGCCTCGCCAAGACCACCGAGACCGCCCTACCAGAACTGACCACAGCCAAGATCGACGATGGGATGCGCTTCCACACCCAACTCGCCGAAGCCGAGATCGGCCGCTCAGCCAGCCTCAGCACCACCCACGCCATCATCGGCATCCACCAACCAACCGCCACCACCGCACGACTGAGCGGGTCGCGCATCGAACTCATGGACACATACCGCACCGACGAACTCCACGGTGACGCCACCGTCCCGATCGTCGCCGCCAGCAGACCCGACGTACCAATGAACAGCCCACTTTTACGACGCGTCCCCGACCAGCACGGCAACCTGCATCGAAACACCGCGGTCCTCGACGAAATCCACGGCATCCTCACCGCGAGCCCCATCGTCATCCGCGCACCGCGCACCACCGCGCTCCACGTCGGCACTCCCGACCTACTCTTCGCCGGCGAACCCCTTCCCATCCACGTCGCCACCACAGACGGCAACGCCCACCTCATCCGGATCACCGTGTCCGACGAGAACCACAAGGTGGTCGACGCGCGAGTTACCAGACCCACCGACGGCACAACGACGACCACCCTCATCGAAGACCTGCCACCGGGGGCCTACACCATCGATGTCGCCGGACTCACCCCCAGCTCACCAATCGCGCCGGTCAGCACCAACACTCTCATCTGGAGCTAGCCGGCTCTCTGTCGATTGCGGGCCGTCTCGCTACCGGCACCCGGTGGTCGTGAGGGTGCGGTACCCCGTTGGACAGGACCACCCAAGTGCTTGACCCTTCAAATTTCCACCGGTAGCCTTTTGGCATTCATCCATGGCTATCTATTTAAGTAGGTGAACCGTGCTGTTGAAATCCCTCGCCCTCGCCCTCGCCGCGTCCGTCGCCGGCGTGCTGGCCGCCGCCCCCGCCGCCTCGGCGGCAAGCTCCCAAGCATCAAACGAAGCCTGGCTACCCGGGAACTGTCCGCAGGGCACGTTCTGCATCTGGCCCAACTGGGATCACCCGGCAGAAGGTCCTACCGCGACTCCGTCTCTGGTGACCACTACCGAGTGGTCCGGCAACGTCCCGGCCTTCAACTTCTACAACCGCACCTCCCGCAACGCCGAGATCACCTGGTCCTACAACTACCTTGGGACGCAGCTTTCCGGCGCGATCTGCGCTCGCCCCGGCGGCGGGGACCTGTATGTGCCCATGTTCGTGACGAAGGTGAGTTGGCAGCCCCGCACCTGCTGACCCTCGCCCGCCGCCCGATCGTGGGGCCGATCGCCGTCCACGACGCCCGTTGGACCTCTGAAACGCTTCTCGCCGACCTCGACGTCCAGCCGAGTGTCCTTGACCAACCGCCCTCCCAGAACGTGGTTCAGCTTCCGCGATTCGGGTCGGTGAGAGCGTCCCAGTCCTCGGCGCTCATGGGGAACGGCCCCCAGTGCGGCAGATAGAAGGGCCGCCGTGGTGGGTCGGCCACCGTGAACGGCTTGAACGCCGGATCCGCGATCACCCGATAGACGAACTCGGCCGTCGACATGTCGAGCTGGTGCCACGGCTCGATGCCGTCCCACCACGCGACAGGCCACCGATCGGGCTCCACCGAGCGGTCCGCCAGCCAGTAGTACTCCCCCTCGGTCTGATCGCTGCCCCACTGGATCAGCCCAGATCCCCGGTCGGGCTCGTACAACTCGTAGGGGGCCCACAGCTGCGCGGACTCCTGCCCGGCTGCCCACTGCCGACAAGAAGCCCACGTCCCAAGCAATGGCTGCGCGTGGTCGTCGGTCGGCCGCAGAAGGTCCAGGTACGCGTAGAACGCCCCCGGCACGAACCGCCGGCACAGCTCTTTGAAGTCCGACGGCAGCACGACCCCCAGTTCGGCTTCCACCTGGTCCCAGCCGGCATCACCCTCAGGATCGTGGCGCCATCCGGTCACCTCGATGATCCGGTCGATCCACGTCTGCTGATCATTCACGGCCGGCAAAGTAACAGCACAGGCGGACATCTCCTGGCCAGGACTTCACCCGCCTGCTGACAGTTGCTGCACTTGGCCGCCGCACCCACGCAGAAGGGGCAGGGCCTCCAACGTACGCATGGGTTCACCCGCCCGGACCAGTCGAGGACGGCCATGTTGTCCCCACTGGTCTCCGGTGCCGCCCGGATGGGTGTTCACGGGACTTGTTCAGCCCACCGTGCAGGGAGCGCCGTTCAGCGAGAAGCCGGTCGGCGGCGCGTCGCTGGCGCTCCACCGCCCCTGGACGCCGAAGGTCGCAGAGCCGTTTGGCGCGAGGACGCGGTTCCAGTCGACGTTACGACCGGTCACGGCGGCCCCGGTCTGGCTGACCGTGGCGTTCCACCCCGAGGTGACCTGCTGGTCTCCCGGGAATTTGAAGGTGACGACCCAGCCGTCGATCGGTGCCGCCCCGGCGTTGTGGACCGTCGCTGTGGCCACGAAACCGCCCTGCCACTCGGACTGGTTCCGGTAGGTCACCCGGCAGGTCGACGGCGGCGGGGGCGTCGGAGTGGTCGTCGTCGTGGGCAGAGTGACCGTGTTGGACGCGATCGAGACGTTGCCCACCGCGTCCCGGGCCCGCACGTAGTACAGGTTCCGCAGCGGCGTCGATGACGGTAGCGGCGCCGTGTACGTCGTTCCCGGCACGGTGGCGATCAGTTGCGAGGTGAACCAGCCGTCGAACCGGTAGACGTTGTACCCGAGCACGCCGACGTTGTCCGTCGACGGCGACCAGGACAACGTGCCGGTCGAGGCGGTCACCTCGCCGACGGTCAGGTTCTGCGGCGTGCTCGGCGGGGTGGTGTCCGGGCCGGTGTCCGTCACCGGAGTGACCACGGTCAGCGCGTCCGACCAGTTCGAGCGTTGTCCGAGGCTGTCCCGGGCGATCAATCGGAACGAGTACTGCTGGCCCGGTCCAAGGGAGCGGGTGATCGTGGTGCTGGTGACGGCCCCGACACTGGCGCTGAAGACGATGTCGCCGAACTCCTGGTAGTACGTGATGTCGTAGCCGGTGATGGCGCAGCAGCCGGGCGTGGCGGCCGTCCAGGTAAGGGTGACCGACGAGCTGCGGACCTCGCTGGCGGTCAGGTTCGTGGGCGCGCTCGGCGGGACGGGCGCGGTGCTCGGCGTACTGGACGGCGTTTGTGGCGCGGTTCCGGTCGGGGCTGCGGTGACCACCGCGGCTGCACCGGGCGCCGGGGCGACCCCCGGATACGCCGCGGGCGTCGCGGTGTCGGCCGCCGGTGCCGCGCTCAGGGCGGTGCCGAGCACCGCCGTGGAGAGCAAGACGGCGGCCAGCAGACCCGGCCGCAGGCGGCGGAACAGCGAGGACGAGGGTACGCCTGTCATACGTCGACGATGCAGCAACAGATCGATGAACGCCAACGTGTCTCACGCCTCGGCCGGCGAGGAGAACTACTCCTGACGCCTGGGCCTCCGTCGGTGGGAGCGATACCAGTGGGGCAAAATTCAACGCTCCCGCTCGTTACACTCGCCGAAACGCCGGCACCGCCGCAGACCTCAGCCTGCGCCGACCCCCATCGATAGGAGACGCCTGTGACCCGCGACAAGGCGGCACCCCCCGGCATCGACCCCAACGTTCCCAGCGTGGCCCGGGTCTATGACTTCTTCCTGGGCGGCAAGGACAACTTCGAGGTCGACCGAAAGGTCGCCGAGCACGCCCTGCGGATCACCCCGGACGGGCCGGCAGCCGGCCAGGCCAACCGGGCCTTTCTGCGTCGAGTGATCCGCTTCCTCGTCAGCGAGGCGGGCATCGACCAGTTCCTCGACATCGGGTCGGGGCTGCCCACCCAGGGCAACGTGCACGAGGTCGCCACCGAGCAGAACCCGAAGGCTCAGGTGGTCTATGTGGACAACGACCCGATCGTCCTGTCGCACGGGCGGGCCCTGCTCGCCGCGGAGGGCACCGCGACGGTGATCCAGGCGGACATCCGCGAGCCGCAGGTGATCCTCAACCACCCGGACGTACGCCGATTCCTCGACTTCGACCGGCCGATCGGGTTGCTGCTCTTCGCCATCCTGCACCACCTCGGAGACGACGAGGACCCGCGAGCGGTCGCTGCCGCGTTGATCGACGCGCTGCCCTCCGGCAGCTACGTGGCGATCTCGCACTTCCGTGACCCCGGCGAGCGAGACCCAGAGGGCTCCCGCAAGGCCCGCGAGGTCGAGCGGGTCTTCAACGAGTCGCTGGGCACCGGCCGTTGGCGTACGGACGAGGAGATCCTCTCGTTCGCCGATGGGCTGGAACTGCTGGAGCCGGGGCTGGTGCCGCTTGCCGAGTGGCGCCCAGAGTCGGACGCACCGGCCACGGTCCAGACCGACACCTATCACACCTTCGTCGGGCTCCTCGCCCGCAAACCGTAGGCGCCGTCTTCCGGTGAGGTCCGTCGGCGGGGGCGCGCACCCCGCCGACGGATCCACGCGTCAGATCTGAACTGGGGTTGTACCGTCTCTGCCTACGGCGCAGGTTCCAGTACGACGACCGGGATCTGGCGGGAGGTCTTCCGCTCGTAGTCGGCGAAGCCTGGATACGCGGCCTTCTGCGCGCTCCAGATCCGTTCCCGCTCGTCCTCGGCGGCAACTCTGGCGACCAACTCGACCTTGTCCGTACCGATCTCCGCTTGGGCAATCGGGTGAGCGAGCAGGTTGTGGTACCAGTCGGGATTGGTGGGCGCACCGCCGTTGGACGCGAACACGGCATAGCCGCCGTCCACCTTCTGGTACATCATCGGGTTCACGCGAGGCTGGCCGCTCTTGGCACCGACCGTGTGCAACAGCAGCAGCGGGGCGCCAGCGAACTGACCGCCGACCTGCCCACCGTTGGCGCGAAATTCCGCGATGATCTTGTCGTTCCAGTCGCTCATGCCTTCTCCTCGCCTCCGCGCACCGGCTCCATCGACACATTCTGACAGTCCCATCGGTGCACAACACTGCGACCACGCGCCGCTCGGCCGTGAGCCCTTCCAGCGTTGACTGGGAGCCAGGAAAGCGCAACGCTGTGGAAGCGCTCCCATCGGCCAGCTCCTATCCGAAAGGAATGCTCGTGCGTCCCACCACAGCTCTACTCCCGGTCGTGCTCGCCACGGCCCTCGGTGGTCTGGCCCTGCCGGAGCCCGCCCTGGCCGTGGCCGGCCCGGCGCTGGCCGTGGACACCACCGCCGCCCGGCACCAGATCAGCCCGTACGTCTACGGCATGAACTTCGCCGACCAGGCCCTCGCCCGCGACCTACGGCTGCCGGTGCACCGCTACGGCGGCAACGCCACCACCCGCTACAACTTCCGTGCCGACACCACCAACCGCGCGGCGGACTGGTACTTCGAGAACATCCCCAACGACAACCCGAGTCCGGCCGACCTCCCGAAGGGCTCGGAAACCGACCGGTTCGTGCAGCAGAACAAGGCCATCGGCGCCGCCACGGTCATGACGTTGCCGATGCTCGGCTGGATCGCCAAGGACCGGTCGCGGGCGTGTGGCTTCAGCGTCGCCAAGTACGGTCCGCAGCAGTCCACCGACACCTGGGCACCGGACTGCGGCAACGGCATAAGGCCGGACGGGTCACCAGTCACCGGCAACGATCCGGAGGACACCAGCGTCGCCGTCGGTCCGGAGTACGCCACCGACTTCGTCAACCACCTCAAGGGGCAGTTCGGCGCCGCCGCCGACGGCGGGGTCCAGTTCTACAACCTGGACAACGAGCCGGACCTGTGGCACTCCACCCACCGCGACGTCCGCCCGACCGGGCTGGGCTACGACGAGCTACGCGACCGCACCTACGAGTACGCCGCCGCGATCAAGGCTGCCGACCCCGGCGCGAAGACGCTCGGTCCCGTCGGCTGGGGCCTGAACTCCATTCTCTATTCGGGCCTCGACCAGGACACCTGCTCGCGCACCGGCTGCTGGTCGAACCCGCCGGACAAGGCCGCGCACGGCGGGCAGGACCTGGGACCGTGGTATCTGGACCGGATGCGCGAGTACGAGCAGCAGCACGGCACACGCATCCTCGACTACTTCGACGTCCACCTCTACCCGCAGCAGGCCGGCGTGTTGGGCGAGGCGGCCGGCGACGCCAACACCCAGGCGCTGCGACTGCGCTCGACCCGCCAGCTCTGGGATCCGACCTATGTGGACGAGAGCTGGATCAACAGTCCGGTCCGGTACATCCCGCGCCTGCGCGAGCTGGTCGACCAGCACTACCCGGGCACGAAGATCGCGATGACCGAGTACAACTGGGGCGCCCACGGGTCGCTCAACGGCGCGCTCGCCCAGGCCGACGTGCTCGGCATCTTCGGCCGCGAAGGGCTCGACCTGGCCACCCTCTGGACCGCACCCGCGGCCGACCAGCCGGCGGCCAACGCCTTCCGCGTCTACCGCAACTACGATGGCAAGGGCGGCGCGTTCGGCGAGACCTCCGTCCGGGCGACCAGCGCCGACCAGGGCAGGCTGGCCGTGTACGCCGCCGAGCGGAGCGCCGACAAGGCGCTCACCCTGGTCGTGGTCAACAAGACCGGCGACGACCTGACCAGCCCGGTCGCCCTCACCGGCGCCTCCGCCAGCACCGCTCAGGTCTACCGTTACAGCGGCGCGGACCTCGCCGGCGTCGTCCGGGAGGCCGACCAGCCGGTGACCGCCGGCGGCTTCACGGCCACCTTCCCGGCCAACTCGATCACTCACCTGGTGCTGCCGCGCGGCACCACTCCCGGGGACACCCAGGCGCCGACCGCCCCGGGCAAGCCGACCGCCGGTACGATCACCGGCGACAGCGTCGCGCTGGCCTGGACGCCGTCCACCGACGACACCGCCGTCACCGGCTACGACGTGCACCGGGTCGACGCCACCGGCACCGTGAAGGTGGGCAACACCACCGGCACCACGTACACCGTGACCGGGCTGACGCCGGACACCCCGTACACCTTCGTGGTAACCGCCCGCGACGCGGCGGGCAACGTCTCGGCGGCCTCGCCCGGCCTGACCGTGCGGACCGCGCCCACCGCGCCGACCGTCGGCTGCACGGTCGGCTACACGGCGAACAGTTGGCCGGGCGGCTTCACCGCGACCGTCACGATCAAGAACACCGGCACCACCGCGATCGACGGCTGGAAACTCGCCTTCGACTTCCCCACCACCGGTCAGAAGGTCGGCCAGGGCTGGTCGGCCACCTGGAAACAGAACGGAACGAGCGTCACCGCAGACAGCATGAGTTGGAACGGCAAACTCGCCCCCGGCGCGTCCACCAGCACTGGCTTCAACGGCATGTGGAGCGGCACCAATCCGGCGCCAACCGCCTTCAACCTCAACGGTCAACGCTGCGGGTGATCTGATCCGCACCACACCGACGGAGCAGGCCGCGAGGGTCCGGGGCTCAGCGGCGCCCCGGACCCCTGGCTCTCGAGCGGCGGTCCAGGCCAGTCCCGCGACAGGACGGCTCAGAACCGGGCGTGGATCGCGGCAGCGAGACGGCCGGGCATCGACGTACAGCACAGCTGGCACTGTGACGATCAGTGACCCGTGACCGGGGACCCAGCAATGCTGGGAGCAGCGAGCTCGGACCACTTGGCCGAAACGCTTCCCGGCGTTGGCGTCTTCGTCGCCGAGTAAATCCCTTCGCAGAGCCAGCCGCCGCAGCCGCGACCTCACGGCTGCAAGTTCTGGGCGCATTGTTCGGGTCGCTCCGCACGTCCGTGGTCCCGGGTACTGGTCCGCGCTGTCTCACTGAGCCCCTCCCCGCCTGGCCCGGTTGCTGTCGACAGCAACCGGGCATGCGTTTCTGGATCGAGGAGAGGGCCGGTTAACCTCCGAGCGTGCGACATCTCAGCAGGTCGTTCCTCCTTGACGCGCTGAACCGCAATAAGGAGGCCGAGCAGTTCCTCGGACCCGTCGTGATTGCAGGCGTCGAAGGCATCCGCTGGGTGTCCATCTGGCCCTGGCAAGAGGGCTACAACGTGTCCATCCATGACGTGCAGGACTTGGACGACGAGAACCGCCGGGACCTGTCGGTGTTCCCGTCGCTGGACCCAGACGGCGAGGACGACCCGGGGCCTGGCCGCGTGATCGGTCACGTTGAAGACCCGGCCGAAGCGTTGGATTTAGCAGAGCGTGCGACCGGGGCGTCCCCGGATCGCTGGGTCAACCACGGGGTTGCCGGGGAGGACTACGCGGACTTCGTGCGAGCCAGGAACTCCTGACTCAGACGTTGAAGCGGAACTCAGAGCCGCGCCCCCGCTACCGGCGGCGACACCGTCCGGCACCTGCTCACCCGGGGTCTCGGGCTCTCACGGTTGTTCGCTGGTTGACGACGTTTCACGATGTCTTGTGCCCCCTGCGTGCCCCACAGGCCCTCCGCGCTACCACTTCCGCCGCCATCCGACGCGACCTCGATGCGCCACAGCCGGGACATCCCCTCGCTGGACGTACAGCACCTCGTCCTCAACCCACCAGACGTCGCCGGCACGAAGCAAGACTGGATCCTCCAACGTCGGGATCCACGCATGTCCGTGGGCGTCCGGCCCGATCGTCACTCAGTTAGTCACTCCGCCGTTGGTGGGGCGGCTACCCGTAGACCTTAAGCTCGGCACCAGGTCCGAAGTTGTTGCTCGCTGTCAGGCAGGTTGTAGCGGCTGAGCAGCCTGGGCCCGGCCGGCAAGACGCCGCTGCGCAACACCGTCGAGAGGGCTCTCTGCTGGGTTGGGGTGAGGTCGGCGAATCCCACACCGTCGGGTATCGGCCCGTCGGGGAAGGCGGCGTCCAACAGTGCGGTGAGCAGGGTGAAGGCATCTGCGGTGTGATCAGCCGAAGCGGCCCTTTCGGCCAGCACATCGATTCGATTACTGGCGACTTCCGGAGTCAGGTCTGCGATCGTCAGGGCCGCCATGCCGGCCATGTCACCTTCGAGGAAGGGCCAGTAGGGCACGGGTTCAGTGGCCCCGAAGAGACATGCATAGAGATCGCTGACCAAGGATCGGTCCGGATTCCTCAGGATCCGCGACAGGCCCAACACCGCCGACCAGCGCTCGGCACGGTTGACGCTGCCTCGCCGGTTAGAAAGCGCGTCGACCAACGCTTCGCCGCCGTTAGGGCACCCGAGGCCCGCCGCGACACAGGCAGCTGCTGCGACGACCGGATCCGGCTCCCGCCGGATCAGACCGGCCAACGCTGGGCCGGCCAAGCCCTCCTCCTCAGGAAACCAGGCAAGCAGGTAAGCGGCGTACAGCCGGACCGCAGCCTCGGAGGCTTCCAGCGCTGCCACGTAGACAGGCACCCCGGCCCGCACCGCGTCGTACGCCTCTATCGTCCACCGCTGCTCGTCACGGTCTGCCTCGACGTCGCCCCATTCGGCTCGCCGTTCCCGTGCACTGCGCTCCTCCTCATTCGGTGCCGCTGCGATCCAGTCTCGGTGCTCCGCTTCCAACTCCTCTCGGCTCAACGGCGCGCGGCGTTGCACCTCAGCCCTCATGTCTGACGGATCAGGACGATCGCTGAGCCATGAACTCTCATCGCCCACCGCGACCGCCGCCAACACCTGGCAGGCAGCAAAGCGGTCCGGCACCGCCGGATCAGCAACGATATCGATCAAGTGAGGGGCCACCGCAGCACTAGCCTCGAACCGGGAGCCTTGATGCACGAGCAGGTCGACGAGATCGCCGTACGCACCTTGGCGGACCTCCTGGCTGTCTGACTTGATAGAGCGGAGTAGGGCCGGGATTTCGATGGCAGGGCCGTACGCATGGCTCACCGACGACCAGTCAACCTCTTCAGCGGGTACCGAGCGCTGGGACATCCGACCACCTTAGGTGTGAGAAGCCGCTAGTGCTGACAGCCCTAGCCCAGGTCCATCTCGTCTGCCTTCGACCCGCCCTCCTGGGGTGCGGGCCGCCGCCCGGCCCGCCACGTCAAGCGGACCTTGACGTACGTTCGGGGTTGCAACCATCTCGGAGCCCAAGCGCCCCCGTCTGAGGCTCAGTAACCGCGACCTCGCGACCGCCGCCAGCTCGCCGACGCGGCCGGCGCGCGCTTTCCTACGCCGCGCGGGCTCGTGGCCGCGCGGCCCGGTCGGCTGCCGGCCCACTGCACCCACGGTCAACGGCCTGTCGTTCTGC
>NZ_JAKKFF010000221.1 GCF_022229015.1 Micromonospora foliorum
GCTTGTCTTTTTTTTTGATCATACTGACACCAACGTAAGCTACGTTCTTTCCCGACACGCCGCTCTTCCGGTCTCAGCCCACGCCGGGCCAGCCCACGCCGGGCCAGCCCACGCCGGGCCAGCCCCTCAAAGCCACGGGCTGGTGAACCCCGCCCGCCCTGGCTGGAAGCGCCGCGGTCGAGAATGGGCGTGCGCGTACAGTCGGGCGGTGGAGCGTACTGAATCGATGCTGGCGCAGACCCGACCGCCTGGCGTGGCCGACGTCGATCCCGGCAGTGTGTTGTTGCCCGGCCACGACGTGCCGTTGGGCCGTTACACCACGGTGCGGCGGCTGCTTCCGCAGCGGGCCCGCCGGATGGTTGGCGCGTGGTGTTTCGTGGACCATTTCGGCCCGGACGACGTGGCGCAGCGGCCCGGTATGGAGGTGCCGCCGCACCCGCACACCGGGCTGCAGACGGTGACCTGGCTGCTCGACGGTGAGATCCTGCACCGGGACAGCCTCGGCAACGTGCAGCCGATCGTGCCCGGCCAGCTGAACGTGATGACCTCCGGGAACGGTATCGCCCACTCGGAGCGGTCGCCGGCCACCCACCCGCCGGTGATGCACGGCGTGCAGCTCTGGGTGGCGCTGCCGGACCCGGCGCGGGCCGGAGCGGCCGACTTCGCGCACCACGCCGACCTGCCGCGCTGGCGGGACGGCGATCTGGACGTCACCCTGCTGGTCGGTGAGTTCGCCGGGGAGCGGTCACCGGCGGTGGTGCACACCCCGCTGGTGGGGGTGCAGCTGGAGCTGCGCGGCGAGGCGCCGGCGACGATGTCGTTGCGGCCCGATTTCGAGTACGCCGTGCTGGCGATGTCCGGGTCCGCGGAGGCGGCCGGGGTGGGGTTCGAGCCGGGGGCGCTGCTGTATCTGGGCTCGGGCCGCCGGGAGCTGACCGTGCGGGGCGGGGCCGGGGCCCGGTTGCTGCTGCTGGGCGGTACGCCGTTCGAGGAGCCGTTGGTGATGTGGTGGAACTTCGTCGGCCGGTCGCACGAGGAGGTCGCCGCCGCCCGGGAGGACTGGATGGCCGGCGACGGGCGCTTCGGTGTGGTCGCCGACGATTCGGCGCCGCCGCTGCCGGCGCCCGCCCTGCCCACCACGCGCCTGAAGGCCCGGGACCGCACCGGCGGCCTGCACGGGTGACGGGCACGCGCGGCCGGTGTGTGACCCCCGGTGGCGCGGGTAGTCGCCGGCATGGCGACCAGTTTGATCACTCCGGTGGAGGACCGTAAACGTCTGGCGCGCCGGCTCGCCGGTGGTGGGCGGGGCTTCGCGGAGCAGTACGGGTTCCGGGTGACCAACAACCCGGCGAGCCTGTTCCAGGTGCTCTACCTGTCGGTGCTGCTGGCCCGTCGTGGTGACTTCCGGCGGGCGTTGGACGGGGCGCGGGCGTTGCGGGACGAGGGGTGGGACAGCGCGGCCCGGCTGGCTCGTTCGCTGCACGAGGACCGGGTACGGGTGCTGCGCGCCAGCGGCCAGCGTGGTGACGTGGGCGCGGTTGCCGATGTGCTGGGTGACCTGGCTCGCACGGTGGTCGAGCGGTACCGGGGTGACCTGCGCCGGTTGCGGGCGGTGGCGCACCACGACCCGGTCCGGGAGCGGGCGCTGCTGGCCGAGCTTCCGGGCGTGGACGATCAGGTCGTCGATTTGTTTCTCCGCGAGGCGCAGGCGTTGTGGCGGGAGGTGGCCCCGGTCGCCGACCGGCGGGCGTTGGCTGCCGCGCGTCGGCTCGGGTTGGGCAGGTCGGCGGACGACCTGGCCGGCCTGGCCACCGGCGAGTCGGAGCAGCTGGCCTGGCTGGTGGGGGCGTTGGCCCGGATCGACCTGGAGCACCGGTACGCGGAGGTGACCGGTCGGCCGTGACGTGCCCTGGCCCACACTTCCCGAAATTCTGACCAAACGGAGGATGTTCTGCCGTATGGTTGGACCCGGCAGTGCTGGCCGCTCGGTTCGAGCGGACCTCCACCGCCTGGTGACCGCGACCGGTTCGGATGCGGTTCACCGCCTGGGCAGGCTTGCGTGGCGCCCTGGGTCGCGGTTCGTGACCAGGGGCGCCCGCCTGTCCCGGCCCTTCGATCGGCCCCGCCCCGTGTCACGCTCCGGGGGTCCGCGCGGCCGGCTTGAGCCCGTTCACTTTGCCAGGCCCGCCAGCAGGTTCACGGTCACGGCGATGATGAACGCGCCGAACAGGTACGACACCATCGAGTGCCGCAGCACCGTACGACGCATCTCGTTGCTGGTCAGGTTGGTGTCGGAGATCTGGAACGTCGTCCCGATGGTGAACGCGACATACGCGAAGTCGGAGTAGCGCGGCGGTTCGGGCTGGTTGAAGTTCACCCCGCCGTCCGGGCCCGTGTAGTAGATCCGGGCGTACCGGGCGGCGAACACGGTGTGCACCACGAACCAGGAGAGCACCACGCTGAGCACGCCCAGGCTGCTGTGCAGTTCCCGGGCCGTCCCAGGGGGTGCGCTCTGCGCGCTGGCCACGACCAACCCGACGGCCAGCAGGCTGGCCAGGCAGGCGACGAGCAGCAGGGCGTCCCGGATCGCCCGGTTCGGGTCCTCGTGGACGGCCAGTTGGGCGGTCCGCTCGGCGTCCATCGGCCAGATCTTGTGCCAGACCAGCACGAGCCAGCTCAGCGCGCCCACGTCCCAGCCGGCCAGCGCGGCGAGCGGCAGGGGCAGCAGCAGCGCGAAGGCGCAGCCGGAGATGACGCCGACCACCGCCACCACGGCGAGCTGCTTCGCAGCAGCCGGGAAACGCACGTACGCCGGTCGGTCGGGGCCGGTCTGGGTCATCCCGGCCGCTCCCGGGGCGAGGTGGTGGGCGTCACCGCTGGGTCAGATGCCGCGCAGGTGCTGCGAGACCCGGTTGTGCTTCTTGTCCCGGGCCTGCTCGGCCCGCTGGGCGGGGCCGACCTCGGGCGCCGCCTCGATCCCGGCCGACCGGGCCACCTCGGTCCCGTTGGCGTAGTCGACCGGCGGCAGGGCGCGCAGCGCCTTCAGCACGTCCGGCGGGGCGCCCTCCCGTTCGGCCTCGCGGACCACGTCGTCCTTCTCGGCCGGGTAGTCCAGGCTCGACAGGTACTGCAGGACGTCGGCGTAGCTCGCCATGGCGTGGGCTCCCTCGGGCATCGATGTGGTGACGACCGGCGGCGGTTACCCGCCCGCCGGCCGGTCACGCCCACCCGGCGGAGGAAACCCGGCGCCGTTTCTCCTCCTCCTCCGCGGGTACCCGCAGACGCCGACGCGAGCCCGAGGGAGTACGCGATGAACTACGACACCTTCATCGACCAGGTTTCCCAGCGCACCGCCACGTCGTCCGAGCGGGCGGTCGAGCTGACCCGGGCCGTGCTGGAGACGTTCGCCGAGCGGTTGACCGGCGGCGAGGTCCTGGACCTGGCCGCCCAGTTGCCCCAGCCATTGCAACTCGTGCTCAAACCGAGCCCGAGCACCGAGCAGGCGGACCGGTTCGGCGCGGCGGAGTTCGTCGCCCGGGTCGCGTTGCGCGCCGGTGTGCCGGAGCCCGCCGCCGAGGACGCCAGTCGGGCGGTCTTCACCACCCTGCGCGAGGCGATCACCGGCGGTGAGTTCGATGACGTGGTGACCCAGCTGCCGCGTGACTATCGGGGTCTGGTCGAGCAAGCGATGGCCCCGGGCGCGACCCTGCGCCGCGGCTGACAGCGCTTGTTCCGGGCACGCACAGCGGTTTACCAGGGCAACCATCGATGTCCCGCTTGGCGTGGCGATTCCGCCTGGCCTAACCTTGTCGTGCGAGGGGAGTACTTCCCACGAACCATTCCGGTCAGTACGGCGCGCCCGGCGTGCCTCGGGTGGTTGCCCATCAGGTGGTGGGTGAAGGAGACCTCGAACATGACGGTGTTCGAGGAGACCCCACATGAGCCACGTGTCGTATCTGTCCGCCTCCAGTGACCTGTCGTCGGTGGGCACGCCCACGCTGTGGGTGGTCACCATCGTCGGGGTCATCCTGCTGTTGGTGCTGGACTTCCTGGTCACGCGTCGCCCGCACGAGGTGTCCATGCGGGAGGCCATCGGCTGGTCGGCGTTCTACATAGCGCTGCCGCTGGCGTTCGGCGCGTGGATCTGGTCCCGCTTCGGCTCCCAGCAGGGCGTCGAATACCTGACCGGTTACCTGGTCGAAAAGTCGCTCTCGGTCGACAACCTCTTCGTCTTCATGCTGCTGTTGGCGGCGTTCGCGGTGCCGGCGGTGCTCGCCCAGCGTGTGCTGCTCTACGGCATCGCCGGCGCGCTGGTGCTGCGGGCCGTCTTCATCGCACTCGGCGCGGCGGCGTTGCAGACCCTCGACTTCGCCTTCCTGCTCTTCGCGATCATCCTGATCGCCACCGCGGTGAAGCTGCTGCGCGATGCCATGTCCGGGCATCAGCAGGAGGTCGACATCAACAACATGCGTTCGGTGAAGCTGCTGCGCAAGGTCATGCCGGTGGTCGACGACTACCACGGCACCAGGATGACCGTCCGGGAGGGCGCGAAGCGCGCGCTCACGCCGTTCGCCCTGGTGGTGGTCGCGGTGCTGGCCACCGACGTCGTCTTCGCGGTCGACTCGGTGCCGGCGGTCTACGGCATCACCGAGGACCCGTACCTGGTGTTCGCCACCAACGCGTTCGCCCTGCTCGGCCTGCGGGCGCTCTACTTCGTCCTGCACGCGGCGCTGAGCCGGCTGGTGCACCTCAGCTACGGCCTGGCCATCATCCTGGCGTTCATTGGTCTCAAGCTGGGTCTGCACTGGGCGCACGGCATCTGGGACAGCGTGCCGCAGATCCCCACCCTGGCCTCGCTCGGCGTGATCATCGGTGTGCTGGTGGTCGTCACGTTGACCAGCCTGCGCGCCACCCGGGGCGGCGACCTGCCCGAGGACCGCAAGGTCGTCGCGGACCGGCACTGACCGCGCCGCGCCGGCTGACGACGGGGTACGCGGGAAAGCTCCCGCCCCGCCCGGCGCGGGTGGTACGACTGTGCAATGGGAATCGTGTCACCGGGCTTTCAGGGTCGGCCCCGAACGCAGGAGCCGGCCCTGCCACCCGGTCAGTATCTGACCGAGGACTTTCCGGTGCTCTCGGCCGGCCCGACGCCCCGGGTGTCACTGGACACCTGGGAGTTCGTCATCTCCGCCGAGAACGGCAGCGACCACCGGTGGTCGTGGCAGGAGATGATGGCCCTGCCGCAGGAGACGCCGATGGTGGACATCCACTGCGTCACCCGCTGGTCCAAGCTCGGCACCAACTGGCAGGGTGTCTCACTGGACACGTTGCTCGCCGACGTCGACACGGGGGCGCACTTCGCGCTGGCGCACTCCTACGGCGGGTACACCACCAACCTGCCGCTGGACGACCTGCGCGGCGGCCAGGCCTGGGTGGTGCACACCTTCGACGGCGCCCCGCTGCCCGCCGAGCACGGCGGGCCGGCGCGACTGCTGGTGCCGCACCTGTACTTCTGGAAGTCCGCCAAGTGGGTGCGCGGCCTTCGGCTCAAGACGATGGACGAGCCGGGGTTCTGGGAGACCGCCGGGTACCACGACTACGGCGACCCGTGGCGCGAACAGCGGTACCAGGGTGACTGAGCGCGCCGTGGCGACGAGCACCCAGCGCCGTACGCCGAACCGTTGGCAGGTTGGCCGGCTGGTGGAGCGCCGGGTGGAGACACCGACCGCGCAGACCCTGGTGCTGGAGGTGCCGGACTGGCCGGGGCACCTGCCCGGGCAGCACGTCGACCTGCGGCTCACCGCCCCGGACGGCTACCAGGCGGCCCGGTCGTACTCCCTCGCCGGGCCGGCCGTGGACGGGCCGGGAGGCCCACGCATCGAGGTGACCGTGCAGCGGGTGCACGACGGCGAGGTGTCCCCGTACCTCATTGATGTCTTCGGGGCCGGCGACCCGGTGGAGGTCCGCGGACCGCTCGGTGGCTGGTTCATCTGGCGGCCCGAGGAGACCGCGCCGGTGCAGCTCGTCGCCGGCGGCTCCGGTGTCGTGCCGCTGATGGCGATGATCCGGGCGCGGCGGGCGGTGGGCAGCAAGGCGCCGTTCCGGCTGATCTACTCGGTGCGCACCCCCGGCGACGTGATCTACGCCGACGAGCTGCGCCGCCGGGTCCGCGACGACTTCGGGCTGGACGTCGCGTACGTCTACACCCGTGAGGCGCCCGAGGGCTGGCGCGGTGAGCCGCACCGGATCGGGCTCGCCGACGTCAACACGCACGGGTGGCCACCGGACCTGGAACCACTCACCTACGTCTGTGGCCCGACCGCGTTCGTGGAGACCGTGGCCGACCTGCTGGTGGGGCTGGGTCACCCGTCACGTCGGGTCAAGACCGAACGCTTCGGCCCCACCGGCTGACCATCCGCTCGCTCACGCAGTGTCGAGGAGATTCGATGACCGAGATGTCGTACCTGGACGGCAACATGCTCGACGGCCCGATGCGTGAGCTGTTCACCGTCGACCTGAGCAGCGCGATGGGCCGCTGTGAGAACTGCGGGACGACCGGCTCCATGGCCAGCCTGCACGTCTACTCGCACGCCCCGGGCCTCGTCGCCCGCTGCCCCTCCTGCGAGGAGGTGATGGTGCGGCTGGTGCGCGGGCCGGACCGGGCCTGGCTGGACATGCGCGGCACGACCTTCCTCCAGGTGCCGATGCCGATGGAGCAGACGTTCCCCGGCCCGCTCTGACGGAACGCTTGCCCGGCTGAGGCAACATGGCCGGATGAGCACCGGTCGATGGCATGGTGTGCCGCTCGCGGTCCGGTGCGTGGTGGCTGTCGCCGTGCTGGTCTTCGCCTACGGCACCGCGGTGCACGTGGTGCAGTTGCTCCTGCCCCAGTTCGGGCCGCAGCTCGCCCTGCCGGGGTGGCTGACGTTCTACTTCACGTCGCTGACGCTGTGGGATCCGTTGGCGGCGTTGCTGTTGGCCGCTCGTCGGATGCAGGGGCTCGTGCTGGGCTGCGCGGTGCTGGTGACGGACGCGGCCGCGAACGGGTACGCCAACTACGTGCTGGACCCGGCGGTCGGTGTCACCCCGGGCCGGATCGGGCAGGCCGTCATCACCGCCCTCGCCGTCGGTCTCGTCGCGCTCACCCCGTGGCTGGCGCCATGGTTCGCCCGGTCCGCGGTCCAGCGGCACTGACCCGGTCCGCTACCGCGTATCCCGGTCGACCTGAGCGAGGACAGCGCGCACTGCTTCGACCACGGCGGCGGGATGATCCTTGTGGATGTAGTGGCCGCTGTCGGGCACCACGACGTGGACGCCGCGTGCGAAGACCGCGGCGGTCTGGTCGGCGAGGTCACCGGAGCGCTGTCGCAGGGCCGAAGGCTTGCCGCGGGTCGCGGTCAGGATTCTCATCGGTACGTCGGGGGCGGTCGACGTCGCGCGCGCGGCGCGCACCTGCCGGGTGCAGGTGTTGGCGAGGCGGTTCTCCGCCCGAATGGTCGTGACCTGACCGAACGTGCGATAGCTGGCCCGGTACGCCTCAGTGATCAATGCCCGGATCTCCAGGTCGTCAGTGCAGCGCTCAGCGAGCGTGCGGCCCATGTTCGCCGCGATCCGATCGAAGAGCCCGATGGTCTTGAGCACCGGAATGGCGTTGAGCAGGAGATTCGATGAGACACGGAGAGCCAGTGGCACCTCTGCCGTGCTGTCCTCGTGGAACGGATCGAGCAGGACCAGGCCAAGCGTCCGGTCGGGACGGGCGAAAGCGGCTAGTTGGGCGAGCAGTCCGCCCCAGCTGTGACCAACCAGCACGGCGGGGCCGACGTCGTCCAGGAGTGCCACGAGGTCGCGCACCTGGGAGTCCAGTGTCAGCCGCGAGGTGGGGTCGCTGGCACCCAGACCGGCTCGGTCGTAGGCGATGACGCGGGACCTCTCGGCCAGCGAGGGGAGGACGACGGCCCAGTCCAGCCCCACTTCGCCGGCCCCGGAGACCAGGACGACCGGTGGCGTGGCGCTGCCGGCTGCCACCCACCGCAACTGTCGGCCGGACTCCCGGGTCAGCCGGCCACGGTCGACATCAGCTGGCACCAGTTTGGACAGCGCGACGACGACGGGGTCCTGCGACTCGGTATCCATTCGGCCTCCTCGTCACGGCGCTTCTGATCGACGTCGGCTCGGTCGGGTGTACGTGGTCCGGTCGCGAATCGAGGGGCCCTTTAGTGGCGGAGGAGATCGTAGGCCTGGGCGAAGCCGTCGGCCCACGGCGAGTCGTAGTCACGTTCCCACGCGCGATGCAGACGCTCGCGGGTCTCCGCTCGACGTAACCAGTCGCCGAGGACGCTCGGCTTCGGCTTGGCGAAGTTGAGCCTGGCGACCATCTCGGCCAGGTGACGGTCCGCCGACGAGGTGAGCGTGGCGTCCCAGACATCGAGGAATCGTTCGACGCGCTCGCCGGCCTCCTGGGCCGCGTAGAGGAAGGTCGCCGGATCGGTGAACGACCCGAGCCGCGGCAGGTGGTCCGCCAGCAACGCCCGCCACACCGCGTCGAGGTACGCGTCGACTGCCTCCTGCTCGACCCGCGGCCAGGTGCGCCACTCCTGACGGGGGAGTTTGCCCAGGACGATGGCCGGTTCCAGGTCGTCGGACCCGAGCAGGCGCTCAAGGAGTACGGGGAGGAGGGCCTTCACGTCCGCACGGCTGCCGACCGTGTTGCCGAGGCTGATGGTCAGTGAGAACAGGTCGTGCTCGTCGACCAGCACCGAGCCCCGGCAGTGCGGGCAACCGTCGAGCACCGCACGGCGCGGGTACCGGGCGAACGCGCCCCGTACGCCCGCCAGGGCCGTCGTCAGCTCGTCCTCCACCGGCCGATTCTCGCATCGACGGCTCACTGTGCGGTGCCCGCGAGCAGCCACCGCCGGACGGGGATCTCCAGCAGCACCCGCTCGCCGTCCGGGCCGACCTGCCGGCCGACGTCCCAGCCGTCGTACTTGCGCGCGAACGCCTCCACGACCGGGCTCGGGAATCCACTTCGGTGCACGTGGGCGGCGCCCTCCGCCACCACCGGAGCGTTGCCGCTCTCCAGAGCCAGGGACACCCGTGGATCGGCCACGAGGATCACAACGCCGCACGTCCCGACGACGTCTTTCACCTGCTGCGGGGCCGCGTGGGGCGCGTCGAGTCAGGCAGCAGAGGGTTCGTCGATGGCGGTAGCGGTACGTGCGGCCCGCGCGGCGCCCCAGTCGTAGAGGGCCTGCAACACCGGGGCCAGGCTGAGTCCTTCCTCGGTGAGCCGGTACTCGACATGAGGTGGTGTCGTCTCGTGGTCGTGCCGCAGGACGAGCCCGTCGACCTCCAACTCGCGCAGACGTTGGGTCAGCATCTTCTCGCTGATCCCTGGCATCCGGCGGCGCAGTTCGCCATAACGGTGTACGCCCTCCTTGAGATGGGCCAGGATCACCGGTCGCCATTTTCCGCCGACAACGTCGACAGCGAGTTCCACCGGGCAGTGGTATCGCTTGGGCATCGCGGCCTCCCTCGGCACGTACCAAATGGTGCGTACTTGATCATCCTCGCTGCGGGTGTTGAGCTGTAGGCATGGTGATCGAGTACATCAGGTACCGCGTCCCGCAGGAACGGCTGGATGGTTTCGAGGCGGCGTACGAGCGGGCCGCTGTCGCGTTACGCGCCGCGCCGCAGTGTGTGGCCTACGAGTTGAGCCACTGCCTGGACGACCCCGCCTGCTACCTGCTGCGCATCACCTGGACATCGGCGGACGAGCACCTGAAAGGGTTTCGGGGTGGGCCGGTGTTCGGGCAGTTCTTCGCCGCGATCAAGCCGTACGTCGAGGACATCCAGGAGATGCGGCACTACGCCCGAACGTCGGTTGCCGGCAGTGGTGGCGCTGCGCCGCCGAGCCTGTACGAGTGGGCTGGCGGCACCGACGCGTTCATGAGGCTCTGCGATGCCTTCTACCGCCTGGTCCGCTCCGACGACCTGCTCGCGCCGATGTTCGCGCAGATGGACCCCGACCACGCCCGGCATGTAGCGGTCTGGCTTGCCGAGGTCTTCGGCGGACCGGACACCTACACGATGGAGCACGGCGGCTACCGCCACATGCCCGGCCAGCATTTGGGCAGGGCGATCAGCGAGGCGCAGCGCCGGCGGTGGGTCAACGTGATGATGGACGCCGCCGACGAGGTCGGCCTGCCCGACGATCCGGAGTTTCGCGCCGCCTTCACGAGCTACCTCGAGTGGGGCACCCGGTTGGCGGTGGGCAATTCCCAACCGGACGCGGACCCGATCCGGCAGGCACCGGTCCCGCGCTGGGGCTGGGGTGTGGCCCCGCCCTACCGGGGATGAACCGCAACCCGTCAACCGGCCTCGCCCTGCGCCAGCACCGCCGCGGCGTATCTCACCGTGTGACCCGAAACTCGGGTGCGGTCGACCTGGCGCAGGCCTAGGCTCCGGCTCCGACGGCTGGCACGGCGTCAGGTCCGATGGGAGATGAGCGCAGCGATGACCGCACACCTGTTCGCGATCAGCTTCGACGCGAGCGAGCCACTGCGGCTCGCGCAGTTCTGGTCCGGGCTCCTGGGGCGGGAGATCGCCGACGATCCCCACGACGGCGTCCTACTGCTACCCGCCGACGACAACGCGTACCACATCCGCTTCACTCCGAACCAGCAGCCGAAGGTCGTCCAGAATCGGATGCACTTCGATCTGACCAGCAGTTCGCTGGAGGACCAGCGGCAGACGGTGGCCAGGGCACTGGAACTCGGTGCGCGGCACAGCGACATCGGGCAGGGCCCGGAGATCGATCACGTGGTGCTCGCCGACCCCGAGGGCAACGAGTTCGACGTCATCGCACCGGGCAACAACTTCCTCGCCGGCTGCGGCTTCGTCGGTGCGCTGGCCTGCGACGGGTCGCAGCAGGTCGGCTATTTCTGGAGTGCGGCGCTGGGCTGGCCGCTGGTCTGGGACCAGGACGAGGAGACCGCGATCCAGTCGCCGCGCGGCGGCACGAAGATCAGCTGGGGTGGCCCACCGCTGATGCCGAATGGCGGCAGGGATCGGGTGCGTTTCGACCTCGCCCCGCCTGTCGACGGCGATTGGCAGGTCGAGGTCGCCCGTCTGCTCTCGCTCGGGGCGACGCGGGTCGGCACCGACCAGGACGGGGCAGGCCGACTGGTGCTGGCCGACCCCGATGGTCAGGAGTTCAGCCTGCTGACGTCCCGTTAGCCCAGCGTCAGTCGAAGATGGACACCCGGGTGCGGTGGTGCCGAGGGGTGTCGATCTCGTCGATCACCGCGACGGCGAGATCGGCGTACGACAACGTCGATGACCCGAACGCGGTCACGGTGTCCCCGCCGAGTCGGTACCGGCCCCGCCGTGGGGCCGCCGGGTCCAGCATCGCCGGCGGGGTGAGCATGAGCCAGTCGACGGTGGTGTCCGCCGCGCGGAGCCGGTCCAGGCCGGCGGTGTGCGACAGGGCGAAGGGGCGCAGGTGGCTGGGGAACGCCGCGGGGTCGTCCAGGATCAGGCGGCCGTGCTCGTCCTGAAGGTTGGCGAACAGGCCGATGAGGACGAGCCGACCCACTCCGGCCTCGGCCATGCCGTGCAGGAGCGCGTCGGCGGCGTTGACGAAGAACTGGTCGTCGAGGTGGTCGAGGGCGGCGAGGGCCTCGGGGCTTGACGCGGGGGTGACGGCGCTGACGACGGCCACGTGGCCTCGGGCGATCGCGAATGTCGAGCGCGAGTCGGTGACGTCACCCCGGACCACCGAGATGCCGTCCGCCGTGATGTCGCCTGCCGTGCGCGGATCCCGAACGACGGCGGTGACCCGATGGCCACGGTCGCGCGCCTCGGCGGTGATGGCCCGTCCCGCTCTGCCGCCTGCTCCGAAGATGGCGATGCTGCTCATAAGCTTGTCCCCCGTCCGGCGGTCTTCCTCGACGTCAGGGACGGTATCCACGAGATACTGGTTACTGCAAAGATACTGGGATGACGGATCTCGATGCCGAGATGTTCGATCCGATTTGCCCGTCGGGCGCCCTGCCGTTCCAGATCGGCGACAAGTGGACCGGGATGGTCGTGCTCTGCCTGGAAGGCGGCCCGCGTCGGTTCACCGAGATCCGGGTGCCGCTTCGCGCGGTCACGCCCAAGGTTCTGACGCAGACCCTGCGGGCGATGGAGCGGGACGGCCTGGTGGTGCGGACGGCCTATCCGGAGAATCCGCCCCGCGTCGAGTACGAACTCACCCCGCTGGGGCGCAGTCTGTTGACCCTCATCGAGGCGGCGCGCGCCTGGAGCAGGGATCACCTCGCCGCGCTGCTCGCGGCCCGGGAGGCACACGCGGCACCTGGTTGGACAGCGGCGGCACCGGTCGGTCAGAGTGATCCGCCGTGAGATACCTGCGTACCGGTGGCCCCGCCGCGATCCGCCGGCCCCGGCCCACCGACTCCGACGAGTTCATCGCCGCCGTCCGGCGCAGTCGGGACCTGCACCACCCGTGGCTGGCCGCGCCGGCCACCAAAGAGGAGTACGACAGCTACCTCCGCAAGATTCGCCGTCGGGACGGCGCCGGCTACCTGATCTGCGACCGGGCCAGCGGCGAGATCGCCGGCTACGTGAACATCAGCGGGATCGTGCTCGGTGCGCTGCGCGGCGGCTACCTCGGGTACGCGGCGTTCCTGCCGTACAGCGGGACCGGGCACGCCTCGGCGGGCGTCGCCCTGGTGATCGACCATGCGTTCACCTCGGTCGGGTTGCACCGGCTGGAGGCGAACATCCAGCCGGGCAACGAGCCGTCCCGGCGGGTGGCCCGCAAGCTCGGCTTCCGGTTGGAGGGTTTCTCCCCGGACTACCTGTTCATCGACGGCGCCTGGCGCGACCACGAACGGTGGGCGATCACCGCGCCAACCCCCGCCTGACCGTCGACCCGGCCGACCGCCGGAGCGTCGCTGCGGGAGCGGGCCGGTCTCCGGCGGCGCGGTAAGGGAACTTTCACCCGGACCGGGTGATGACGCTCCGTACCCTGTTTCCTACGGTGGGTGTCATGGCTGCCGTGCGCGCGACCCCTGCCAACCCCATCCCCGGCCTGTCCGTCGCGGATACGGACAGCGCCGACCAGCGGGCCATCCCGCCCGAGTTGGGCCCCAACTCCCTGGCGGTGCTCAGCGGGCCCACGTTCCTGTACTCCAACGCGTGCGGGGACGTGCCGACGGGCAGTATCGGTGGGCTCGTCCACCTGGACACCCGCCTGATCAGCGGTTGGACCCTGACCGTCAACGGCGGCGAGCTGTTGCTGCTGCGCGCCGAGACCATCGACCACTATTCGGCGCAGTACGTGCTCACCAACCCGGAACTGCCCGGGCTGCCGCCGAACAGTCTGGGCCTGCGGCGGCTGCGCTACGTCGGCGACGGGTTTCACGAGCGCGTGGAGCTGGTCTCCTTCCGGCTGGAGCCGGTCCGGGTGGAGCTGCGGCTGGCCGTCGCCGCCGACTTCGCCGACCTGTTCGAGGTCAAGTCGAGGGTCCGGGACCGCTCCGCCGAGATCAGCCGGGACCACGCCGCCGACGGGTCCGAGCTGTGCTTCTCCTACCAGCGCGGTGACTTCTCCGCCCAGACCCGGGTGTGCTGCGCGACGCCGGCCGACCGTATCGAGGGCGACGACCTGATCTGGGAGCTGGACCTGGGCCCCCGCGAGGAGTGGCAGGTCGACCTGCACGTGCCCCTGCCGCCCGGCATGGGGGTGGTGGAGCCGGTCCGGGGCGACATCGCCGACGTCATCCACGGCCGGGCCGACGACCCGCTGCGCCGGTGGCTTGAGGACCGGGCGGTGCTGCACAGTGACAACGCGGCGTTGGAGCGCACCGTGCGCCAGTCCCGCAACGACCTGGCGGCACTGCGGCTCGACCTGGAGGTCAAGGGCCAGCGGATTCTGCTGCCCGGTGCCGGACTGCCCTGGTTCCTCGCCGTGTTCGGCCGGGACACCCTGATCACCGCGTACCAGACGCTTGTCGCCGGGCCGGCGCTGGCGAAGGGCACGTTGCTCGCCCTGGCCCGGTTGCAGGGTGAGACGTGCGACGACTTCACCGACGAGGAGCCCGGCAAGATCCTGCACGAGGTGCGCAGCGGTGAGTTGACCCGCAGTGGCGAGAAGCCGTTCGGGCCGTACTACGGCACCGCCGACGCCACCCAACTCTGGCTGATCCTGCTCTCCGAGTACTGGCGCTGGACCGGCGACGACGAGACCGTCCGGCACCTGCGGGACAACGCGCTGGCCGCGTTGCGCTGGATCGACGAGTACGGCGACCGGGACGGTGACGGCTACGTCGAGTACGCGACCCGCTCGCCCGAAGGGCTGGGCAACCAGTGCTGGCGGGACTCCCCGGACGGCGTCTGCTTCGCCGACGGCAGGATGCCCGTGCTCCCGCTGGCCACCTCTGACCTGCAGGGCTACACCTACGACGCGAAGCTGCGACTGGCCGAGTTGTTCGACGGGCTGTTGGACAACCCCACGTTGGCGCGCCGGTTGCGCGACGAGGCCAACACCCTGTACGAGCGGTTCAACCAGGACTTCTGGATCGAGGAACGGGGCGGCTACTACGCGGTTGCCCTGGACGGCGACAAGAATCGGGTCGACTCCAAGACCTCGAACATGGGTCACCTGCTGTGGAGCGGAATCGTCCCGCCGGAGCGGGCCGACGCGGTGGTGCGCCAACTCATGTCGCCGGACATGTTCTCCGGTTGGGGCATCCGCACGCTGTCCCGGGAGGAGCGGCTCTACAACGCCCTCGGCTACCACCTGGGCACGGTCTGGCCGCACGACAACTCGATCGCCGCGCTCGGCCTGGCCCGGTACGGCTACCGGGCCGAGTCGAACCGGATCAGCCTGGCGATGATCGAGGCGGCCGACCAGTTCGGTTACCGGCTGCCGGAGGCGCTCAGCGGTTTCGACCGGGAACGACTGCTCTTCGCCGTGCCGTTCCCGACCGCGTGCAGCCCGCAGGCGTGGGCGGCCGGCACGCCGCTGGCCCTGATCCGCGCCATGCTCGGCGTCAACCCGGTCAACGGCCGGTTGGTCCTCGATCCGGACGTCCCGGAGGAACTGGGCCGGATCGCCGCCGAACGGGTGCGGGCGTTCGGCCAACAGTGGGAGTTGGAGGCGATCGGCCGCAGCGGCCACGTCCGGCTTCAGCCGACCTGAGCGTGGGTGGCGCGTCGGACGTTTGTCAGGGCCTTCGACGGGAAACGGCGCGCAATGACGAAACCTCGTGTGGTGATCGTGGGGGCCGGGTTCGCCGGTTACCACGCGGCGAAGACGTTGAGCCGGATCGCCCGGGACCGGGCCGAGATCGTGGTGCTGAACTCCACCGACTACTTCCTGTACCTGCCGCTGCTGCCCGAGGTGGCGGCCGGGGTGGTCGAGCCCAAACGGATCGCCGTGCCGCTGACCGGGACGCTCAAGGGCGTCCGGGTGGTGGTCGGCGAGGCGGACCACGTCGACCTGCAGAACCGCTGGGTCGGTTTCACCCAGGCCGAGGGGGAGAAGAACCGGCTGGCGTACGACCGGCTGGTGCTCGCCGTGGGCAGCGTCAACAAGCTGCTGCCCATTCCGGGGGTGACCGAGTACGCGCACGGCTTCCGCGGCCTGCCCGAGGCCGTCTACCTGCACGATCACATCGTCCGGCAGATCGAGTTGGCCGAGCAGGCCGAGGACCCGGCCGAGCAGCAGGCCCGGTCCACGTTCGTGGTGGTCGGGGCGGGCTACACCGGCACCGAGGTCGCGGCGCACGGGCAGCTGTTCACCGACGCGCTGCACGCCCAGCGGCCCCGGCTCACCGTCCGGCCCCGCTGGATGCTGCTCGACGTGGCACCCCGGGTGCTGCCGGAGTTGGACAAGCGGATGTCGGACACCTCGCACAAGGTGCTCAACAAGCGTGGGGTGGACGTGCGGATGGGCACCTCGGTGGCCGAGGCGACCTGCGACGGGGTGAAGCTCACCGACGGTGAGTACATACCGACCTGCACCCTGGTGTGGTGTGTGGGGGTGCGCCCCGACCCGTTCGTCAACGAGCTGGGCCTGCGGACCGACCGGGGTCGACTGGTCACCGACGAGTTCCTCAACGTGCCCGGCTACCCGGAGGTGTTCGCGTGCGGTGACGCCGCCGCCGTGCCCGACCTGGTCAACCCGGGCAAGGTGTGCGGGATGACCGCCCAGCACGCGCAGCGGCAGGGCAAGCGCGCGGCGTACAACATCGCCGCGTCGTACGGTTTCGGCCGGCGTAAGCCGTACAAGCACCACGACCTGGGTTGGGTCGTCGACTTGGGTGGCAAGGACGCGGCGGCGAACCCGTTGCAGGTCAACCTGGCCGGGTTGCCGGCCAAGGCGGTCACCCGGGCGTACCACCTGATGGCGATGCCGGGAAACCGCACGCGGGTCAGTGCCGACTGGGCGTTGGACGCCGCGTTGACCCGGTCGGCGGTCCAGTTGGGGCTGGTGCCGGCGAACGCGGTGCCGTTGGAGAGCACCACACCCGAGGTCGCGAGCCGGTCCCGCTGAGCAGGCCCCGACCCGGTCGTCGCGGAGCGGGCCGGTGGGTGGCACCGGCCCGCTCCGGTGCCGGTCAGTCGGTGGAGCCGGCCGTCCGCGCGGCCGGACCGGCTGGCGGGGCGGGTCGGAGCCGGCGCGGGCCGTACTCGCGCAGCAGGGTCTGGACGATGCCGGCGGCGGGGATGGCCAGCAGCGCGCCGAGCAGACCGGCCAGCTCCGCCGCGAGCAGCACGCTGATCAGCACGGTCAACGGGTTCAGCCGGACCGCGCGGGACAGGATGAGCGGCTGGAGCAGGTGGTTCTCCAGCTGTTGGTAGACCACGAAGAAGACCAGCACCACCACCCCGGCGGTGGGGGAGTGCAGGAAGCCGGCGCCGGCCGCGATCACCGCGCCGAGGGTCGCGCCGACCAGCGGTACCAGGTCGGCCACCGCCACCAGCAGGGCGATCACGGCCGCGAAGGGCACCCCGGTGAGGGTCAGCACCAGGTAGGTCAACGCTCCGCAGATCACGCTGATCAGCAGGTTCCCGGTGAGGTAGCCGGTGACGGTGCGCGACACCTCCCGGCCCACCCGGCGGAGCCGCTCGCCCTGACCGTCCCCGGCCGCCGCGAGCAGGCCGCGGGTGATCCGCGGCGCTTCCAACACTATGAGGTACGCGAGCACGATGACCGTGAGCAGCCCGGCGACCGATTCGACGATGCCGCGCAGCACACCGACCGCGGGTTGGCGCAGCCGGCTGCCGAGGTCGCGCAGCTGCTCGGAGTGCTCGCTGACGTAGCGTCGTGCCCCGGTGCGCTCCAGCGCCTGCCCCACCGGGCCCCGTCCGGCGCGGGCCTCCCGCAGCAGCTCGGGCGCCCGGTCGGCGAAGCGACCCAGCTCCCCGAACAGCGGCACCAGGATGACCGTGGCCAGGATCGTCAGCAGCACGAACGCGGCGAGGAACACCAGCAGCGTGGCCAGCGCCCGACGCCGGACGAGGCGGCGTTGCAGCCGGTCGACGAGGGGTTTGAGGGCGACGGCGAAGAAGGCGGCGACCACAGCCCAGACCAGCACCCGCCGGGTCGCGTACACGAAGCCCAGCGCGAGCGCGGTCGCCAGCACCAGACCGATCACGATCAGGGTTCGGCGGCCGGTCTGCCGGTCGTCGGTGTTGCTCATCCGGCGGGCCTTCCCCGCGCGCGGCGTCGGAAACCCGGCATTGCGGGCACAACGGCGATCAGTGGCGGGAGTTGTCGTCCGCGTCGGTGACGGGGTGGGCTCCGGCGACGAACGTGTCGAGCGCGGCGGCGTGCAGCAGCCCGCCGGGCAACGGGTCGCGCAGGGCGGCCACCGCCAGCCGGGCCACCGGCAGCCCGCCGGGACGGGAGGTCGCGGCCAGCACGAGGTTGCCGTACCGGCGGCCGCGCAGCATCCGCCGGTCGCCGACCACGCAGACGTCGGCGAAGACCGCCCGCAACGTGGCCACCTGCACCCGGGTGCCCACCAGTGGCGGCAGGTCCGTGACGTTGACCAGGTACAAACCGTTGGGGCGCAGGACGCGGGCCACCTCGGCGGCGAACTCGACGGTGCGGACGTGCCGGGGCATCCGGGCCGCCCGGTAGATGTCGGCGATCACCAGGTCGTACCCGCCGTCGGGGGTGGCGGTGAGGGCGTCCCGGGCGTCGGCGACCTCCACCCGCACCTCCGGCGGCAGCGGCGGCAACTCCCGGGCCACCAGCTCGACCACCGCCGCGTCCCGCTCGACGACCCGCTGCGGGGAGCCGGGCCGGGTGGCGGCCAGCCAGCGGGGCAACGTCAACGCGCCACCACCCAGGTGCAGGACGCTCAGCGGGGCGCCGGCCGGCGCCGTCAGCTCCACCGCCGAGGCGATCCGCCGGACGTACTCGAAGTGCAGGTGGCGCGGATCCTCGACATCCACGTACGACTGCTCGACGCCGGCGGACAGTAGTGTCCGCCCGGTCCGGCGGACCGGGTCGGCGACCAGTTCCAACCGGTCGGCGGCGCGGTTCATATCGGGCACGCTAGCCGAGCCCAAGGTCCGTCCGGTCGGTGGCCCGGCACGCCGGACGGGCCGGCGGAGCGGGGTAAACCCCGGTCCGCCGGCCCGCCGTTGTCGCGGTGGCCGTCAGCCGCCGGCCATCCCGGCACCCACCTCGTCGATCGCGTCGTCGATCTGGCGGGCCAGGTCCACGTCGAGCGCGGTGACCCCGTTGGCCTGGTTGGTCCGCACGGTCAACACGGCGGCGGTGTCTCCCGGACGCCCGATGCTCGGGCCACGGCCGTTGTCCTGGCGCAGCCGGTCCAACCGGGCGAGCACCCGGTCCAGGTTGTCGGGCGGCAGCGCGACCACCCGGTAGAGCCCCTGGCTGTCGCCGGCCCAGTAGGGCAGGTCGTCCAGCGCCGCGCTGATCTCGTCGGCGTCCAGGGTGGGTGTGGTGGTGGAGGCGCCCACGAGGCCGCCGCCGGCCTCCGGCGGGTTCAGCAGGTCGCGCAACCCGTCGGGTACGTGCAACGACTCGATCAGGTCGCCGTCCTGCTCGGCGAGCGCGGCGATCGTCGCCTCCGCCTGGTACCGGGCCTGCTCCGGGGTGTTGCCGCTGATCCGGCCCACCTCGGCCAGGAAGCCGGGCAGGTCCCGGTGCCGCTCGATGCCGTCGACCGGCAGCACGTCGTGCAGCGACGACGGCACCGCGGTGAGCAGCCGCTGCCGCTCGGCGGCGTCCAGGGCGAACGCGAGGACCAGCACGGTCGCCTCGGTGCCCACCTTGGCCGTCTTGAAGTCGACCCCGGCGCGACGCCGGACCTCGTCGACCAGGTCGTGGTAGCCCACGCTGCTCACACCGGCCGCGCCACTCGGCGGGGACGGTTGGGGCCGCGGATTATCGGCGCTACCGACCGGCGGCGGTGCCGGCCCGCCCCGGGTGCTGTCCGGTTTGCGCATTCCGGCCGCTGGTGGGCCGGCACGCTTACCCGCGTCGAGGCTCTTGAGCTGCTTGGTGGCGCTCAGGCTGGCGCCGATCTCGCTGGGCTGGCGATTCTGTTCGCGGGCCTGCCGGGCCAACGCCCGGCGCCTCTGGTTGTCGCCCTCCATCTGCTTGCGCATGGTGGCACCCCTTCCGCTGGGGATCGTGGCTGCGCCAGTCGCCTTCCCGCCGCCCCCGAGAAGGAAACGGAGGCCGCCGGCCAAGTCGGCCCGGTCTCCGCCACGCTTCATCCGGCGGGGGTGAGGGGTGCTCACCCATACGCCCCGCACGATCGGGTCAGGACCGGAGTTCTTCCGAGGTACGCGGAAGGAAGGTCGTCATGAAGGAAGTCGTCGAGATCGTCCCCGCTCGACCCGGGTGGTACGCACGCTGGCAGCTCACACCCGATGTCACCAGGTGTTACCCGGTGAGCCTGTGGGCCCTGCTGGAGGAGGCCGACGGGACGGGCCGCGAGGTGATCGGGATGGACTGCATCGGTCAGTGGCCCGGCGCGGACGACAACGAGGCGGGTGGGCAGTTCGTCCGCTACCTGTACCAGACGCCCGATTCGGGGGAGCCCGAGGACGTCGACCCGACCCCCGTCGGCGAGCTGCGTGAGGACGGCCCCCGGCTCCAGCCGATGACGGCACCCTAGACATTCCTCCGGCCCCCGACCCCAGGTCCCAGGGTCGGGGGCCATCCCCGTTCGCTACCCGGGGGTGGCCTTCGGGTCAGCCGATGGCGCGTACGTCGTCGTCGGCGTACGCCACGGCCAGCAACTCACTCAGCCCTGTGCGGTCCAGCATTCGCTGGAGCTGGGGGCTGACCCCGGTCAGTCGGATCGCCCCGGCGGTGCGGTGCACCACCAGCAGCGCGCTGAGCCCGGAGGAGTCGCAGAGGGTCACCCCGGTCAGGTCGACCAGGACCGGGGCGTCGCCGTCGCCGGGCAGCTCGCCGGCGGCGGCGATCAGCTCGGGCGCGCTGTCGTAGTCGAGCTCGCCGGTCAGCCGCATTCGGACCTGCCCGGCGGCGAGCCGGGTGGTCTCGATGGTCAACAGCTGGTCGGGCATCCCACCATTTTCCTTGTCGAGCGACAAAACGCAAAGCGGAGGGCGACGACGCGCCCCCCGTGTCCCCCGTCCGACGCCCCGTCCTGGCGGTGCCCGCCACCGGCCGTGAGATGCCGCTATCCGGGTTCGGGCGTAGGGTGGCTGGAGAGTTTTGACAGTGGACGCCGGTTCCGGCACGGGTTCGGTGAACGAGAAGGAGTGAGGCTCAGCTGGTGACTGCTTCCGACGTCAGGGACTGGGACCCGGGCGACGGACCGCTCTCCACGCCGAGCACGACACGACCCTCGGCGTGGTCCGCCGACGTTCGCCGTCCCACTGGGGCCCTGCCGCCACTGGCCCCCGACCGGGGTCCGGGCACGCCCGACTGGTTCGAGGTCGTCGAGCACTTCCGTGAGGGTCTGGTGGTCTGCGACGCCGACGGCGTGGTGCGGCACATCAGCCCGGTGGCCGAGCGGTTGCTGCCCGAGGTGACGCCCGGCGAGCTGCTCAGCGCAACCGGTGTGCCCGGCCTGAGCGAGGGCGTTCCCGGCGGCTTCACCCACCACGGGCGCCGGCTCACCGCCCGCCAGGTGCCGCTCTCCGGCGCGCGCTGCTGCTGGTACGTCGAGGACGTCACCGACAGCGTCAGCCGCGCCGACGCGCTGCTCGCCGAACGGGCGCGCTCGGCGTTCCTGGCCGTGGTCGGCGACAAGCTGGGCAACCCCTTGCACCCCGACCGGGCCGCCGCCGCGGTCGTTCGACTCGCGGTGCCGACCCTGGCCGAGGTGGCGGTGCTGGTGCTCGCCCCGCGCGGCGGTCGCGCCCGCTGGTGGCGGGCCTCGCGCACGGACGACGAGGTGCCGACGGTGGACAGCGGCGTGCTGGTCGGCGGCGAGTTGCCGACCGCGATCGCCGACGGGGTGACCGGGGCCGAGGCACACGCGGGGGGCTGGCTGGTCGAGCAGGCGGTCGACGC
>NZ_JAKKFF010000222.1 GCF_022229015.1 Micromonospora foliorum
GTCGCGCGTCGATGGCGGGCCCAGTTTCTGAGCACGCCAGATGGCGGTGACCCGCGGAACAAGCGGGCACGCGTCGACCACCGACGACCCGGGGAGCGGTCAACCATGGATGACCAGGGGCCGACGGGGGGCACGATTAGCGCGGCGCAGACGCCGCAACCGGTGAGCGCGGCCGAGAACCGACGACGGTGGCAGGCGGTCGGCGTCGGACTCGTCGCCGCGTTCATGACGCTGCTCGACGTGAGCATCGTCAACGTCGCGGTGCCGTCCATCGACCGGGCGCTGCACGCGTCGCCGAGCGACCTGCAGTGGATCCTCTCCGGGTACGCGCTCACCTTCGGCCTGGCGCTGGTGCCCGCCGGCCGCTTCGGCGACGCCCGCGGTCGACGCAACGCGTTCGTCTTCGGCATCGCGCTGTTCACCATCACCAGCGCGCTCGCCGGCCTCGCCACCTCCCCGACGTGGCTGGTCATCGCCCGACTGCTCCAGGGCGCCGCCGCCGGCATCGTCAACCCGCAGGTCATCGGGCTGATCCAGCAACTGTTCCGCGGGCCCGAACGGGCCCGCCCGTTCGGACTGCTCGGCGCCACCATCGGCATCTCCACCGCCGTCGGGCCGCTGCTCGGCGGGCTGCTCATCGCCATCGGAGGCGAGGAACACGGCTGGCGCTGGGTCTTCTTCGTCAACGTGCCGGTCGGCGTCCTCGCGGTGATCCTCGGCTGGCGGTTGCTGCCCGGCCGCCCCACCGGTCAACCCGGCTGGCGTCAACTCGACCCCGTCGGCGTCCTGCTGCTCGGCATCGGCGTGGTCCTGGTCCTGCTGCCACTGGTCCAGGAGCAGCAGTGGCGGACCCCCTGGAAGTGGGCGCTCATCCCGGCCGGCCTGGCGGTGCTGGTCGCCTTCGGGCTCTGGGAGCGACGGTACGCACGCCACCACCAACCCCTGTTCGACCTACGACTGTTCAGCTTCCAGTCGTACACCCTGGGCTCGATCCTGGCGCTCGTCTACTTCGGCGGCTTCACCGCGATCTTCTTCATCTTCACCCTGTTCCTGCAGATGGGCCTCGGCTACAGCGCGCTCGTCGCCGGCCTGGCCATCACCCCCTTCGCCCTGGGTTCGGCGGCCGCCGCCGTGCTCGGTGGCCGCATCGTCAACCGCTTCGGCCGGCCACTGGTCGCCATCGGTCTGCTCACCGTGGTCGTCGGGCTGGCCGCGACGGTGATCGCCCTGCACCTCTTCCCGGACGCCCCGGCGCCCTGGGTCACCACCGGCCCTCTGCTCATCGCCGGCATCGGCAGCGGACTGGTGATCGCCCCCAACCAGACGATCACCCTCTCCGAGGTGCCGGTCGGGCAGGCGGGCAGCGGCGCGGGCATGCTGCAGACCGGCCAGCGGATCGGCGCCGCCGCCGGCATCGCCGCGGTCGGCTCGCTGTTCTTCTCCACGCTGGCCGACAGCCGCGGTGACTGGACCAGCGCCTTCGAGCAGTCCCTCATGCTGGCCAGCGGCATCATCACGCTCGCGCTGGTCGCCGCGCTGATCGATATCTGGCGCACCCACAACCACAAAAACTGACCCGGGTATGCCGCTGGCCGGCACCCCGGGTTGCGGGTGCCGGCCAGCGGTCGGTGTCGTGCTGTGGTCTTGCCGTGCGGTGGTGCTGGCGTGCGTGTTCTGCGGTGACGCGGGTCAGCTGTTCCAGTGCTGGGCGACGAGGTCGGTGGCCTGCTGCTCCCACTGGGCGTAGGCGTCCGGGTAGGCCGATACCTGCACGGTCTGCGCGGCGTCGGTCAGGGGCATGTCCTGCCACCCGTCGACCTGCTTCAGACCCCTTT
>NZ_JAKKFF010000223.1 GCF_022229015.1 Micromonospora foliorum
CGGCGCCACCTGCCAGGCCCCGGACGCGCTGGCACTGCTGGCCCTCGCCGCCGCCATCCTGCTCCCGCCGCCCTGGCGCTGGGACGTGTCCGGCGTGGCGGTGGTGCTCGCCACGATAGGCGCGCCGGCCGCGTTCGACCTGGCCTGGTGGTCGCCGGTGCTGGTCGGCGGAATGGTCGCCACCGTGTTCGGCATGGCCGCGGTGGCCACGGAGGAGGCGCGCGCTGGGCTGTCCCGGGCCACCGTGGCCGGGGTCGTCGCGCTGCACGCCGCCGGAGCCGGACTGGTCCGCCCGTGGACCACGGCCCTGGCGCTCGGCAGCATCGCGCTGATCGGCGTGGTGGTGGCCACGCTGGGCCGTGTCCTCGCCGGCCCACAGGTCACCGACATCGACACCGAGGGGATGCCTCCGCACCTGGCGCAGATCGGTGGCGCGGCGATCGGTGCCGCCCTGCTGGCCCTCCCCGGTTCGGTGGCAGCCCTGGCCGCCGAGTTCGAACACTCGGCGCAGGTGGTGCTGACCGCCGCGCTGGCCGCGACAAGCCTCGGCCTGGCCGCCGTGGCCGCGGTCCGCCGGCAGGTGCCGCAATATCTGCCCTGGGTCAGCGTGGCCGTGGTCGGCGGGGCCACCATCAGCGCCCTCGCCGCCATACCCACCGGCCTCGCCGCCGGCGTCTACGCGGCCGCCGCCGCCCTGCTCGGCGTACTGGCCGAGCTGATCCGCGCGGCCACCGTGCCGCCCACCGGCGCGGCCCAGCCGGTCCGGCGCTGGGCGGTACGACTCGACGGCGCCCTGCGGCGGCTGCCGGACGACCCGGAACGACGGCGGTGGCGGGTCAACCCGGCCGCGGGTGCGTTGGCCGCGGCGGCGCTTCCGACCGCTCTGGCTCTCGCCTCGATCGCACCCGCGCTGGTCACCGCCCTGGTCGAGCCGCACCGCACCCTGACCCGGATCTGGCAGGGCCCGCCGCCGGAACTGCTCACCCCACCGGCGGACGTGGTCAACCCGACCCACGTGCTGACGGCGTTGCTGCTCACCGCGACCGCCGCGCTCGCCGCCACCGGTTTCAGCGGCGGACGGCGGTCCCGGGCCGTGCCGGTGGTGCTGCCCGGGGCAGCCGTCACGCTGCTGATCGCACCCATCGCGCTGGGGCAGGGCTGGCCCGCCAGCACCGTCGCCGCGCTCTCCGTCTTCACCATCGCGATGCTCGGTCTCGCACTGACCCCACCGCCGCCGCTGGTCGAGCGGGCCCGTTCGCTGCGGCTGGCCCGGGTGCTGGTGTTCGCCATCGGTCTGGCCGGTGGCAGCGCCGGGCTCGCCGGTAGCCTGGCCGACCGGCAGATGACCCTGTTCACCCTCGGCAGCGCGGTCGGGGTGGGCGCGGTGGCGGCGCTGTTCGGCACCACCCAGCGGGCTCGGATCCTCGGCTGGCTCTTCGCCTCACTCATGGCGCAGCTCTTCGTGCTCACCGCAGGCCTGGTCGCCGGGCTGGCGGCGGTCTGGTCCGCGTTCGGGGTGCTGGCCGTCGGCGCGGTCCTGCAGGTGCTCGCCGCGACCCTGCCCCGGCTGCGCCGCCCCGAGGCACAGCGGGAAGCCTCCACGGTGGAATGGACCGGGTACGCTGCCGCGCTGATCGCGTTGGCCCTCGCCTTCGACTCGCCCCGACACATCGCCGCCCTGCTGGCCGCCTGGGGCGCGGTCCTCGGGGTCGCGGCGACCCGACCCGGCCGTCGGCCGGTGGAACGCCGGATCCTGTTCTGGGCGGTGGTGGTCTGTGAGATCACCGCGTGGTGGATCCTGATGCGGGTCGCCGACGTGGCGCTGCCCGAGGCGTACACGCTGCCGTTCGCCGCGTTGGCCCTCCTCGTCGGCGTCCTGGAGTTGCGCCACCGACCCGACATGAGCAGTTGGGTGGCGTACGGGCCGGCGCTGGTCGCGGCCTTCGTGCCGACGCTGGCCATCGTGCTGGCCACCGAGTCCAGCACGATGCGGCAGATGCTGCTGCTGCTCGGCGCGGTCGCGGTGCTGATCTTCGGCTCGTCCAGTCGGCAGCAGGCGCCGGTGATCGTCGGCGCGTCGGTCACCGCGATCGCGGCGATCCACGCCCTGTTCAGCCTGGGCCCGTGGCTGGCGCTGATCCCGGTGGGCATCCTGCTACTGGTGCTCGGCGCGAGCAACGAACGCCGCCGCCGCGCCCAGGAACGCCTACAGACCGCCCTCCGCGGCATGAGATGAAACGGAGGGTCCCTGCGAGGTGCGTGAGTGGGGACGGTTAGCGGGCCGGGCTCGCGGGCCGGGTGCTGGCGGCCGGCGGCCGGGTGCGTCGATCATGGAGTTGTGGTGGGGGACAAAGGGCTAGCAGCACCCTTTTTCGGGCACCACGACTGCATGATCGACCCCGGTTGACGGCGGGGCGAGGGCTAGCGCAGCGTTGCCTGGAGGGCGGCTTCCTTGGTGGCTACCAGCTTCTCCAGGTCCTGCTGGTAGGTCGTCATCTTGGCGCGCAGGCCCTCGTCGCTGGCACCGAGGATCCGTACGGCGAGCAGGCCGGCGTTGCGGGCGTTGCCGATCGACACGGTGGCGACCGGGATCCCGGCCGGCATCTGCACGATGGACAGCAGCGAGTCCATGCCGTCGAGGTGCTTCAGCGGCACCGGCACACCGATCACCGGCAGCGGCGTCACCGAGGCGACCATGCCGGGCAGCGCGGCGGCACCCCCGGCCCCCGCGATGATCACCTTGAGGCCCCGTTCGGCGGCGTCGCGCCCGTACTCGATCATCGCGACCGGAGTCCGGTGCGCCGAGATCACCCGCACCTCGTACGCCACGCCGAAGTCGTCCAACACCTCGGCGGCGGCCCGCATGGTCGGCCAGTCCGAGTCGCTGCCCATGATCAAGCCAACCGTGCTCACTGCGGCCCTTTCGTCGTTCCCGAAACCGTGGCTCACTCGTGGCCCTCGCGCAGCCAGCGCGCTGCCCGTGCGGCCCGGGCCCGCAGGTCGTCCAGGTCGTCGCCGAGCACCGTGACGTGCCCGATCTTGCGGCCAGGTCGTACCTGCTTGCCGTACAGGTGCACCTTGGCGCCCGGCTCGGCCGCGAAGAGGTGGTGCAACCGCTCGTCGATCGACATTCCGCCCGGCTCACCGCCGAGCACGTTCGCCGACACCACCACCGGGGCGGTCAGCGCGGTGTCACCCATCGGGTAGTCCAGCACGGCCCGCAGGTGCTGCTCGAACTGGGAGGTCCGGGCACCCTCGATGGTCCAGTGCCCGGAGTTGTGCGGACGCATCGCCAGCTCGTTGACCACGATCGCGGGCCGGCCGGCGTCGTCGCGTACCTCGAACAGCTCCACGGCCAGCAGGCCGATCACACCGAGCGCGGTGGCCAGGTCGATGGCGAGCTGCTGAGCGGAGACCGCCAACTCCTCGTCCAGGCCGGGCGCCGGGGCCAGCACCTCCACGTTGATGCCGTCGCGCTGTACCGTCTCGACCACCGGGTACGCGGCCACCTGACCGAACGGCGACCGGGCCACCTGCACGGCCAACTCCCGTCGCAGCGGCACCCGCTCCTCGACGATCAGCCGGGTGCCGCCGGCGAGCAGCGTGGTCGCCAGCTCGGTGGCCTGAGCGGCGTCGTCGACCATCCAGACGCCCCGGCCGTCGTAGCCACCCCGGGCCGCCTTGAGCACCACCGGCCAGCCGACCTGCTCACCGAAGCCGACGAGGTCTGCGGGCTCGCCGACCGGCCGCCAGGCCGGGTTGGGCGCACCCAGCTCGGTCAGGCGTTCCCGCATGACCTGCTTGTCCTGGGCGTGCAGGAGCGCGTCCGCCGGCGGGTAGAGGGCCACCCCTTCCGCCGCCAGCGTGCGGATGTGCTCGGAGGGCACCTGCTCGTGGTCGAAGGTGACGACGTCGCAGCCCTTGGCGAAGGTGCGCAGGGCGGCCAGGTCGGTGTGATCGCCGTACTGGACGTCGGCGGCGACCAGCGCCGCGCCGTCGTCGGGGGCGGTCGCGAGCACACGCAGTGACTGGCCGAGGGCGATCGCGGCCTGGTGGGTCATGCGGGCCAACTGGCCGCCACCCACCATGCCGACAACTGGCAGACCGGTACGGGAATCCATAGCGCGGCCAGCCTATCCGGGCCGCCGACGGGCCCACCCGGAGGGCCGGCGACCCGCCTCGGAGGCCCTGGAGAGCCCCTCCGACGTGCCGCGTGGGCGACTACCGGGCGTGGCCGTGCGTTCAGCTCAGCTCGGCGACCAGCTCCTCGACCGAGGTGACCGGCCGCTGGCAGACGAAACCCCGGCAGACGTACGCGGCGGACCGCCCCTCGACCAGCGGACGGTCGGCGAGCAGCGGCACCCCCGGCTGGTCCGGACGCCCGGCGACGACCACCGCTCCGGGCGGAGCGTGCCGGCGGGCGGCGGCCACCAGGGGGTCGCCGGCCGGGTCGTCGGTGACCACGGCGATCTCGTACGGCCCGGAGAGCAACGCCTCGCCGACCGTGGCCGCGTACCCGGTGAACCGGGGGTGCTTACCGACGATCGGCGCGACCGTGCCGAGGGCCGCTTCGGCGGCCTCCCGGTAGCGCGTCTCCCCGGTCAGCGCCGTGTACGCCACCAGCCCGGCGATCAACGCCGACCGGCCGGACGGGGTGGCGTTGTCGGTCGGGTCGGCCGGGCGGGCGACGAGCCGCTCCGCGTCGTCGGCGGTGTCGTAGAAGGCGCCACCGGGCGCGGCGAAGTGCGCCAGGGCGGTGTCCAGCAGCTCGCCGGCCAGGGTGAGCCAGCGACCCTCGCCGGTGAGCTGGTGCAGCGCGCAGAAGGCCTCGGCCACACAGCCGTAGTCCTCAAGGACGCCGGCCGGCTCGCCGACCTTGCCGTTCCGGGAGACCCGGCGCAGCCGGCCGTCCACCAGGTGCACGGTGGCCAGGTGCTCGGCGGCCTGGCGCATCGCCCCGTCGGCGACGATGGTGACGCCGTCCAGCAGGTTGGCATCCTCGTCCTGCGGGGACGCGTACACGGCGGCGACCTGCTGGAACTCGGCGATGGCGGTGATCGCCAGGCCGTTCCAGGCGGCCACCACCTTGTCGTCGAGGGCCGGCTGTGGGCGGGTGTCCCGGGCCGCGAGCAGGCGCCCGACCACCTGCTGCCAGCGGGCGCGTACCTCGGGCGCGGCATCGTCCACGTCCCGGGCCAGCCGCAGCACGCTCATGCCGTGCTCAAAGGTGCCCTGGTCGGTGACGGTGAACAGGTCGGCGGCGAACCGGCCGTCCTCCTCGCCCAACGCCTCGACGAGTTGGGCGGGCGTCCAGGCGTAGGTGAGCCCCTCGACACCCTCGGTGTCGGCGTCCAGTGCCGACGCGAACCCCTGCCCCGGTCGGTGCAGCTCGTCGGCGAGGAACCGGGCGGTGTCCCGGGCCACCCGGCGGGCCAGCGGGTCGCCGGTGAGTCGCCACAGCTGGGTGTAGACCCGCAGCAGCAGCGCGTTGTCGTAGAGCATCTTCTCGAAGTGCGGCACCGTCCAGTGCGCGTCCACGGAATACCGGGCGAAGCCGCCCGCGAGCTGGTCGTAGATGCCGCCCCGGGCCATCGCCTCGGCGGTGTGCCGGGTGATCTCCAGGCTGCCCGGGTCGCCGGTGCGCTGGTGGTGGCGCAGCAGGAAGAGCAGGTTCATGTGCGGCGGAAACTTCGGGGCGCCACCGAACCCGCCGTTCGAGGCGTCGTACTCACTGGCGAGCTTGGCCGCCGCCGCGTCGAGCAGCGGGGCGTCCAGCGGCGCGGTGGGGCCGCCCACGGCCTGCGCGCCGCCGATCGCCTCGACCACGGCGGCGCCCTGGCCCAGCACCGCCTCCCGCTGCTCCCGCCAGGCGGTGGCGACCGACTGCAGCAACTGGACGAAGTTGGGTCGCGGGAAGTAGGTGCCGCAGAAGAACGGGGTGCCGTCCGGGGTGGCGAAGACGGTCATCGGCCAGCCGCCCTGACCGGTCATCGCCTGGGTCGCGGTCATGTAGACCGCGTCCACGTCCGGGCGCTCCTCACGATCCACCTTGATCGACACGAAGTTGTCGTTCATCAGGGCGCCGACCTGCGCGTTCTCGAACGACTCGTGCGCCATGACGTGGCACCAGTGGCAGGCCGCGTAGCCCACCGAGATGAGCACCGGAACGTCCCGCCGCTTCGCCTCGGCGAACGCCTCGTCCGACCAGGGCCACCAGTTGACCGGGTTGTCGGCGTGCTGAAGCAGGTACGGGCTGGTGGCGTCGACGAGTCGGTTCACCTGACGACCATAGCCAGCCCCGGCGCGGACCGCGCGGCCTCCACCCGTACGGTCAACTGCCCGCCACGGTCAGGAGGCGCCGTCAGCGCGGAGCCGGAACACGTTCGACTCCGCCGAGTCGCGCAGCGACCCCAGCACGGCGCCGATCTTGTCCGCCGGCATCGGCTTGAAGAAGTGGTAGCCCTGCGCGGAGGTGCAACCCAGCTCGGTCAGGGCCATCCGCTGTTCGGCGGTCTCCACCCCTTCGGCGACCACCCGCAGCCCCAACTCGTGGGCGAGGCCCACGGTCGTCCGGACGATCGCGGCGGCCTCCGGCGAGTCGGCCATCCGGATGACGAACGAGCGGTCCACCTTCAACTCGTCCACCGCGATCCGGGTGAGGAAGGTCAGCGACGAGAAGCCGGTGCCGAAGTCGTCGACCGCGAGTTGCACGCCCATCGAGCGGAGCGTCGCCAACACCTCGTCGATGACCTCCAGCTCGCTCATCACCACCGTCTCGGTGATCTCCAGAACGAGCCGGTGCGGCGGCACCTGGTGGCGGCGCAACGCTTCGGCGATCTCCGCCGGAAGTCGGGGGTCGAGCAGGCTGCGCGCCGACAGGTTGACCGAGATCGGGACGTCCAACCCGTCCCGGGCCCAACTGGCGGCCACGCTGAGCGCCTTGTTCAGCACGTAGCGGGTGAAGGTGCCGAGCTGCTCGCTGTTCTCCACCGGCCGGATGAAGTCGGCCGGGTTCAGCCACCCCCGCCGGGGGTGCTGCCAACGGATCAGCGCCTCCACCCCGGTGGGGGCACCCGTGGCCAGGTCGACCGCCGGCTGCAGTGCCAACACCAGCTGATCGTCGACCTTCAACGCCTCACGCAACTCGGCCAGCAGGGCGAGCTGGTCGGTGCTGGCCGCGTCGTGCGCGCTGTCGTACGCGGCGACGTTGCCGCCGCCCTCCTTGGCCTGGTACATCGCGATGTCGGCCCGACGCAGCAGCTCGGTCAGGTCCGCGGTGCCAGCGGTGGCCACCACCACCCCGACCGAAACCTCGATGGACATCCGTACGCCGGCCACCTCGGTCGGCGCGGCCAGCCGCTCGGCGATCTCGCGGGCCTGGCGCAACGCGTGGGCCATCGGGGCGGCCCGGTCGCCGAGGACCGGCACCGCCGTGAGCAGCAGCGCGAACTCGTCGCCGCCGAGTCGGCCGAGCAGGTCGCCGCTGCGGACCAGCGTGTTGAGTCGGTTCGCGGTCAGCCGCAGCAGCTGGTCACCCGCCGCGTGGCCGAGGGTGTCGTTGACTTCCTTGAACTGGTTGATGTCCAGCAGCAGCAGCGCCACCGGGTGATCGTGGCTGAGCTGTCGCAGCGACTGGTCGCCCTTGCTCAGCATCGCCGCCCGGTTGGCGAGCCCGGTGAGCGGGTCGTGCACCGCCTCGTACGACGAACGGGCGGTCACCAGCCGCAGCTCGTGGTGGGTCGCGGCGTCGTGCAACGCGGCGGCGAGCGCGTCGCCGAACGCGGCCACCGCGTCGTGTTCCCGGGCCGTGGGCGGGGCCGAGCGGGGGAACCGCACCCGCAGCCGACCGACCGGCGCGGCGCCGACCGACAGCGCCCGGCTCAGCTCGTGCTCGTCCGGCTCCGACTGGGCCGGTGGGCCGGTCTCCCGGTCGACCAGTTGACCGCTGGCGTCGCCCCGGTAGCGGTGCCACCGCCCGTCGGCCCGGGCCACGTCGACGTCCACCAGTTCGGCGTTGAACAGCGTCAGCGCGCCGGTGACCGCCGCGCTGGCCACGCCCCGCTCGTCGAGCTGGTTGAGGGCCGCGGTGGCCTCGGCGAAGGCCCGCCAGGTGCGGCGCTCCTGATCGGAGCGCAGCCGGTAACGGTAGGTCTGCTGCAGCAGCCACAGCAGCGGCGGCAGCAACAGCAACCAGCGCGGGTCGAGCTCCAGCAGAGCGACCACCACGAGGCCGACCGCAACGTTGCCGACGAACATCAGCAGCTTGCCGCGGAGCGCGGCGAGCAGCGGTGGCCCGATCGGCAGCCCGTGTCGCAGACCCAGCGTCACGCCGCCCAGCCAGGCGGTCACCAGGAGGTACGTCACCGAACCGGCGATCACGGCCAGCGCCAGCATCGGGGTGGGCGGAGAGAGCAGCGGCCGACCGAGCGCGGTGGTCACGGAGACGGCCAGTGCCGACGCGGCGGCCAGCGACGCGGCGATCCGGACGATCTCCAGGGCCGGACGGCGGTCGTTGTGCAGTGACAGCATCGTCCAGGCCAGCCCGGTGCCGAGCAGCGTGGCGGACGGGAGCCAGCCGGCCGGAGTCAGGTAGAGGCAGACGATCAGGGCCGCCTCGCCCCAGGTAATGCTGACCATTCCCGCGGCCGAGCGGAACCGCAGCCGGGCGAGCTGGGCGAGGGCCAGGACGGCGACGGCGATGCCGAAGCGGGCCGGGCCACCGAGGGGGTCGTCGGCCGGCAGCCGGACCGGGAGGGTCAACCCGACCGCGGCGGCGGCCAGGGCGGTCAGCGTGACGGCGGCGGTGAGCACCAGCAGCCGGCCCGGTGTGCCACGCACCCCGAGCCGATCGAACGGGTCGTCGGCCGGACCGGAGGTCATCGACCTCCCCCGTCAGCCGACCGACCGACGTCGCGGCGGGCGGCCGGTGCTGTGCTGGTCATCGGCGCCCCCTCCCGCACACGGCTCGGAGACTTTTGGTCCCCCCGGCGGAAGGCTAAGCCAAACCGGGTGGCCGCAACAGGGGGCGACCAACCGGTTCGGCGTGATTCATGCGCGGACTACCCGTTCAGGTGCTGCTGGTGCCCATTGGGAGCGGGCGTGGATGAATCACGCCCCCCGGTCCCGTCTGTCGGATCGACGACTGCCGCATCGGCCCTGGTCGGGTCGGTCGACCCGGACTGCTGGGGGAAACGGTCCGGCAGGCGGCGCAGCCGAGCGTTCATGTTGCGGATCAGCAGGATGGTCGCGGTGGCCAGCAGCAGGATGAGGAAGAGGCCCATCGGCCCGGCCAGACCACCCGTGCGGGTGTCCCCGAAGTTGTTCTCCGCGAGCACCTGGGCAGCGGTCAGCATGGCGTTCCTCCGATGTGCGGTTGGTAACCAGGGTAGCCCCGCCGGGAATCAGCGCGCGTGCGCCGTCTCCCGCACTCCCGCGAAGAGATCGGACTCGGGCAGCGGGCTGTCGACCATCGAGCGGGCCAGCTCGTAGTCCTCGGTCGGCCAGGCGCGTTTCTGGAGCTCCATCGGCACGTGGAACCAGAAGCCGTCCGGGTCGACCTGGGTGGCGTGGGCGCGCAGCGCGTCATCTCGGACCGGGAAGTATTCGGCGCACTCCACCCGGGTGGTGATCCGGGGGCCCTTGTCAGGCCGATCCTCCCACCGCTTGAGCCACTCCTCGTAGGGCGACTCCAGACCGGCGGCCAGCATGCCCTCGTGCAGGGCCATGATCTTGCCCTTGGAGAAGCCGATGTCGTAGTAGAGCTTCAGCGGCTGCCAGGGCGCGCCCAGCTCCGGGTAGCGCTCCGGGTCACCGGCGGCCTCGAACGCGGCCACGCTCACCTTGTGGCACATGATGTGGTCCGGGTGCGGGTAGCCGCCCTCTTCGTCGTACGTGGTCACGACGTGCGGACGGAACTCGCGCATCAGCCGCACCAGCGGGCCCGCGGCGACCTCGACGTCCTGGAGGGCGAAACAGCCCTCGGGCAGCGGTGGCAGCGGATCGCCTTCGGGCAGGCCCGAGTCGACGAAGCCCAGCCAGGCCTGATCGACGCCGAGGATCGCCCGCGCGGCGTCCATCTCGGCTCGCCGGATCTCGCCGATGTTGGCCCACACGTCGGGCCGGTCCAGCTTGGGGTTGAGCACGCTCCCGCGCTCGCCGCCGGTGCACGTCACGACCAGGACGTCCACCCCCTGGGCGACATATTTCGCCGTCGTCGCCGCGCCCTTGCTCGACTCGTCGTCCGGGTGCGCGTGCACGGCCATGAGACGCAGTTGCTCTGCCAACTTCGGCGCTCCTCGTCTGTGCCGGACGGTGGACCCGACCGGGCTCGACCGGCTGACCTGCCGGGATCTTCCTCACCGCACCCTGCCGCCGGCCACCAGCGCCGGGCATGACCTGCCATTCCTGCCGCTGGACCGGGTGGGAGGATGGGGCTCTGCCATTCTTGCCGATGCCGCCGACAACAACGCCAGGAGATACCCGCCGGTGACCGAGACGCACGCCACAATTTCACCAGGCGCGCCGGTATTCCCGGCCGGGCGCTACGGCCGCCGTCGGGCACCGGGCGGAAGGCGCCGCCGTACGCTGCTTGCCGCGCTGGCGCTGTTGGCGCTGGTGGCGACGCTGACCGTGATCTCGGTCCGGCTCTACCGCCAGTACGGCGACCCGGTCTACGACGCCCAGGTGATCACGTACACCGACATCACGGACAACCAGGTGCTTGTCGACTTTCGGGTGACCGTTCCGCCGGGTGGATCGGCGGTCTGCGTGCTGCGAGCCCGGGACCGTTCCGGCGCCGAGGTGGCCCGCGAACAGGTCACCGTGACCGCCGATCCCGGGGACCGGCACGTCACCAGCCGGCACCGCCTGGCCACCACCGCGCGGCCGTTCATCGGCGAGGTTCTGCGCTGCCGGCCACCGTCCTGAGCTGCCCAGACAGCACCGAGAACCGGGTCGACCGAGCGCCTACCGCGGGTGTCGGATCCGGACACCGGCGGTGATGGCCGACACGCTGTGTCGTACCGCACTGGTAACTTGGTAACTCACCTGTCAGCCAGCCACGCACAACTGAGGAGAACGCCTGTGTCCACTGGCAACGAGGCGCCCGCCACCTGGCTGTCGCAGGACGCGTACGACCGCCTCCAGGCCGAGCTCGACGAGCACATCGCCAACCGTCCGGCGATCGCAGCCGAGATCAACGCTCGGCGCGAGGAGGGCGACCTGCGGGAGAACGGCGGCTACCACGCCGCCCGCGAGGAGCAGGGCAAGGCCGAGGGTCGCATCCGCTACCTGCAGGAGCTGCTGCGCACCGCGAAGGTCGGCGAGGCACCGACCGCCGACGCGGTGTCGCCGGGCATGGTCGTGACGATCTACTTCGACGACGACACCAACGACACCGAGACCTTCCTGCTCGGCTCTCGGGAGATCGCGGCCACGACCGACCTGACCGTCTACAGCCCCGAGTCCGCGCTGGGCAAGGCGATCCTTGGTGGTCGACCCGGGCAGACCTGCACCTACACGGCGCCCAGCGGCGCCGACATCAAGGTGACAGTGGTCAGCTTCGAGCCGTTCTCCGGCTGACCGTCGCCGACCGCGCCACCCGCTGCCGGTCGGGCTGACCGACGTCGGCGCCCACTGTCGAAACACCGCGCATCCGAGGCGTGGCACCCACCGGTGTCACGCCTCGGCCGCGAAGACCACCTGATAGCCGCTGGCCCGCAGTGCGCTGATCAGGGTGTCCGAGTGCTCGACGCCCCGGGTCTCCACCGACAGCGCCACCTCCACCTCGCCGAGGCTGAGGTGCGGGTTGGCCCGCTGGTGCTCCACGTCCACCACGTTGGCCCGGTGCTCGGCGATCTGGCTGAGCAGCGACGCGAGCTGCCCCGGCCGGTCCGAACAACGCACGGTCACCCGCAGGTAGCGACCCGCCGCGGCCAACCCGTGCTCGATCACCCGCAGCATCAGCAACGGGTCGATGTTGCCGCCGGAGAGCACCGCGACCACCGGCGTCTCCACCTCGACCACGCCGGCCAGCAGCGCGGCGACACCGACCGCCCCGGCCGGCTCGACCACCTGCTTGCCCCGCTCCAGCAGCATCAGCAGGGCCCGGGAGATGTCCTCCTCGGAGACCGTGACGATCTCGTCGACCAACTTGCGCACGTGGTTGAAGGTGATCTCGCCCGGTCGGCCGACCGCGATGCCGTCGGCGATGGTGGAGAAGACGGGCAGTCGGACCGGTTCTCCGGCGACCAGTGAGGGCGGGAACGCCGCCGCGCCGGCCGCCTGCACACCGATGATCCGGACGTCCGGTCGCAACGCCTTCGCGGCCACCGCCATGCCCGAGATCAGACCGCCGCCACCCACCCCGGTGATGATCGTCTTCACGTCCGGGCACTGTTCGAGGATCTCCAGCGCCACCGTGCCCTGACCGGCGATCACGTCCGGGTGGTCGAACGGGTGGATCAGCACCGCTCCGGTGCGCTCGGCGTACGTGTGCGCGGCCACCAGCGACTCGTCGACGGTGTTCCCGGCCAACTCGACCTGCGCGCCGTACCCCTTGGTGGCGGCGACCTTCGGCAGCGGCGCGTTGACCGGCATGAAGACGGTGGCGTGCGTGCCGACCAGGCCGGCGGCGAGGGCCACGCCCTGCGCGTGGTTGCCCGCGCTCGCCGCGACCACACCGCGCTCCCGCTCCGCCGCCGACAACCGGGAGATCCGCACGTACGCGCCCCGCACCTTGTACGAGCCGGCGCGCTGCACGTTCTCGCACTTGAGCCACGTCGGCCCGCCCAGCGCCGCGCTGAGCGGCCGGGAGGGCTCCAGCGGGGTGGTGCGGATGACGCCAGCGAGCAACTCCCGTGCGGCCCGCACGTCGTCGAGACCGACCAGTTCCGTCATGCCCCGATCGTGCCACCCGCGCTCCCCGACCAACCCGCGGGCCAGGCCGACCGGGGGGCGCAGGCCGACCGGACCGGGTTGATCCGCTCGATATCCCAGAAAGCGCGGTATCCGGGCCGCCCGGACCCCCCGACTTCAATGATCCCGAGTGAATCACGAAGCTGGCGCGACCCCCGGCACCTCAAGGGCGGGCTGCGCCGCCGGAGCGGACTGGGCAGGCGGGGCGGCGGGCCAGGTCTGGGCCGGCCAGACCGGGGCGGTCGGCCACTGGCGGGTGGCGCTGGCGATCCGGGCCTCCTGGGCAGCGGAGATCCGTTGGATCAGCAGGATCAGCGTCACCGCCGCGATCACGCAGCCCAGCGCGGGCAGCGTGGTGCGGAGCAGGGAGTCCTGGTACAGGTCGGAGTACGCCTGGTAGCCGGCGTCGTTGAGAGGGATCTCCGCCAGCTTCTCGTACGCCCGGTCGTCGGCGCGGCTGGCGAGCCGCTCACCGATGCTGAACACCAGCCAGGAGCACCACCAGACGGCCACGAGCGCCGGCGTGGCCCGCCGCCAGAGGCTGTCCCGGGCCACTCCCGCCACGACCCGGGCCGGCACCACGAAGTTCGCGAAGGGCACCAGCCAGCCGGCGATCGCCCAGCCGGGCCCGAAGGCCGGCTCGGCGCCGGGGAAGGCGTCGGTGTTCTTGCGAGCCCGCCAGGTCCAGATGATCACCAGTACGGCCGCGGTGAGGTGTACCACCGTCATGATCAGCGCCACCACTGCGACGATGATCCCCGCGCCGATAAGCAGGTCCGGGTCGTCGTTGGCCCTGGCCCGCCGGGCCAGCACCATGCCGACCAGCGAGGACAGCGCCACCGCCAGGTAGAGCACGGCGGTCGCGCCGACGGCGACGTTCGCCGCCAGGCCGATCCCGCGTACCCGGTAGGTCGGCAGCCCCGGCGTGACGGCGGGCTGGCCGAGCGGCGTGAAGCACCGCAGGCAGTAGTCGTTTTCGGGGGACATCGCGTCCCCGCAGGTCTGGCAGCGCACTGGTGTCCCCCGTGGTCGCGCGTAGGTGCGCGCACACGCTAGACGATCATGCGGTGGCCGGCGACCCCGTTCCGACCCGGGGGTAGCCGGGGGCGTGGCGCGTCCACGGGGCGGCCATCTCGAACTGGCCGGCCACGCCGAGCAGCAGCAGCTCCGAGCCGGGCGGGCCGACCAGCTGGACGGCGACCGGCAGGCCGTCCGGGCGGCGACCGACCGGCACGACGACCGCCGGCAGGCCGGCGATGTTCCAGGGTGCGGCGTACGGGGCGTACCGGATGTTGGCTGTCATGTTCGCCCGCCAGGACCGCTCCGACCAGCGGGCCGCCTCCGGTGGTGCGCTGGCCAGCGCCGGAGTGAGCAGCAGGTCGACTGAGTGGTCGGTGAAGAAGTCCACCGACCGTTGCCGCCAGGCGGCCCGATCCGCCTCCCGCACGTAGCCGCGACGCTGCGCCCACTCGCCCAGCGCGACGTGCCGCCGGGTACGCCGTTGCAGCCCACGCCGGTCCAGACCAGCGGCCCGGACGTCGGTGGCGGCTGCGGCGAACCAGGTGGCGATGCCCTGCAGACCGAGCGCGGTGGGGTAGACCGGATCGGCCGGCACCGTGTCGTGCCCGGCGGCGGCGAGGAGCCGGCCGGCGGCGGCAACCGCGTCCCGGTTGGGCGCGTCCGGTGCGACACCGCGCACCGGGGAGCGCAGCGAGACGCCCACCCGCAGGCGCTGCGGGGGGACCAGCTTCTCGGGACGCCGGCCGGCGAGCACCGAGAAGCCGACCGCCGCGTCGGCGACCGTGCTGGTCAACATGCCGTGCTCGGTGAGGCCGAACCAGTCGTCCGCCCCGAGCTGGCAGGGGACCACACCCCGACCGGGCTTGAGCCCGACCAGTCCGCAGCAGGCCGCCGGAATCCGGATCGAGCCGAGACCGTCGTTGGCGTGCGCGATCGGCACCAGCCCGGCGGCGACCGCGGCGGCGGCACCACCCGAGGACCCACCCGGGGTACGCGTGCTGTCCCACGGGTTACGGGTCACCGCGCTGTCGTCGTCGGTGAGTGCCCACAGCCCCAGCTCCGGCATCCGGGTCACGCCGAGGATCACCGCGCCGGCGCCGCGCAGCCGACGTACCACCTCGTGGTCGGCCTCCGCGACGTCGGTGCGGGCGGCGGCCGACCCGTTCCAGGTGGGCAGGCCGGCGACCGGGGTGTTCTCCTTGACCGCCACCGGAACCCCGGCCAACGGCAGGTTGGCCAGGTCCTCCTGCTCGTCGACCTTCTCCGCCTCGGTGATCGCCTCCCCGCCGCGCACGGCGCGGAACGCGGCCAGCTCGCGGTCGGCCCGGGAGATGTACTCGAGGTGGTCGGCGACGACCTGGGTCGCCGAGACGTCACCTCGGCGTACGCCTCGGGCGATCTGCTTGGCGGTCGCTCCGACCCAGGTCGCCATGATGTCCTGCACGGCCATCCTCCCCCAGCGGTCAGCCCAGCGCCTGCTCCAGATCGGCGAGTAGGTCGTCGACCGTCTCGATGCCGACAGACAGTCGCACGAGATCGCCGGGAACTTCAAGCGGCGAGCCGGCAGCACTTGCGTGTGTCATCCGACCCGGGTGCTCGATCAGGGATTCCACGCCGCCCAGCGACTCGGCGAGCACGAAGAGCTTGGCCCGGTTGCAGATGTCCACGGCGTGGTCCTCACCACCGGCGGCGCGGAACGAGATCATGCCGCCGAACCGGCGCATCTGCTTGGCGGCCACCTCGTGACCGGGGTGCGAGGGCAGCCCCGGATAGAGCACCTGGGCGACCTTGGCGTGCCCGTCGAGGTACGCGGCGAGCCGCTCGGCGTTGTCGCAGTGCCGGTCCATGCGTACCCCGAGGGTCTTGATGCCCCGCAGGGTGAGCCAGGCGTCGAACGGGCCGTTGATCGCGCCCATCGCGTTCTGGTGGTAGCGCAACTCCTCGCCGAGCCCGGCGTCGGCGACCACGAGCGCGCCACCGACCACGTCGGAGTGCCCACCGATGTACTTGGTGGTGGAGTGCACCACCACGTCCGCGCCGAACGCGATCGGCTGTTGCAGGTAGGGCGAGGCGAAGGTGTTGTCCACCACCAGCAGGGCGCCGGCGTCGTGTGCCACGGCGGCCAGGGCGGCGATGTCGGCGATACCGAGCAGCGGGTTGGTCGGCGTCTCCACCCAGACGATCTTCGTGCGGCCGGGCTGCACGGCCGCCCGGACCGCGGCCGGGTCGGAGACCTTGGCCGGGCTGAACTCCAGGCCCCAGCGCTGGGCGACCCGGGCGAAGAGCCGGTACGTGCCGCCGTACGCGTCGTCCGGGATCACCACGTGGTCGCCGGGCTGGCACACGGCCCGCAGCAGGGTGTCCTCCGCCGCCAGGCCGCTGGCGAACGCGAGCCCCACCGGCCCGCCCTCCAGCGCCGCCAGGCACTCCTGGAGCGCGTCACGGGTCGGGTTGCCGGAGCGGCTGTACTCGTAGCCGAGGCGGGGTGCGCCGACGGCGTCCTGGGCGTACGTGCTGGTCTGGTAGATCGGTGGGATCACCGCGCCGGTGCGGGCCTCGGGGTCCTGACCGGCGTGGATGGCGAGCGTCTCGAAGCCGTGACTCATTCTGGTGAGGCTAGTGCCCCGTCCCGAGGGGTGGAACGGAACCCACGCTCCCGGGCGAGGCCGGACCGTCCGGGGCCGTCGGCATAGCCTGGCCCGATGAGCGGTTGCGTGTTCTGCGGGATCGTGACGGGCGAGGTGCCGGCGTTCCGGGTGGCTGACACCCCGGACGGGGTGGCGTTCCTGGACACCCGGCCGGTGTTCAAGGGGCACGTGCTGGTGGTGCCCCGGGTGCACCTGGTGACCCTGGCCGAGTTGCCGGCCGACCTGCTGCCCGGCTACTTCGCCATGGTCCGGCGGCTGGCGGTGGTGGTGGAGACCGCTCTCGGTGCCGGTGGGACGTTCGTGGCGATGAACAACAAGGTGTCCCAATCGGTGCCCCACCTGCACACCCACGTGGTCCCGCGCACCAAGGGCGACGGGTTGCGGGGCTTCTTCTGGCCGCGCACCCGGTACGACGACGACACCGAGGCCCAGACGTACGCGGACCGGATCGCGGCGGCGTTCTCCGGTGGGGCCTGACTCCCGGCCACGCGGGTAAGGAAGCTGGACCCTCCGGTGTTACACGCTGGGAGCGGTACGAGAGGAGATCCCCACCGTGTTTCTGCGCCGCATGAACGCCGATATGGTCTCGCCCGACCAGGCACTGCCGGGCCGTCAGATCGCCATGCCGGTCGCCGACCGCCACGAGGTGCTGGGCACCCCGTTGAAGGGCCCGTTCCCTGAGGGCCTCCAGGTCGCGGTCTTCGGCATGGGCTGTTTCTGGGGCGCCGAGCGGCTGTTCTGGACGCTCCCCGGCGTCTACACCACCTCCGCCGGCTACGCGGGTGGCATCACCAAGAACCCGACGTACGAGGAGACGTGCTCCGGCCGGACCGGGCACGCCGAGGTCGTCCAGGTGGTGTACGACCCCAGCAAGATCAACTATGAGGACCTGCTGAAGGTCTTCTGGGAGAACCACGACCCGACCCAGGGCATGCGCCAGGGCAACGACGTGGGCACGCAGTACCGCTCAGCGATCTACACGACCACCGACGAGCAGCGGACCATCGCGGAGTCGTCCCGGGACGCGTTCCAGCCGATCGTGACGCGGGCCGGCAAGGGTGAGATCACCACCGAGATCGCCCCGCTCGGCAGCTACTACTTCGCCGAGGACTACCACCAGCAGTACCTCGCCCCGACCAAGAACCCGAACGGGTACTGCAACCACGGCCCGAACGGGCTGAGCTGCCCGGTCGGCGTGGCCCGAGTCGGCGGCTGACCACCGCCACCCGCACGCGTGTGATGCCCGGCCACCCAGCGAGGTGGCCGGGCATTCCCGTTCGGCCCTGTGATCGAAATCCGTTGCCGAGCCCGACGAGAACTCGATAACGTGGCCGTACACGTGAAAGGAGGTGGTCCAGACTTGTATAGCAATCGGACTCGTGAGGTGGCTGTCAGCTAGCCGCTGTCCTCGACAGTGATCGGCCCGCCGCGAGGTGGGCAAAAAGCACCATCGTCGAGACCGTGTGGCAGCGGTGCGGCGAATCCACGACAGCCACCCGACCCCCGGGGTGCCGGCCAAGTCCAGCCGGCCCGCGCACCAGCGCGGAGCGCCCCGGGGGTCGCTCCATATCCGCGGGAGTGGCGATGTCCATGCGCGAGCTGGTGGTGCTGGGGACGGCCAGCCAGGCGCCGACCCGTCAGCGCAACCACAACGGGTACGTGCTGCGCTGGGACGACGAGGTGATCCTCTTCGACCCGGGCGAGGGCAGCCAGCGTCAGCTCCTGCACACCACGGTCACCGCCACCGACCTCACCCGGATCTGCGTCACCCACTTCCACGGCGACCACTGCCTCGGCCTACCCGGCACCATCCAGCGACTCTCCCTGGACCGGGTGGCGCACCCGGTCGCCGTGCACTTCCCCGCCGGCGGCGCCGAATACTTCGCCCGGCTGCGGTACGCCACCTCCTTCTACGAGACCGCCGAGCTGCGGGTCGAGCCCATCGAGACCGACGGGCAGCGGATCGCCCTGCGCTGCGGCACGCTGGAGGCACGCCGGCTCCGGCACCCCATCGACACGTACGGCTACCGGCTGGTCGAGCCGGACGGGCACCGGATGCTGCCGGAGAAGCTGGCCGCGTACGGCATCGCCGGGCCTGCCGTCGGCGAGCTGATCCGCGTCGGGCACCTGGACCTCGACGGACGCCGCGTCACCCGGGCCGAGGTGAGCGTGCCCCGGCCGGGGCAGCGGTTCGCGTTCGTGATGGACACCGGCCTCTGCGACGGGGTGTACGCCCTCGCCGAGCACGCCGACCTGCTGGTCATCGAGTCGACGTTCCTGGAGTCGGAGGCCGCGCTCGCCGCCGAGGTCGGGCACCTGACCGCCGCGCAGGCCGCCCGGGTGGCGACCGAGTCCGGGGTACGCCGACTCGTGCTCACCCACTTCTCCCAGCGCTACCCCGACCCGCGCCGGTTCCACGACGAGGCGCGCGCGCACTTCGACGGCGATTTGATCATCGCCGAGGACCTGACCACGGTGCAGCTTCCGCCGCGCCGGGTAGCCTCGGCCGGGTGACCGTCACGCTCCGCCCCGCGGCCGAGGGCGACCTGATGGCGGTGGGTGCCCTGCACCAGCGCTCCCGGGTCGCCGCCTACTCCGCCTTCCTGCCGGCCGAGGCGCTGGCCAACCCGACGCCGGAGGCGATGGGGCGGTACTGGGTCGAGCGGTGGGTCTGGGAGCGGGACACCCACCGGATGACGGTGGCCGAACGGGCCGGGACGTTGGTCGGGTTCAGCCACCTGGGCCCGGACGACGAGGACCACCCCGCCACCGGGCTGCTCAACGCCATCCACCTCGATCCGGCCGAACAGGGCCGCGGCACCGGCCGCACCCTGATGGTGGATGCGCTGGACGCCATGCGGGCGCAGGGCTGGCGGCGTGCCGCGCTCTGGGTGCTGCGGGACAACGCCCACGCCCGCTCCTTCTACGAGCGCGGCGGCTGGACCCCGACGGGCGATGAACGAGACGAGATGATCGGCCCAACACCTACCCCACAACTCCGCTACGCCCGTCCGCTCTGACCCCAGGCCCTGGTCGATCATGGAGTTGTGGTGGGCGCTTTGGGCACGAGTGCCTGCTTTGCGCACCACCACAACTCCATGATCGACGCGAGCGTGGGTGGGGTTGGGGGGGTTGAGGGGTTGGGGGTGGGGGTTAGTGGGCGCCCAGGTGGGACAGGAGGTCCTGGCGGGTTAGGACACCTTTGGGCTTGCCGTCTACCAGGACCAGGGCGGCGTCGGACTTCTCCAGCAGGCCCACCGCCTCGCTCACCGGCTGACCACCACCGATCATCGGCAGCGGGTCGCCCATGTGCCGCTCGATCGTGTCGTGCAGGTGGGCCTGACCGGTGAACAGCGCGTCGAGCAGGTCCCGCTCGGCGATCGAGCCGGCGACCTCACCGGTCACCACGGGCGGCTCGGCCTTGAGCACCGGCAGCTGCGAGACGCCGTACTCGCGCATGTAGTCGATCGCGTCGCGGACGGTCTCGGTCGGGTGCACGTGCACCAGCTCGGGCAGCCCGCCCGGCTTGCTGGCCAGCGCGTCGGCCACCGTCGGCTCGGCGCCGGAGTTGTCGAGGAAGCCGTACCGGGCCATCCACGAGTCGTTGAAGATCTTGGAGAGGTAGCCGCGACCGCCGTCGGGCAGCAGCACCACCACCACGTCGTCCGGGCCGGCCCGGCGGGCGACCTCCAGGGCGGCGACCACCGCCATTCCGCACGAACCGCCGACCAGCAGCCCCTCCTCGCGGGCCAGTCGCCGGGTCATCTCGAAGGACGCCTTGTCGGAGACCTCGACGATCTCGTCGGCGACACCCCGGTCGTACGTCTCCGGCCAGAAGTCCTCGCCGACGCCCTCCACCAGGTACGGCCGGCCGGTGCCGCCGGAGTAGACCGAGCCCTCCGGGTCGGCCCCGACGATGCGCACCCGGCCCTCGGAGGCCTCCTTGAGGTACCGACCGATGCCGGAGATGGTGCCGCCGGTGCCGACGCCGGTCACGAAGTGGGTGAGCTCCCCGTCGGTCTGCTTCCACAGCTCCGGGCCGGTGGTCTCGTAGTGCGAGCGCGGGTTGGCCGGGTTGCTGTACTGGTCCGGCTTCCAGGCGCCGGGGATCTCCCGGGTCAGCCGGTCGGAGACGTTGTAGTACGAGCGCGGGTCCTCCGGAGCGACGGCGGTCGGGCAGACCACCACCTCGGCGCCGTACGCCCGGAGCACGTCCTGCTTGTCCTGGCTGACCTTGTCAGGGCAGACGAAGACGCACTTGTAGCCCTTGAGCTGGGCCACCAGGGCCAGACCGACGCCGGTGTTGCCGCTGGTCGGCTCGACGATGGTGCCGCCGGGCTTGAGCAGGCCGGCGGCCTCGGCATCCTCCACCATCCGCAGCGCGATCCGGTCCTTCACCGAGCCGCCCGGGTTGACGTACTCCACCTTGGCCAGCACGGTGGCCTGGATGCCCTCAGTGACGTTACGCAGACGCACCAGCGGGGTGTTTCCGATCATGTCGACGACGTTGTCGTAGTACTGCACGGTGTGCCCTTCGTTGCGGCGCCGGCGGTGGCGGCCGGGAAGACGTTTCTCGACGCCCAGCGTACGTGTCGTCAGGGCACCAGCCCCCCGGGGATGACCGAGCTGCGGCGGGCCTCCCACTCCAGGAAGCGATCGGTCTCGGCGAGCACGCTGCCGGCCAACCAGGTGACCATGACCGCGTCGTCGGCCAGCCCGAAGATCGCCAGCGGGATCTCCGGGAGCAGGTCGATCGGCGAGACGATGTACGCCGTCGCCGCGGTCATCAGGGCCAGCCGGAGGCCGCCGTCGTACTCCCCCTTGGCGGTGGCTCGGATCATCCGGGGCAGCGCGGCCAACCGCGTGCCGATCGACGGCCCGTTGCGCGCCCCGGCCGCCAGTGCCCGCGCCAGGGCCGTGAACGCCGCGCTGCGCTTCAGTGTCTTACCCATCGTCGCGCTCCTCTCCGCCGGATCAGCGTGGCGGGTCGGCGCAAGTCGGCCGGCCTCTCCCACCCACCCAGATACCCCGTCGCGTCGGTTTCCAGGCACCCGGGTGCCGTCACGACGACAGCGGCGTGTCGGGGCAGCGCGATAATGTCGCGGTATGGGGGTGGCACATTCCGTCGTACCCGGTGGTGAGCGCTGGCGGCAGGCCCGGCGTTTCGTTCGGCTGGCAGCCATCGGGACAGGCGCCACCGCGGCGGCCGCGGTGGCGACCGGCGGGGTGCTGCTCGGCCAGGCCCGCCAGGCTCGACGGACCATCCCGATGGCCGAGGCGCCGCCACCGCGCTGCGACGGGATGTACGGCGCGAAGTTCCCCGGTCCGGCGCTCACCATGGTCGTGCTCGGTGACTCGTCGGCGGCCGGCTACGGGGTGCACCGCCGTCGGGAGACGCCCGGGGCGCTGCTCGCCACCGGCCTGTCCCGTCGACTGCACCGGCCGGTGCGGCTGCACCGCTTCGCGGTGGTCGGCGCCATCTCGGCGGCGCTGCGCCACCAGGTGGAGGCGGCGCTGGAATGCCGACCCGACATCGCGGTGATCCTCATCGGCGGCAACGACATCACCAACCGCACCCCGCGCGGCCTGGCGGTGCGCTACCTGGTCGAGGCGGTGCACACCCTGCGCGACGCGGGGTGCGAGGTGGTCGTCGGCACCTGCCCCGACCTGGGGGCGATCCGCCCGATCCAGCCGCCCCTGCGCTGGTTGGCGCACCGCTGGAGCCGCCAGCTCGCCGCGGCCCAGACGGTGGCCGTGGTCGAGGCGGGCGGCTGGACGGTCTCCCTCGGCGACCTGCTCGGCCCCCGGTTCGCGGCCGAGCCGACCCGCATGTTCGCCTGGGACCGGTTCCATCCCTCCGCCGAGGGGTACGCGATGGCCGCCGCCGCGCTCCTGCCGACGATGCTCTCCGCCCTCGGCGCGACCCCGGAACGACGGGCCACACCGACCCGCGGCGACGGCGTACGGTCGCTGCCGGAGGCCGCGCAGGAGGCGGCTCGACACGCCGGCACGGAGGTCAGCGGCGTCCAGGTCCGGGGCCGCGACCGAGGGCCGGCCGGCCGGTGGGCGCAGCTGCGCCGACGGGCGTTCTTCGGTGTCGGCGCGGTGCCGCAGCAGGGGTCCGCCTCGGACACCTCGACAGTGGAGGGACTGGCATGAACGAGCGCAGCGCGCGGAGCGTGACCTCCGGCCTCGCCGGCCGACTGGGTCGGGCGGCGGCGTTCTCGCTGCTCGCCGGCACCGTCGGGGGCGCCGCCGTCCTCGCCGGTGAGGCGTTCGTCGCCCGGCACCGACGCTACGCCGAGCCGGAGCTGGGCCTGGCCCTACGCGCCACGATCGGCCGGGCGGGCGCCTCCCCCCTGCGACTGGTGCTGCTGGGCGACTCGTCGGCACTGGGCGTGGGTGTCGACCGTCTGGAGGACACCATCGGCGGGCAGTTGGCCAACCTGCTCGCCGAGGGGCCGACCGGCCGTCGGGTGCACCTGTCCAGCGTCGGCGTCTCCGGGTCCCGCTCGACGGACCTCGCCACCCAGGTGGCCCGGGCCCTGCTCGGTGAGCGGCCCGACGTGGCGTTGATCCTGATCGGCGCGAACGACGCCACCGGGCTGCGCCGACCCTCCGACGCGGCGGCCTATCTCGGCGCGGCGGTGCACCGGCTGCGTGAGGCACGCGTCGAGGTGGTGGTGGGCACCTGCCCCGACCTCGGGGCGGTGCGTGCCATCGCGCCTCCACTGCGCCAGGTCGTCGGCTGGGCCGGGCGTCGGGTGGCCCGCGCGCAGACCACGGCGGTGCTGGAGGCGGGCGGCTCGGTGGTCGACCTGGCCACCGAGACCGGGCCCGTGTTCCGGGCCGACGCGGGGACGCTCTGCCAGGACGGCTTCCACCCCTCCGCGGACGGCTACCGGGTGTGGGCGCACGCGCTGCTGCCCGCCGTCATCGCCGCGGCGGCGGCCACGACCCGACGCTAGATCGTTCCCGGCCAGGGGTGACATTTCCCGCCGCGTCCGCTTCTTCCGCGCCATGTTACTGGCGGGTTAACGTTGGTCCATGCCGATTGAGTCGTCCCGCGACGCCGTCATCGTCGCCACCGCCCGCTCCCCCATCGGCCGGGCGCACAAGGGATCCCTGCGCGACGTCCGCTCCGACGACCTCGCCGCGACAATCGTCCAGGCCGCGCTGGACAAGATCCCCGCGCTCGACCCGACCACGATCGACGACCTCTACCTCGGGTGCGGCCTGCCCGGCGGCGAGCAGGGCTTCAACATGGCCCGGGTGGTGTCCACCCTCCTCGGTCTGGACACTGTCCCCGGTGCCACGCTGACCCGCTACTGCGCCTCGTCGCTGCAGACCACCCGGATGGCGATGCACGCGATCCGGGCGGGCGAGGGCGACGTGTTCGTCTCCGCCGGCGTCGAGATGGTCTCCCGCTACGCCCGGGGCAGCTCCGACGGGCTGCCGCCCGAGGCGCAGGCCCTGGTCGGCGGCGGCTGGGAGAACCCGCGCTTCGGGTCGGCCGGCGAGCGCTCGAAGCGCCGCGCGCAGGGCGGCGCCGAGGTGTGGACCGACCCGCGCGAGGCCGGTGAGCTGCCCGACATCTACCTGACCATGGGGCAGACGGCGGAGAACCTGGCCCAGGTGTACGACGTCACCCGCGCCGACATGGACGAGTTCGGCGTACGCAGCCAGAACCTCGCCGAGAAGGCCATCACCGACGGCTTCTGGGCCCGGGAGATCACCCCGGTCACCACGCCGGACGGCACCGTGGTGAGCACCGACGACGGGCCCCGGGCCGGCGTCACCCTCGACGCGGTCGCCGGCCTGAAGCCGGTGTTCCGTCCGGACGGTCGGATCACCGCCGGCAACTGCTGCCCACTCAACGACGGCGCGGCCGCCGTGGTGGTGATGAGCGCCCAGCGGGCCGAGGAACTCGGGCTCACCCCGCTGGCCCGGATCGTCTCGACCGGTGTGACCGCCCTGTCGCCGGAGATCATGGGCCTCGGGCCGGTCGAGGCGTCCCGGCAGGCGCTGCGCCGAGCCGGCATGACCATCGACGACGTCGACCTCGTCGAGATCAACGAGGCGTTCGCCGCGCAGGTCATCCCCTCGTACCGCCAGCTGGGCATCCCGGAGGAGAAGCTGAACGTGATGGGCGGAGCCATCGCGGTCGGCCACCCGTTCGGCATGACCGGCGCCCGGATCACCGGCACCCTGCTCAACGCACTGGAGTGGCACGACAAGACCATCGGTCTGGAGACCATGTGCGTGGGCGGTGGCCAGGGCATGGCCATGGTGCTCGAACGGCTCAGCTGAGCGAGCTGCCCTCAGAGCGCGCCGCGGGTCGCCGTCACCTCGGCGGCGGCCCGGGTCAGCACCTCGGCCCCCGGGTCGACGGCCAGCAGGTCCGCCGTGACCACCCGCAGCTGGTCGGGCAGGGCCAGGTCGTTGTCGAGCCGGGGCACGACCCGACGCGGCTCCCCCTCGGCGTCGGCGGCAAGGTTGGCCATCTCCTGCACGAGGCGGTGCACCAGGTCGGCGCGGGACACGTTGCCGGCGGTCGCGACCGCCGCCCACCGGGGCTGCTGCCAGTGTGCGATCTGACGGACCAGCAACTGCACGGCCTTGTCCAACTCCGCTGCGCTCATCGCCGCCGAGTCTACGGCCGGCACCTACCGCGTCGGGGCGGGCCGGTCAGCGGCGCAGGTAACTGAGCAGCCGCAGCAGCTGCCAGTAGAGGAATACCAACCCGGTGAGCAGGCCGAACGCGCTCAGCCACGCGTACCGACGGGCTCGACCGTCGCGCACCGAGCGCTCGACGAGGTCGAAGTCGAGGATGAAGCTGAACGCCCCGGCGATGATGGCCACCACCGAGAAGGCGTACGGCAGCCAGCCGACCTCCCCACTGACGCTGTAGACGGCCAGGCCCGGTCGCCCGGTGATCAGGTACGACACCAGGTTGACCACGCTGAGCACGGCGATGCCGAGCAGGGTGCCGATCACCAGGCGGGCCAGCCGGGGCGTCGCCCGGATCACCCGGGCCCGGTAGAGCGCCGCCATGCCGAGGAAGACGCCGAAGGTGCCGGCCACCGCCTGCACCACGATGCCCGGATAGACCTGCTCGAAGGTACGGCTCGCCACCCCCAGCAGCAGGCCCTGGAGAAGGGCGTAGCCGACGATCGGCACCGGGTTGGTGATCGCCCGCAACGAGATGACCAGGACCAGCGCGATCGAGGCGAGCGCGCTGCCGGCCAGCGCGGCGCCCAGCCACACCGCGTCGGGGATCACCGCCCAGGACACCGCGGCGGCCACGCCGGTCACCAGCAGCAACCCGACGGTACGGACCACCACGTCGTCGACGGTCATCGGCTCGACGTCACGGGCGCCGAGCACCCGGGCCTCCACCCGGCCGGTCTCGTCCAGCCGGTTGAGCACCGGGTTGTTGCTGCGCACCGCCGCCTCCTTCGCCCGCGTACCCCCCTCGCAGTCACTCTGCCCCGGGCGGACCGGCGGCGGCGGGCAAACGGCGCGGACGACGGCGCCCGCCCCCACCGGAGTGGGGACGGGCGCCGGTCGGCAGTGCGGACGAGGTCAGTCGTCGCCCTGGAAGTAGCTCAGCAGGCGCAGGATCTCGATGTAGAGCCAGACCAGGCTGACCAGGATGCCGAACGCGGCCACCCAGGAGTAGCGCTGCGGCAGGCCCATCCGGACGCCGTCCTCGATCTCCTTGAAGCTGAGCACGAAGCTCAGCGAGGCGACCACGATGCAGACCAGGCTGAAGCCGATGGCCAGCGGGCTGCCGTCGCGCAGGCCGGTGTTGACGCCGAACAGCGCCAGCACCAGGTTGATCATCATGACGGCGAAGAGGCCGACCATCACCGCGATCATGCCCTTGACGAAGGCCGGGGTGGCCCGGATGACCTTCGCCCGGTAGAGCATCGCCATCAGGAAGAAGATGCCGAAGCTCGCCGCGGCGGCCTGGAGCACGATGCCGTCGAAGCGCGTCTCGAACGCCTTGCTGACCATGCCGACGAAGACACCCTCGACGACCGCGTACGCGATCACGAGCGCCGGGTTGGCCATCCGGGAGAACGAAATGATCAAGCCGAGGACCAGGCCGACCACCGCCGCGCCGATCCAGGCGGTACCGACCAGGGCGTCGGGCACGAGCACCCAGGCGGCCGCGGCGGTGATGCCGAGGATGCCGAGCAGAGCGACCGTCTTGACGACCACGTCGTCGACGGTCATGGGCGCCACGGTCGGCGGCGCGGCCGGGTAACCGGCCTGGGACGGGTACTGCTGGGGAATGCCGGGCTGTCCGTACGGCCCGGCCGGGGCGTACCCGGCGGAGCGCTCCCGCTCGGCCGCTTGGCCGAGCCGGGCGAGCACCGGGTTCGAGGTCTTCACTGTCTGGCCTCCCTCAGGGGGTCGTTTGCACGTGAACGTGCCCTCCAAGAGTAAACGGCACAGCCAAGTCCTGGAGATCACGAATGAGAATGTGTGAGTCGACCGGTGCCCGGGGCGGGGGTCGAACCCGCACGCCTTTCGGCAGCCGCTTTTAAGGCGGCCGTGTCTGCCTTTCCACCACCCGGGCGAGTGGCACCGGCGCGCCGACACGCCTGGTGCAGTGTCACCGTAGCCGGTCTGCGGCGACCCGGCGTACCCCGCCGGCGTGGCCACATTAGGGTCGATGCCGTGAGCAGCGCAGCCCCCACGGCCCCCGACGCCGCCCCTGAGCAGGCATTCCGCCTCGCCGATCAGGTCAACCGCCGACCCCGGGCCACCCGGCTGCTGGCCGCCGTCCGCCGCCACCGGGCCGACCTGCTGGCCGCTCTGATCTTCGCGGCGCTGGCCGGCTGGCTCACCCAGGGGCTGTGGCCCGACCCGGGCGCCCGCACCCTGGCGCTCAACCCGGAGGACCAGACCCTCTACGAGTGGTTCCTGGCGGTGGACGCCCGCGCGCTGCTCGGCGACTTCGACCTGCTCACCGACCGGCTCAACGCCCCCGACGGCGTCAACCTGATGGCCAACACCACGGTGATCGCACTCGGCGTCCTCTTCGCCCCGGTCACCCTGCTGCTCGGCGCGCCGGTCACCTTCGCGCTGCTCGCCGCCGCCAACCTCGCCGGCACCGCCCTCGCCTGGTACCTGCTGTTCCACCGGACGCTGCACGCCCGCCGGGTGGCCGCCGCACTCGGCGGTGGGCTGTGCGGATTCGGACCCGGCATGGTCTCGCAGACCAACAGCCACCTGCACATGACCGCCCAGTGGTTGGTGCCGGTGATCGTCTGGCTGGTGATCCGGCTGCTGCGGGCGTCCGACCCGGGGCCGGGAACGCCCGACGGGACCGGCCGTACCCGAACCTCCGGGCCGGATCGTCGGCGACTGTTCACCTCCGCGGCGGGGCTGGCCGGCGCGGTCACCGCACAGGTCTTCATCGGCGAGGAGGTGCTCTTCCTCGCTGCCATCACGCTGTTGGTGATGGCGGTCAGCTACGCCGTGTCGGACCGGGACCTGGCCCGCCGGGCGCTCCCCGGCTTCGCCGCCGGGATGGCGGTCGCCGCCGGGCTCGCCCTGCTGGTGGTCGGCTATCCGCTGTGGTTCCAGTTCGCCGGGCCGCAGGGGGTCGCCGACGGGATGTTCGCCCCGGCCTACTTCTCCGCCGACCTGAGCAGCTGGTGGACGCTCTCCCCGCTGTCGGTGGCCGGCAGCGACGAGTCCGCCCGGCTGACCACCGGTCCCGCCGAGTACAACACGTTCCTCGGCTGGCCACTGCTGTTGGTCGCCGCGGTCTGCGCGATCTGGGTCGGCCGACGCCGGTTGGTCTTCGCCTGCGTCGTGGCGGGTCTGGTGATGGGGGCGCTCTCGCTCGGCCCGGAGGTGGTGCTCGGCGGCACCAGGACGGCGATCCCAGGCCCGTACGCCCTGATCGGAGGGCTGCCGGTGGTGGACGGGGCGTTGCCGATGCGGTTCGCGCTGGCGGTGCTGCCGATCGTCGCGACGCTGCTGGTGCTCGCGGTCGACCAGGCCCTGCGCAGCTCCGGTCGGGCCCGGCGGCTGGTGCCACTGGCCGTCGGCGTGGCGCTGCTTTCGATCTTCCCGACGCCCCTGCCGACCACCGGCCGACCGGCCGTGCCGGAATTCATCACCGGCGGCCACTGGCGGCAGTGCGTACCGCCGGGCGGGGTGCTGGTCCCGGTGCCGCTGCCCACCCCGAAGGAGCCCTGGCCGATGCGCTGGGCGACCGCCGCCGACGCCGGTTTCGGGGTGCCGGAAGGCTTCTTCATCGGCCCGTACGGCAGGGGCGGCACCGCGGCGATGGGCACCTTCAAGCAGCCCACCTCCGCCCTCCTGGCGGATGTCGCCCGGCGCGGCGACCAACCGGCCATCGGCGACGAGCAGCGCCGCCAGGCCGCCCGCGACGCGGAGTTCTGGGGCGCCTCCTGCGTGGCGCTCACCGACGACGCCCCGCACGCCGAGAGCCTGCGCGCAACCCTGGAGCAGCTCTACGGCCCATCCACCCGGATCGCCGACGCCTGGACCTGGCGCGTCTGACGACGGCGCGCGCGGCCGACATCGGATGCGACAAAGGGGCCCCTTCCTGCCAGAAACGGCAGGAAGGGGCCCCTTTGTGCAGGTGGGGGTCAGACGCGGGGCGCGCCGACCGGCTGGGAGGCCTCGGCGAACTCCTCGCGCGGGTCGTGCAACTGGCCCAGGGCGACCACCTCACGCTTGAGGAAGAACGCCAACGACCAGTCCACCACCACGCGGACCTTGCGGTTGAACGACGGGATCCGGCTCATGTGGTACGTCCGGTGCATCACCCAGGCCGGCCAACCGGTCATCTTGATCCCGTACACCTGGGCCACGCCCTTGTGCAGGCCTAGGCTCGCGACGCTGCCCACGTGCTTGTGCTTGTAGTTCACCGGCTCGCGACCCCGGATCACGGCCGTGATGTTGTCGGCCATCCGGGCGGCCTGGCGCACCGCGTGCTGAGCGCTCGGCGAGCAGAAGTTGCCCGGTTCCTTGGTCAGGTCCGGTACGGCGGCGCAGTCGCCGGCGCTCCAGGCACCCTCGACCACCTGGTCACCGTCGACCACCTGGAGCGTGGGCAGGCAGGTGATCCGCCGACGGTCGTCGCGCGGGAAGTCGGTCGAGTCCAGCATCGGCGACGGCTTCACACCGGCCGTCCAGACGATCGTGTCGGAGCGGAAGCTGTCACCGTCGGAGAGCTTGACCACCCCGTCGACGCAGGACTCGAGCCGGGTGTCCAGCCGGATGTCCATGTTCCGCTTCAGCAGCTGCTGCACGGTATAGGCGCCCATGTCCCGATCGACCTCGGGCAGCACCCGCTGGGTGGCCTCGACGAGCACCCAACGGACCTCGTCCTGCTTGAGCTCCGGGTAGTAGCGCAGGGCGTCGCGAGCCATGTCCTCCATCTCGGCGAGCGCCTCGATGCCGGCGTACCCACCGCCGACGAAGGTGAAGGTCAGCGCCGAACGGCGGACGTCCGGATCCGGCGTGGCAGCCGCCACGTCGAGCCGATCCAGCACGTGGTTACGCAGGTAGATCGCCTCGCCGATGGTCTTGAACCCGATGCCCTGCTCGTGCAGGCCGGGGATCGGCAGGGTGCGGGAGACCGAACCCGGGGCCACGATCACGTGGTCGTAGGTGATCTCCCGGGCCGGGCCGCTGATCGGCTGCACGGTGGCCACCTTGCGGTCGTGCTCGATCCGCGTGACCGTGCCGGCCACCATCTTGCACCGGCGCAACTCCCGCCGCAGCGGCACCACGGAGTGCCGCGGGGAGATGTTGCCCGCCGCCGCCTCGGGCAGGAACGGCTGATAGGTCATGTGGGGCTGGGGGTCCACCACCATGACCTCAGCCTCACGGGAGCTGAGCTTCTTCGACAGGCGCAGGGCGGCGTACAGACCGACGTGCCCGGCACCAACCACAAGGATCCGCTTCGGATTCACGTCGTCTATCTTTCCCCGGCCGGCTCAGGTAATCCCGCTCGCGGCCCCCATCTGTGACGGAGCACAACCCATGTGACCTGCGTAACCCTCAGTTCGCAGTGGTCACCGACGCCGCAGCAGCCAGCCCAGCAACGCGGCCGTCCCCACCGCCACCAGCAGCCCCAGCACGGTGACCCACTGGTATCCGGCTCCCCCACCCGACCCCGCCGCCTGCAACAACAGCACGCCGAGCACGGCGGTACCCAACAGCACGGCGGCCGACCGCACCAACCAACGGCTGATCAACTCGGGGTCGACCACCGCGTCGTAGGGCAACAGCGCGGCCAGCGCGCAGAGGGTGTGCCCCAGGTAGAGCAGGGCCGCGACGGCGAGCAGCCGCCAGAGGGCCACCGGACGGCCGTACCCGTCGGTGGCGAACAGCCAGCCGCCGACCGTGACCAACGCCGTGAAGGTCGCCCAGACCCGGCGCGGCCCGAACGCCGGCAACAGGGCAGCCACCGCCAGGAAGAGGATCGACCGGCCGGAAAGCACCTCCACGGGGAACGCCAGGGCGAACCCGGCAAAGACGATGACGAAGATCCCGACCCGGACCAGCAGCGGGGCCACGCTGACGCGGGACACGGCGTACTGCGCCGCCCGGACCCGCTCCACGACGGCGTTCACCGCGCCCGCCTTTCGTTCGCGACTGCGGGGCTCGCAAGCTCACTCCTCGCGCTCACCGCACCCGCCTCCTTCCGTTCACCGGCCACCCACCCTGGGGGCTGTCGCCAACCGGGCCACATCCCGCAGCACCTGGTCCAGGCTGCCGGCGCCGGCCCAGCGCACCACAGGCACGCCGTGCTCCCGGAGCTGGCCGATCATGATCTCCCGATCCAGACGCCACAGCCGGTACGCCACCTCGGCCCAACCCCGGTCCTTCGGCGACGCCAGGTCGGTCGGCAACGTGTCGACCGCCACCACGAACCGTCCGCCGCGGGCCAGCCGGGCGAGCATCTGCGCCGACCGCTCGTCCAGCAGCGGGGTGAGCACCACCACCAAGGCGTCCGAGGAGAGCAACTGCGGGCCGAAGACCTGGTCGTACGGCTCGTGCGCGGACGCGTGGACCCGGACGTCGAGCAACCACTCCAGGACGGTCAGGTACTGCCGCCGCCCGGCGGCCGGCCGGAGCCGGCGGGCTGCCGGCCCGTACTCCAGCAGCGAGACCCGGTCGCCACGGTGCAGGTAGTGCTCGGCAATCGCGGCGGTGGCCCGCACGGTGGTGTCCAGCACCGAGGCGGCGCCGTTCACCCCACCGGAGCGGCCCGCCTCGGCGAGCACGTCGAGCAGCACCACCACCTCCGCGTCCCGGTCGGAGAGAGTGGCGGCCACGTGCAACTGCCGGGCCCGCAACGAGACCCGCCAGTCGATCCGGCGCAGCCGGTCCCCGGGGGCGAAGACGCGAACACCGGCCAACTCGCCGCCCTCCCCGGGTCGGCGGGAGTGGTGCGCCCCGACCAGGCCGGCGGCGCGGGGCATCGCCTCGACCGCCTCGAACGGCTCGGTACGCGGGTACACCCGCACCCGGACCGGCTCGGTGATCACCGCCCGGGAGACCAGCAGACCACCCGCCGTGGCGACCCGGGCACCGGCGGGACCGATCGGGTGCCGACCCCAGCGCAGGGCCTTGCCGGCCAACTCCAGGTCCACCGCGGCGTCGATCGGCACCGAGGTCACGAACGGCCGGTCCGCGACGGAACGACCCCCGCCGGTGCCCGCCGCACCGGTCGCCGGCACGGCGCTCTGCTCCCCGTCCTCGACGGCCTGGTCGTGGGCGAAGCCGGCCCGGTCGATCCGCAGCCACGGCGACACGCGGGAACGCATCACCACCAGGTCGTAGTCGACCGTGTCCGGGTTGCCGACGGTCACCGCCGCGGTCACGTCGCCACCCTCGACCAGCGGCCCGCCGTCACCCTGGGTGATCCACACCTGCGGTAGCGCCGTGGGCCGCCGTCGCAGCGCGTACGCGGTGCCCAGCGCGAACGGGGCGGCAAGCACGATCAGGTCCACCCGACCCAGCAGCACGCCGGCCACCAGCAGCAGGCCGGCGAGCAGCACCGCGCGACCGAGCGCCGGGGTGGGCGCCCAACCGGCAGTCGATTCCGCTTCGGTGGCCCTCGGCACGGTCGGTCCGGTCATCAGTGCCGGGGCCCGCCGGCGGCGTAGCTGGGCAGCGCGCCACTGGCCGGGGCGGGCGTCGACTCCAGCACCTCACCCACCACGAACGCCGGATCGACCCGACGCAACCACATCTCCGGACGCAGGGTGATCCGGTGCGCCAGGGCGGGCGCCGCCACCGACTTGACGTCCTCCGGCACCACGTAGTCCCGTCCGCCGAACACCGCGCGGACCCGGGCCAGCAGCAGCAGTGCCAGCGAACCGCGAGGTGAGGCGCCAACCAGCACCGACGGGTGCTCCCGGGTGGCCGCGGTGAGCGACACGATGTAACGGCCGATGGAGTCCTCCACCACCACGTCCTCCAGGGCGGCCTGCATGGCCCGCAGAGTTGCCGCGTCGACCACCGCCTTGATGTCCGCCTCCTCCCGGCGACGGCTCATCCGACGGCGCAGCACCTCCCACTCCTCTTCGTGCTGTGGGTAACCGAACGAGACCCGCAGCAGGAACCGGTCCAGCTGCGCCTCGGGCAGCGGGTAGGTGCCCTCGTACTCGATGGGGTTGGCGGTGGCCAGCACGTGGAACGGCTCGTCCAGCTTGTAGGTCACACCCTCCACCGACACCTGCTTCTCCTGCATCGCCTCCAGCAGCGCCGACTGGGTCTTCGGCGGCGTCCGGTTGATCTCGTCGGCGAGGAGCAGGTTGGTGAAGACCGGGCCGGCCCGGAAGGTGAAGTCGCCGTTGCGCTGGTCGTAGAGGAAGGAGCCGGTGACGTCGGCGGGGAGCAGGTCGGGGGTGAACTGCAACCGGCGGAAGTCCAACCC
>NZ_JAKKFF010000224.1 GCF_022229015.1 Micromonospora foliorum
CGGCCACCCCGGCCTCGGCGGCGCGGCGGGTGAGCGCGGCGAGCGCGTCGGGGCTGGCGTCGACGACGGTGACCCGGTGCCCGGCGCGGGCCAGCGGAACGGCGAAACCGCCGGTGCCGCCGCCCACGTCCAGCACGGTGAGCTCGGCGTCGCCGCGCCGGTCCAGCTCGGCGCGGAGCACCGACCAGATCACGGCGGTACGGGGTGTCAGCGGCGGCTCGGCGAACCGGCCTCGGGTCTGCTCCACCCGGTCGAGCCTAGTCACCCGGTCAGCCCTTGCGGCCGGTGGTGGCGATGCCCTCGACGAAGTGCCGCTGTGCCAGGAAGAACAGGATGATCATCGGGACGGTGGCCAGCACGCTGCCGGCGAGCACGATCTCCCACTGTTGCTCACCGCCGTAACCGAACCGGTCCAGCACCACCTTGAGGCCGCGTGGCAGGGTGTACAGCTGCTCGTTGCGCAGGTAGATGAGCGGCTTGAGCAGGTCCGTCCAGCTGGCCTTGAACTCGAAGACGAAGGCGACCAGCAGCGCCGGCCGGATCAGCGGAAAGGCCAGCTTCCAGAACAGCTGCGGGTAGCTCGCCCCGTCCATCCGGGCGGCCTCGAAGTATTCCCGGGGCAGCGAGAGCAGGAACTGCCGCAACAGGAAGATGTAGAACGCCGAGCCGAACAGGTTGCCGGCCCAGAGCGGCACCTGGGTGTCGGTCAACCCCAGGTTCGACCAGATCAGGTACGTCGGGATCATGGTGACCGCGAACGGCAGCATCATGGTCGCCAGCACCAGCCCGAAGAGCAGGTTGCGGCCGGGGAACCGGAAGTAGGCGAAGCCGAACGCCACCCAGGCGCTGGAGAGGGTCACCGCGGCGGCGGCGGCCACCCCGACCAGCACGCTGTTGCCGAACCAGGTCAGCAGCGGCACGGCCCGCCACGCCTCGGCGTAGTTCTCCGGGGCGAACGGGGTGGGCAGGAAGCCGGGGGCGAAGACGTACTCGCGGGGGCGTAACGAGGCGCTGACCAGCCAGACGAACGGCAGCATGAAGAGCACGGCGGCGCCGACCAGCGCCGCCACGAACAGCACCCGATGCCAGATCGGCCGGCGGGCCGGCTCGGCGGGCGGGCGGCGCGCCGCCGACCGGCCCGGCTGGAGGCCGGGTACCGGTGCGGCGGCGCCACGTTCGACGGCGGTCGTCACGACTGGTCCCCGGCTGCTGGATCCTCCTCCGCCCGGGATCGCCGGGCGTTGGCCACCGGGCCGTCGGTGATCTGGTACTCGCGCGGCTCAAGGTGCTGCTCGGGCACCCAGCCGTTGGTCAGTCGGGTCCGTCGCGCGTTGGCCACGCCGTTGTGGCCCATCATGCCCGTCACTTGTCTTCTCCCTCGTAGTACACGAACCGGTTGCTGAGTTTCACCTGTATCAGAGTGATGATCAAGATGATCACGAAAAGTAGCCAGGCCATCGCCGAGGCGAAGCCCATGTGCAGGAACTGGAACGCCTCCTGGAACAGGTGGATGACGTAGAAACTGGCCGCGTCGCTGTTGAACGTGTTCTGGGTCTCCCGGTTACCGAAGTACATGGTGTAGACCTCGGTGAACATCTGCAGCGACGCGATCGTGTTGACGATCAACGTGAAGAACAGCGAGCCCGAGATCATCGGCAGGGTGACCGAACGGAACCGGGCCCAGGGGCCGGCGCCGTCGATGGCCGCCGCCTCGTACAGGTCGCGGGGCACGTTCTGCAACGCGGCCAGGTAGATGATCACAGTGGAGCCGAGGCTCCACAGGCTCATCAGGATGACGCCGGGCATCACCCAGTGCGGGTCGGTGGTCCAACTCGGACCCGCGATCCCCACGAGGCCCAGGGCGCGGTTGATCAGGCCGTCCTGGGTGTTGAGCAGCAGCAGGAACAGGATCCCGACCGCCACCGCCGGGGTCATCACCGGCAGGTAGAAGACCGTCCGGAAGAAGCCCTGCAACCGGCCGACCCGCTTGAGCAGCAGCGCCAGCCCCAGCGAGATGAGCATCACCAGCGGGACGTGCAGCGCCGTGTAGTAGACCGTGTTGCCGAGGCTGCGGGCCACCGCCGGGTCGCTCATCAGCTGCCGGTAGTTGTCCAGCCCGGTGTACTCCGGTGGGTTGATCACGTCGTACTCGGTGAAGCTCAACCAGAGGCTGGCGAGCATCGGCCCGGCGTAGAAGATCAGAAAGCCGATGATCCAGGGCGCCAGGAAGAGGTACGCCCAGCGGGCCTCCCGCCGGGCCAACGGCGTACGGTGCCGCCGGCCCGGAACGGGAGGGGTGACGGTGGCCATCGTGGACTACTTCGTGGCCTTGTCGAGTGCCGCGGTGGCCTCCCGCTGAGCGCGCTGCAACGCCTGCGCGGGCTGCTCCTGGCCGGCCAGCACCCGGTTCACCGCGTCGTAGTACGCCTTGTCGAACTCGGCGCCGGCCGGCGAGGCGGGCAGCGCGAACGCGGCGTCCTGCACCGAACGGATGGTCGCCACCGCGTCGTCGAACCGCTTGTTGCCGGTCGGCTGGTACAGCTCGTCGAAGATCTTCTTGTCGGCCTCGGCGTTGGCGGTGTAGACGCCGGTGAACGGCTGGCCGGCGGCCTTGCGGGCATCCACCCGGGCCTTCGCGGCGGCCAGCCAGGTGTCGGTGGCGGTCATCTTCTTGACGAACGCGCACGCGGCGTCCGGGTTCTTCGCGCCCTTGGTGATCACCCAGGCCTGTCCGGCGGACTGGGTCAGCGGCTTGCCCTGCCGGTCCACGAACGGCTTGACCACCAGCTCGGCGTTCGGGGAGTTCTTGGCGGCCTGGTTGAGGAACCACTCCTCCATGGGCCAGGCCACGATCTGGTTCTTCGACAGCGGGTTCTGCGCGCCGAAGAAGTCGAAGGTGTCCCGGAACGACTTGAAGGCGCCCCAGCCACCCTGCTGCTGGATCAGGTTGACCCCGGTGGTCAACGCCTCGATCACCTTGGGATCGTCCAGCTTGGCGGCGCGACCGTCGGCGGAGAGCATGTCGACGCCGTTGGCCTTGGCCCACATCGGCAGGAACTCGGGGATCTTCGGGTCGATGCCGATCCGGGCGAGCCGGCCACCAGAGACCGAGGCCAGCTTGGCGTTGAGCGCGGGCAACGCGGCCCAGTCGGCCAGGTTGACCTGGTCAGCGGTGAGTCCGGCCTTCTTGAGCAGCCCCTCGTTGAGGTAGACCACCCGGACGGTGGAGAACTCCGGGATGCCGTAGACGGTGCCGTCCAGGGTGACCTGCTCGCGGGCGGCGGGCCGGTACTGCGCCAGGTCGATGTCCTGCTTGTCGACGCACTGGGTCAGCGGCTGGATGGCGCCCCGCCTGGCGTACGTGCCGATCAGCTTGCGGTCCAGGTAGACCAGGTCCGGTGGGTTTCCCGAGGCGACCGCGGAGAGGAACTGCTGCTCGTCGAACGCGCCCTCGGTGACCTTCAGCTCGACGCCCGGGTTGTCCCGCTTGAACGCGTCCACCCGGGTGGTGGCGATCTCGTCGGAGAAGCCGAAACCCATGGTGCTGAGCGCGCCCTTGGTGGCGGTGCCACCGCCGCCCTCGTCGTTGCCGCCACCGACTCCTCCACAGCCGGTGAGTGCCAGGGTGAGCACCCCGGCGAACGCGGTCGCCCGCAGCTTCCGTGACATGAGGCCTCCCGAACAGGTCGCGGGCCGCCTTGCCCGCGACCTGCACTTCTCCTCGAACGCTGGGGTTCAAACGTGGGAATCCGACGATCAGCGAAAGTCACGGGAGGCGGGGCTGACCGGCGGCTCGATGGCATCCAGCCGGTCGGCGACCAGATTGGTCACCCCCTCGTGCCGCTGCAACCGCCCCCGGACCACCAGCGCGGCACTGGTCCGCGCCACCCGCCGGTAGCGCTGCCACAGCCCCGGCGAACAGGTGACGTTGAGCATCCCCGTCTCGTCCTCCAGGTTGAGGAAGGTGACCCCGCCCGCGGTCGCCGGGCGTTGCCGGTGGGTGACGATGCCACCGACCCGGATCCGTTGCCCCGGCTCCACCCGGCCGAGCCGGGCGATCGGCACCGCGCCGAGCACGTCGAGCTGACCCCGGATGAACCGGGCGGGATGGCTCTCCGGCGACAACCCGGTGGCCCACACGTCGGCGACCAGCCGGTCCACCGCCTCCATCCCGGGCAGCGTGGGCGCCGCCGCCCCGGTCACCGTGCCGGGCAGCCGACCCGGCCGGTCCTGGGCCGCGGCACCGGCGGCCCACAGCGCCTGCC
>NZ_JAKKFF010000225.1 GCF_022229015.1 Micromonospora foliorum
ATCGCCGCCACGAAGAAGGTCGGCCTGCCCGAGCGGGCCGCGGTGATCTCGATCGCGACGAGCCTGCAGGAGTCGAAGCTGGAGAACCTCGGCCACCTCGGCGACATGAACGACCACGACTCGCTGGGCCTGTTCCAGCAGCGCCCGAGCTCGGGTTGGGGCACGCCGGAGCAGATCACCGACCCCGAGTACTCGACGACCGCGTTCCTCAAGGGCCTCAAGCAGGTTGATGGGTGGCAGGACATGCCGCTGACCGACGCCGCGCAGACCGTGCAGGTATCGGCCTACCCGGACGCCTACGCCCAGTGGGAGCAGCAGGCCACCGACCTCGTCGCCCAGCACTGGAACAGCTGACCCACACCACCGCACCACCGCACCGCGAAGCATGACACCGACCGCTGGCCGGCACCCGCACCACGGGGTGCCGGCCAGCGGCACTTCCACTTCCATGTCCGTGCCGGGAGGCACGTGGATGCTGGTCGCTGACTGCGGATGCCGCGCCGCCGCGTGCCCGCCGGGGGCTGATGGCACGGTTCGGTGGGTGATCGTCCGCAGATCTTGGACAGTTTCCGTTCGCGCGGAACGGAAACTGTCCAAGATCTCGCGGGGGTAGGCCGAAGCGCGGTCGCGAGGGTGGGGTGGGGTCGCGGCGGTGCAGCGGCTGGCGGTGCTGCGGCCGGCGGTGCAGCGCGATCGGATGGGCGGGCGCGGCGGGGTGCGGGAACAACGCGGGGGGCGGGCTGGTTGTGGACAGTGTCGGTGTGACTCAGTGTCCCCGGGCCTCACCTAATAT
>NZ_JAKKFF010000226.1 GCF_022229015.1 Micromonospora foliorum
GCGGTGGTCTTGCCGGCGCCGTTCGGGCCGAGCAGCGCCACCACCTCGCCCGGCGCCACCCGCAGCGGCACGTCGAGCCGGAAGGCGCCCCGGTCGACGACGAGCCGGGCGTCGAGAAGTTGACCGCTCATGCGGTGGTCATCCAGCGGTCCCGCAACGCGACCAGGATGCCCACCGACACCACGAGCAGCACCAGGCTGAGCACGATCGCGGACTCCACATCGGTCTCCAACGCCAGGTAGACGGCGAGCGGCATGGTCTGCGTCCGACCGGGGTAGTTGCCGGCGAAGGTGATGGTGGCACCGAACTCGCCGAGCGCCCGCGCCCAGCAGAGCACCGCCCCGGCGGCCAGGCCGGGCGCCACCAACGGCAGCGTGACGTGGGTGAAGGTGGTCCACCGGCTGGCGCCCAACGTCGCCGCGGCCTCCTCGTAGCGGTGGTCGGCGGCACGTAACGCCCCCTCCACGGCGATCACCAGGAACGGCATGGCGACGAACGACTCGGCCAGCACGACACCCGTGGTGGTGAAAGGCAGGCTGATACCGAACGTGGTGTCGAGCCAGCCGCCGAGCAGGCCACGCCGGCCGAAGACCAGCAACAGCGCCACCCCACCGACCACCGGCGGCAGCACCAACGGCACGGTGACCAGCGCGCGTACCAGCCGACGGCCGGGAAACTCGACCCGGGCCAACACCCAGGCGAGCGGCACCCCGAGCAGCAGGCAGAGCGCGGTGGCCAGGGTGGCGGTCTGCACCGACAGCCGCAGAGCGGTCAGCGCGCCCGGCTCGGTGAGCCGCTCCGGCAGGGTCGTCCACGGTGCCCGGATCAGCAGCCCCGCCAACGGCAGGACGAGGAACAGCAACCCCAACCCGGCGGGGACTAGCAGCGCCGCCGGCACCCGCCCCCGCCGTCGGGGCGTGGCCGGGCGCCCGCTGGGTGCCAGGTGGTCGCGGGCCTGCCTCATGGAGCCTGGAACCCCGCCTCGGCGAGGACCGCCTGCGCCGGCGCCGAGCTGACGTACGCGACGAAGGCCCGCGCGCCATCGGGATTCGGCGCATCCTTCAACGCGACGATCGGGTAGTCGTTGACCGCCCGCGCCGACTCCGGAAACTCCACACCTGTCACGTCGGCGCTCGCCGCCCGCGTGTCCGTCCGGTAGACCAGTGCCGCGTCGACCTCGCCGAGCTTCACCTTGGCGAGCGCGCCCCTGACGTCCTGCTCGAGGGTGACCGGCGTCAGCGCGACGCCGGCGGCGTCCAGGGCGGTGCGGGCCGCCGCGCCGCAGGGCACCTGACTGGCGCAGAGCGCCACCTTCACACCCGGGCTGGTCAGGTCGGCCAGGCCGGCCACTGCCTTCGGGTTACCCCGGGGCACCGCGATCACCAACTGGTTGCGAGCGAAGATGCTCGGCGTGCCGTCTGCGTTGCCGGCCTCGGTGACCGTGGTCATGTTCGCCGGGGCGGCCGAGGCGAACACGTCCGCCGGCGCGCCCTGGATGATCTGGTTGGCCAGAGCGGAACTGCCGGCGACGTTGAGGGTCACGCGGCTGCCCGGGTTGGCGGCCTCGAAGTCCTTTCCGATGCGGGTGAACGACTCGGTCAACGAGGCAGCCGCGAACACGGTCACCGTGCCGGTCACCCGGCCGTCCCCGCTGCCACCGGTTGCCCGGTCGCCGCCCGCGCCGCAGCCGGCCACCGCGAGGCCGGCCGCCACCAGCACGGCCACCGCCGTACGCCTGGTCCGCGCGTTCCACCGCCCGACCGTCTCCGGGTTTCTCCGGCCAACCGTGTCCGCGTTCATCCGGCCGAGCGTCCCCGCGTCGGGGCGGGTGCGGCCCGCTCCACCACGACCGTGGTCGACTTGATCACCGCGACGGCCACCGACCCGACCCGAAGGTCGAGCTCGTCGACGGCCTCCCGGCTCATCAGCGACACGACCCGGAACGGGCCCGCCTGGATGTCGACCTGGGCCATCACCGTGTCCTTACGGACGTCGACGACGATCCCGCGCAACCGGTTGCGGGCCGAGGAGAACTCGGCGCCCGCATCCGGGTGGGCGGCCTGAGCGCGGGCGAACGCCGCCAGGTCGACGCCGTCGACGATCCGGTGGCCGTGCTCGTCGCGCCCGGCCGTCAGGCGCCCGGCGTCCACCCAGCGGCGAATGGTGTCGGCGCTGACGCCGAGCAGGTCGGCGGCCTCCCCGATCCGGTACGTCGTCACCCGCTCACCTTAATGCCCGCATTTGCCATGGGGGAAGCCCAGCACGGACAGCATCCGCATGGGGAGATGGGCGTCAAGGCCGGCAGTTGCGTCTGTCTGATCTGTCTCAGGGCGCCTGCGACCCCCTCGGACGCGGGTCCGCAAGATCGTGCTCGAACCAGGAAGTAGTGGTGTCGGCGTATCAATGAGGCCACTACATCCTGGTTCGAGCACGATCTTGACGCGGGGAAGCGGGGACGCGGGGACGCGGGGACGCGAGGACGCGGGGTGTCCGGGATGCCCCGACAACCGTGAACCCGAGTGGATCACGCCTGGATGAGGGGCGATTCAAGGCCGCAGGGGCGGCGTCGTGGGCGGTTTGTCGGATCCTGGGCGGTGTGGGTGGTGACCGGTCGCACCGGTGGGCCGGAATCGTGGCCGGGGCGGGGTCGTTACATACCCTGACGATCGCAGCACCACCGACCCACCACCCCGCCACCGGGGGGCCGGTCGCGCAGGTTGGAATGCCAGCCTCGGCCCGGTGGTTACAGTCCCCACGAACGGCCGACGGGCGCCGCCTCCACGGGGTGCCGACAGGTGGGCCAGCCCGGGAATGACCCGCGGCCCCCGGTCGTTGCAGTCCCCACGAACGACCGCAGGCGCCGCCTCGATGAGAGCGCGGTAGGTGGGCCGCCCCCGGAATGACCCCGGCCCCCCGGTCGTTACACCTGGACCCGGCGCCACGAGCCCTCGCCCGTAGGCCGCCGGTAGACGCCGAGTAACCGTAGGCGTCACCCCCCAGACTTTTCCCTGTTTTGTGCAGCGCCGGACGAGGTGCTCACACCCCGCCGCCGCCCCCCTTTTGGCGGTTGGGTGTCCTACCCCCGAAGGAGCTACCCCTCATGAACACGATCTTCCGTAAGAGCATGCTGTCTGTTGCTGGTCTCGCGTTCGCCGGTGGTGTCTTCGCCGGCCCGATCGCCGCCCACGCCAACCCGGCCGTGGATGCCAAGCCGGTCGCGGTGGCCGTGCAGTCGGCGGCGCCGAAGCCGCAGGGCGACCAGTCCCACATCAGCCTGAATGACGAGCAGACCGCGAACGTCAAGGCGATCATCGCCGCGACGAAGAAGGCTGGTCTGCCGGAGCGGGCCGCGGTGATCTCGATCGCGACGAGCCTGCAGGAGTCGAAGCTGGAGAACCTGGGCCACCTGGGCGACATGAACGACCACGACTCGCTGGGCCTGTTCCAGCAGCGCCCGTCCAGTGGTTGGGGTACGCCGGAGCAGATCACGAACCCGGAGTACTCGACGACCGCGTTCCTCAAGGGTCTGAAGCAGGTCGACGGGTGGCAGGACATGCCCCTGACCGACGCCGCGCAGACCGTGCAGGTATCGGCCTACCCGGACGCCTACGCCCAGTGGGAGCAGCAGGCCACCGACCTCGTCGCCCAGCACTGGAACAGCTGACCCGCGTCACCGCAGAACACGCACGCCAGCACCACCGCACGGCAAGACCACAGCACGACACCGACCGCTGGCCGGCACCCGCAACCCGGGCTCCCGGCCAGCGCCATACCCGGGCCCGTTTTCGTGGGCGG
>NZ_JAKKFF010000227.1 GCF_022229015.1 Micromonospora foliorum
GGCGCCGTGGTGCTGCTCGCCGGCGAGCCCGGCGTGGGCAAGTCGACCCTCCTCCTGGATGTGGCGCAGCAGTGGGCGCTCGGCGCCGGCAGCCCCTCGCTGGTGGTCAGTGGCGAAGAGTCGGTCAGCCAGGTGCGCCTGCGCGCCGAGCGGATGGGCACCCTGCACGAGCAGCTCTACCTCGCTGCGGAGAGCGACCTGGCCTCGGTGCTCGGTCACCTCGACGCGGTCAAGCCGGGCCTGTTGGTGCTCGACTCGGTGCAGACCATTTCGACCAGCGGCACCGAGGGGGTGCCCGGTGGGGTGACCCAGGTCCGCGCGGTCACCGCCGCGCTGGTCTCGGTCGCCAAGGAGCGGGGCATCGCGACCGTGCTGGTCGGGCACGTCACCAAGGACGGCCAGGTGGCCGGGCCTCGGGTGCTGGAGCACCTGGTCGACGTGGTCCTGCACTTCGAGGGCGACAAGCACTCGTCGCTGCGCCTGGTGCGCGGCGTGAAGAACAGGTTCGGGGCGGCCGACGAGGTCGGCTGCTTCGAGATGCACGAGGGCGGCATCAGCAGCCTGGCCGACCCGTCCGGGTTGTTCCTGACCCGCTACGCGGAGCCGGTCCCGGGCACCTGCGTCACCGTGGCCATGGAGGGGCGGCGGGCCCTGGTCACCGAGGTGCAGGCGCTGATCGGCGCGACCGTGGCGGGCTCTCCCCGACGCACCGTCTCCGGTCTCGACTCGGCGCGACTGGCGATGGTGCTCGCGGTGCTGCAACGGCGCACCGAGCGGCTGACCCTCCACGACCGGGAGGTCTTCGCCGCCACCGTCGGCGGGATCCGGGTGGTCGAGCCGGCCGCCGACCTCGCGGTGGCCCTGGCGGTCGCCTCCGGCGGGCTCAACCTGGCGATCGCGCCGCACCTGGTGGCGATCGGTGAGGTGGGGCTGACCGGCGAGGTGCGCCGGGTCGGGGCGGTGCCGCGCCGGCTGGCCGAGGCGGCCCGGCTGGGGTTCAAGGTGGCCCTGGTGCCGCCCGGCTGCGGCCCGGCGAGCACCGGCGCCGGGCCCGGGCAGATGCAGGTGACCGAGGTCACCGACGTCCGTTCGGCCCTGCACCATGCGGCCCGCGCGTCCGCCGAGTGACCCACCGTGCCGACGAGGGCGGCGAAACCGGACAGCACGTCGCAAGCGGGAAACGTTGGAGAGGGCGGCATCGTGACACATCACAGTAACCACGACAGCACCCACCGCACGGCAGTCCGTAGACTGTGCCCGTGCCGATCGACCGCGATACCACCAAGCCAGCCGGCGCGCCGCCCCAGGCCCGCACCGGCGCCGTGGGCTCGCCCGCCCGCCCGATCAGCGTGAGCGTGACCGCGGGAGCCGCCGGGAGCGCCGGAGATCCGCTGCGGGCCAATCTCGCCCTGATGGCCCCGGGCACCGCCCTACGCGACGGCCTGGAGCGCATCCTGCGCGGCCGCACGGGCGCGCTCATCGTGCTCGGCTACGACAAGGTGGTCGAGGGCCTCTGCACCGGCGGCTTCCCGCTGGACGTGGAGTTCTCCGCGACCCGGGTGCGCGAGCTGTGCAAGATGGACGGCGCTGTCGTGCTCTCCAGCGACGGCACCAGGATCGTCCGGGCGGCCGTGCACCTGATGCCCGACCCGTCCATCCCGACGGAAGAGTCCGGCACCCGGCACCGCACCGCCGAGCGGGTGGCCCGCCAGACCGGCTACCCGGTCATCTCGGTCAGCCAGTCCATGCGGATCATCAGCCTCTACGTCAACGGCCAACGGCACGTGCTCGACGACTCGGCGGCCATCCTCTCCCGCGCCAACCAGGCGCTCGCCACCCTGGAGCGTTACAAGCTCCGGCTGGACGAGGTCTCCGGCACGCTCTCCGCCCTGGAGATCGAGGATCTGGTCACCGTGCGGGACGCGGTGGCAGTGGTGCAGCGACTGGAGATGGTTCGCCGGATCGCCGACGAGATCGCCGGTTACGTGGTGGAGCTGGGCACCGACGGCCGCCTGCTCGCCCTGCAACTCGACGAGCTGATGGCCGGCGTGGACGCCGACCGCACCCTGGTCATCCGGGACTACCTCCCCGTCGGCCGCAAGTCGCGCACCCTCGACGAGGCCCTCGTCGAGCTGGACCTGCTCGGTGCCACCGAGCTGATCGACCTGGTGTCGGTGGCCAAGGCGATCGGCTACCCGGCCGCGTCCGACGCGCTCGACGCCGCGGTCAGTCCGCGCGGCTTCCGACTGCTGGCCAAGGTGCCCCGGCTACCGGTGGCGGTGGTCGACCGCCTGGTGCTGCACTTCGGCAGCCTCCAGCGTCTGCTCGGCGCGACAGTGGAAGACCTGCAAGCCGTCGAAGGGGTCGGTGACGCCCGGGCCCGCGGCGTCCGTGAGGGGCTGTCCCGGCTCGCCGAGGCATCCATCCTGGAACGCTACGTCTGACCCGCCTCAGCCGGTGACGGTGAGCTTCACCGGGTCGCTGAGCTTCGTACCGACCCGGGCGAACACCTGGTACGACCCGACCGGCGCGAACGGCCCGGCGGCCAGCGCACCGTCACAGCGGCTGGTGTCGCGCCCGTTCCACGGCACCTGGTAGGAGCGCTCGAAGTTCGGCGTGAAGGACTGCACGTCCGAGCCCACGACCTTGCCGCAGGTGTCCGACGACCAGACCTTCTCGGCACCGGACTTGATGAAGATCTCCTGAAGGTCGGCACCGACGTTGCGACTGCACGTCCGGTCCGACGTGTTCTTGATCCTCAGTTGCAGCTCGACCACCGCGCCCCGCTGCACCGAGGTCGGGCTCGCCGACGAGACCACGCTGATCTCTTCGTCGGTGCAGGTGCCGTCGTCCTCCGAGCCGGCCGCCGCGCCCAGCGGCGGTGTGTTGCTGGTGATCGCCGGGCTGGGATTCGTCGCACCCGAATCGGCGGACGCCGACGATGACGGACCCCCGGTCTGCGGTGTCAGCACCGGCCCGCCGGGACCAGACGTCGCGGCGGACGTCGCCGACGGCGAGCCTCCCGCCTTCGGCTCCGGACCGCCGGAACCACCCGAACCGGTGCAGGAGTAGAGCAGGACAATCAGGAACAGAAACCCCGCTCCGAGTACGACGGCGCGACGCCGCCAATACACGGCGGGTGGCAGGGGGCCGACCGTCAGACGCATGATGCCCTCCACCGTAGCCGCGCCGTACCCGGCAGTGCGGCGCGACGCGCCGGAACCGATTCGAGGGGTAGGCCCGACCCTCCACTGAGGACAGACGGCTCACCGATCACAGGTAGACCTTGCGCTGGTAGACCGCGTGCGCACCGGCCACCCGGTCCAGGAAGAGTAGCCCCGCGCAGTGGTCGATCTCGTGCTGCAACGCCCGAGCCTCGAAGCCGTCGGTCACCAGCCGGACCGGCTCGCCGCTGCCCGGCAGGTCACCCTCGACCACCAGCCGGCTGGCCCGCTTCACGTCCCCGGTCAGGTCCGGCACCGACATGCAGCCCTCCCGGCCCGGCTTCCACCGCGTCGCCTCGACCACCCGCGCGTTGCACAACACGAAGGTGCCGTGCACCGTCACCGCCTTCGGGTGCCCGGTCACGTCGACGGCGAAGACCCGAGCGCCCACCCCGACCTGCGGCGCGGCCAGCCCGACACAGCCCGGCGAGACCCTCATGGTGGCTATCAGGTCGGCCGCGAGTTGGACCGTCTCCTTTGCCGTGGGGTCGACCTCGTCCGCGGCCCGACTCAGCACCGGGTGCGGGGCGGACACCACCGCCCGCACCTCGCCCGGCACGTCCAGCGACTCCGGTGTCCAGTCCCCCAGGCCGACGTCCGGCCCACGTTCCTCGCCGGTCACAACAGATCCGGGTCCGCCGGCCGGAGGGTGACCTCCACGCCCAGCTCCGCAGCCGTCCGGTGCAGCCGGTCGATCAGGGTGTCCGCCACACCGGCCGGCAACTCGACCTCCGCCAGGACCACGTAGAGCGCGCCGGTCAACCGGGTACTCAGGTCGGTGACATTCCCCCCGGCATCCACAAGCACCCGCGTCATCGCCGCGACGATCCCCATCCGGTCCGAACCGTGCACCGCCATCACGTACGGCTCACCCGCTGGAGGCACATCACCGTCCGGGGTGACCGCGCGTACCGTCGCCAGCAGTTGGCCCTCGGCGGCCAGCGGCGCCAGCGCGGCCTCGACCTCGGCGGCGGCCGGACCGGTGCAGATGAGGGTCATCGCGAAATGCCCCCGCAGCCGCGTCATCGTGCTGTCGGTGAGGTTCGCGCCCAGTCGGGCCAGCACCTCGGCGACGTCGGCCACGATGCCCGGCCGGTCCCGACCGATGACGGTGATCGCGAGCTCGTTCATCCGCGCATTCTCCCCCGTCCGCCCAACGACGACGTGGCACCCCGCCCGAGCCGCCCACCCAACGGGAACGCCGGGCGTGACATCATCGACGACGCCATGACTCAACCCGACTTCGCCACCCTGGTCAGCCGGTGGTTCCAGCAGCACGCCCGTGACCTGCCGTGGCGCGAGCCCGGGGTCACCCCGTGGGCCATCCTGGTCAGCGAGGTCATGCTCCAGCAGACCCCCGTGGTCCGGGTGGTGCCGGCCTGGCAGGCATGGCTGGCCCGCTGGCCGGAGCCGGCCGCGTTGGCGGCGGACACCCCGGCCGAGGCGATTCGGATGTGGGGACGCCTCGGCTACCCCCGCCGGGCGGTCCGGCTACGCGAGTGCGCGGTCGTGATCGTCGACCGGCACGGCGGCCAGGTGCCGGACCGGCTGGAGCAACTGCTGGCACTGCCCGGCGTCGGCACCTACACGGCGCGGGCGGTGGCCGCCTTCGCGTACGGGCAGCGGCACCCGGTCGTCGACACCAACGTACGCCGGGTCGTGTGCCGGGCGGTGGCCGGCGAACCGGACGCCGGACCGGTCACCCGACCGGCCGATCTGGTCGCCACCGAAGAGCTGCTCCCCACGGAACCCGCCGCGGCGGCGCTGGCCAGCGCCGCGTTCATGGAACTGGGCGCGGTGATCTGCACCGCCCGGTCACCGCGCTGCACGGCCTGCCCCGTCGAGTCGGTCTGCGCCTGGCGGACGTCCGGCCAGGAGGCGCCCGCGGGGCCAACCCGCCGACCCCAGCGGTACGCGGGCACCGACCGACAGGTCCGCGGCCTGCTGCTCGGAGTGCTCCGGGACAGCACCGGGCCGGTCCCACACCAGCGGCTGGACCAGGTCTGGACCGACGACGTGCAACGCGCCCGCGCCCTCGCCGGCCTGGTGCAGGACGGGCTGGTCGAACCCGCCGGCACCGACTCCTTCCGCCTGGTCGGTGACGGCCCGTCCCTCCCCACCGCCGACCTCACCACCTGACCCGCCCCACCACTGAGGGTTGGCCACCGTGCTCCACGCGAGCGGATGTGCGGCCTGCGGGTCGCTGCGGGCGATGCTCCTGCCGCAGGGCGCACGGTGGTTGACGCCCGGAGCGCGGCGCATCTCACCCCAAGATCGTGCCCGATCCTGGATGTGGTGGTATCGGCCGCGCCGGATGCCACTACATCCAGGAAGTTGCGCGATCTTGCCGAACGTGGCGACGCGAACGCGGGACGCTGCTCGGCCCGGCGCTGATCGGCGGCCTGGTGACCTGGTCCTGGCAGCGGGTGCCGGGCAGCGCGCGGGCTCGGAGGGTGGCGGCTGGCGTGGACGCGGCGGCTTCGAGCGGGGGCAGGCGGGTGTGACCTGGGGACGCAAAAGGCGGGGCCCCGATGGCTCACGCCACCGGGGCCCCGGCCACTGCTGGTTGTGTTACTCGTCCACGCCTGCGGCGGCGGTGCCAGCGGCAGTGCCACCGAGGTCGGCCGGGACGGCGTCCGGAACTTCAACCGGCTTGTCCGAGCCCCGGAAGACGAGCTTGGAGTTGTCGATGTCGTCCGGGTCGCCTTCGCAGTCGACCACGACGATCTGACCAGGGGTCAGCTCGTTGAACAGGATCCGCTCGGAGAGGTTGTCCTCGATGTCGCGCTGGATCGTGCGACGAAGCGGACGGGCACCCAGCACCGGGTCGAAGCCCTTCGCGGACAGGTACTTCTTGGCGTTGTCGGTCAGCTCCAGACCCATGTCCTTGTTCCGCAGCTGGCCCTCGATCCGCTGGATCATGATGTCCACGATCGAGAGGATCTCGCTCTGGCGCAGCTGGTGGAAGACGATGGTGTCGTCGATCCGGTTGAGGAACTCAGGCCGGAAGTGCTGCTTGAGCTCGTCGTTGACCTTCTGCTTCATCCGGTCGTAGTTGGACTCGGAGTCCTCCGACTGCTGGAAGCCCAGCGACACCGCCTTGGCGACGTCTCGGGTGCCCAGGTTGGTGGTCAGGATGATGACCGTGTTCTTGAAGTCCACGATCCGACCCTGACCGTCGGTGAGCCGACCGTCTTCGAGGATCTGCAGGAGCGTGTTGAACACGTCCGGGTGGGCCTTCTCGATCTCGTCGAAGAGGACCACCGAGAACGGCCGACGCCGCACCTTCTCGGTCAGCTGCCCGCCCTCGTCGTAGCCGACGTAGCCGGGAGGGGCACCCACGAGCCGGGAGACCGTGTAACGGTCGTGGAACTCGGACATGTCCAGCTGGATGAGGGCGTCCTCGCTGCCGAAGAGGAACTCGGCGAGCGCCTTGGACAGCTCGGTCTTACCGACACCGGACGGGCCGGCGAAGATGAACGAGCCCGACGGGCGCTTCGGGTCCTTCAGGCCGGCCCGGGTACGCCGGATCGCCTTCGAGACCGCCTTGACCGCGTCCTCCTGGCCGATGACGCGCTTGTGCAGCTCGTCCTCCATGCGCAGCAGGCGCGAGGTCTCCTCCTCGGTCAGCTTGTAGACCGGGATGCCGGTCCAGTTGCCGAGCACCTCGGCGATCTGCTCGTCGTCAACCTCGCTGACGACGTCCAGGTCACCGGCCTTCCACTCCTTCTCCCGCTGAGCCTTCTGGCCCAGGAGCTGCTTCTCCTTGTCGCGCAGCTGGGCGGCGCGCTCGAAGTCCTGCGCGTCGATCGCGGACTCCTTGTCGCGACGCACCTGGGCGATGCGCTCGTCGAAGTCACGCAGGTCTGGCGGCGCGGTCATCCGACGGATCCGCATCCGGGCACCGGCCTCGTCGATCAGGTCGATCGCCTTGTCCGGCAGGAAGCGGTCGGAGATGTACCGGTCGGCCAGGGTCGCGGCAGCCACGAGAGCTGCGTCGGTGATGCTCACCCGGTGGTGAGCCTCGTAGCGGTCACGCAGGCCCTTGAGGATCTCGATGGTGTGGGCCAGCGACGGCTCACCCACCTGGATCGGCTGGAAGCGGCGCTCGAGAGCGGCGTCCTTCTCCAGGTGCTTGCGGTACTCGTCGAGCGTGGTGGCACCGATGGTCTGCAGCTCACCACGGGCCAGCATCGGCTTGAGGATGCTCGCGGCGTCGATCGCGCCCTCGGCGGCACCCGCACCCACCAGGGTGTGGATCTCGTCGATGAACAGGATGATGTCGCCGCGGGTGCGGATCTCCTTGAGCACCTTCTTGAGGCGCTCCTCGAAGTCACCGCGATAGCGGGAACCGGCGACGAGCGCGCCCAGGTCGAGCGTGTAGAGCTGCTTGTCCTTGAGGGTCTCGGGCACCTCGCCCTTGATGATCTTCTGGGACAGGCCCTCCACCACGGCGGTCTTACCGACGCCGGGCTCACCGATCAGGACCGGGTTGTTCTTGGTACGGCGGGAGAGCACCTGCATGACCCGCTCGATTTCCTTCTCGCGCCCGATGACCGGGTCGAGCTTGCCCTCGCGGGCGGCCTGAGTCAGGTTGCGGCCGAACTGGTCCAGCACCAGGCTGGTCGACGGCGCGGCCTCACCCGGCGCGGCGCCCGCAGCAGCAGGCTCCTTGCCCTGGTAGCCGGAGAGCAGCTGGATCACCTGCTGGCGGACCCGGTTGAGGTCGGCGCCGAGCTTGACCAGCACCTGGGCGGCGACGCCCTCGCCCTCACGGATCAGCCCGAGCAGGATGTGCTCCGTGCCGATGTAGTTGTGGCCGAGCTGCAGCGCCTCGCGCAGCGACAGCTCCAGCACCTTCTTGGCCCGCGGCGTGAACGGAATGTGCCCGCTCGGCGCCTGCTGGCCCTGGCCGATGATCTCCTCGACCTGCTGGCGGACGCCCTCCAGGGAGATGCCGAGGCTCTCCAGGGCCTTTGCCGCGACGCCTTCACCTTCGTGGATCAGGCCCAGCAGGATGTGTTCCGTACCGATGTAGTTGTGGTTGAGCATCCGGGCCTCTTCTTGGGCCAGGACGACAACCCGTCGCGCTCGGTCGGTGAACCGCTCGAACATGCCCTCGTGCTCCTCACGTGCCGTGCGCCTTGATGGTCAAGATCTTGGCGGGGCCGGTGCACGAACGTCCAGGACGGGCGTCCGTGCCTCCTTACTCTATCGTCGCTGACCGACTCAGCTGAGGTCGTGTGTCTCTGGTCTGGGTCGGTTCCACGTCGTTTTGAACAACCGTCCGCGCTCAGGAGGTGTTCCGGTAGCCCTGTCGCTACGCGCAGAGCGAAATCCGACTGGCTCCACGGAAGCCCGATCCGGGGTCCGGAGGCGTTCCGGGAGGCTCCGGGAGGGCGGACCGGCGGCCGCGGCGAGCGCCGCGCCCGGCCCTGGGGGACGTTGTCCACAGGCTGTGGATAGCTGTTCCACTGGTTGTGGACAACGTCGGTCGGCCCGGAATGCTTCCCGGCCCCGAACCGGCACGACGACGCCCCCCGGAACGGGCCCGGCGACGCGGCCCGGAACGACCCGGCTGGGCCGCCCCGAAACGGCGATACCACCCCAGACGGGGCACGGCGACGTCGCCCGGATACGGCGACGCCGGCCCGGAGAACTCCTCCGGCCCGGCGTCGGTGTCGCCTGCGGTGGCGGCTGGCCACCAAGTTGCTGACGGATCAGCGCTTCGCGTGGAACTCGTCCACGATCTCCTGCGGGATACGACCCCGGTCCGAGATGTCCTTGCCGGCCTTCTTGGCCCACTCCCGGATCGCCTTGTTCTGCTCCCGATCGGCGGTCGCGCCACCCCGGCCGCGGGCAGCCCGCCCACCGATCACGACACCGCCCCGGCCGACCTTGGTGCCGGCGCCGACGTACGAGGCAAATGCATCGCGCAATTTCGCGGCGTTGGCGCTCGACAGGTCGATCTCGTACTGAACGCCGTCGAGGGCGAACTTGACGGTCTCGTCCGCGTCCCCGCCGTCCAGGTCATCGACCAGCTTGTGAATGATCTGCTTGGCCACGTCCCACATTCCTTTCGAGCAGGGTGCTCCTGCTAACGAGAGCACAATAACCCGCGCGCCGCTCGTCGCGTCAATAGGACCCGGTTACGGCTCGGCGTGAGCCTGGGCGGACTACTCCGGGCGGACCAACGGGAAGAGGATCGTTTCCCGAATTCCGAGGCCGGTCAGGGCCATCAAGAGCCGGTCGATTCCCATTCCCATACCGCCGGCCGGCGGCATTCCATACTCCATCGCCCGAAGAAAGTCCTCGTCGAGACGCATCGCCTCGTCGTCGCCACGGGCGGCCAACTGCGCCTGGGCGACCAGTCGCTCGCGCTGCACGATCGGGTCGACCAGCTCGGAGTACCCGGTGCCCAGCTCGAAGCCGAGCACGTAGAGGTCCCACTTCTCGGTTAGCCCCGGCTCGCTGCGGTGCGCCCGGGTCAGCGGGCTGGTCTCCTCCGGGTAGTCCCGCACGAAGGTGGGCGCCTCCAGGCCGGGGACGACCAGTTCCTCGAACAACTCCTCGGCCAGCTTGCCCGGGCCCCACTTCGGGTCCACGGCCAATCCCACCTTGTCCGCGTACTCCACCAGGCGTGCGCGTTCGGTGCGGACGGTGACCTCCTCGCCCAGCGCTTCGGAAAGCGCGCCGAACAGTGTGATGGACCGCCACTCGCCGCCCAGGTCGAACTCCCGCCCGTCGGCATGGGTCACCACCGTCGAGCCGCTGACCGCGATCGCCGCCTGTTGCACGAGATTACGGGTCAGCTCGCCGATCGTGTCGTAGTCGCCGTACGCCTGGTACGTCTCCAGCATCGCGAACTCCGGCGAGTGCGAAGAGTCGACACCCTCATTACGGAAGTTGCGGTTGATCTCGAAGACGCGGTCGACACCGCCGACCACAGCGCGCTTGAGAAACAGTTCCGGAGCGATTCGCAGATACAGATCGGTGTTCAACGCATTGCTGTGGGTCACGAACGGTCGGGCCGCCGCGCCCCCATGCAGCAGTTGCAACATCGGCGTTTCCACCTCGATGAAGCCCTGCCCGTGCAGTGAATCGCGCAGACTGCGTACGGCAGCGGCCCGGGTGCGCACCATCTCCCGTGCCTGCGGCCGGACAATCAGGTCGACGTAACGCTGCCGAACGCGCGCCTCCTCGGAGAGGGGCTTGTGGGCCACCGGCAACGGTCGCAGCGCCTTGGCGGTCATCTCCCACCGCTCGGCCAGCACCGACAGCTCACCCCGGCGGCTGGTGATCACCTCACCGGTGACGCCGACGTGGTCACCCAGGTCGACGAGGCGCTTCCACGCCTCCAGCCGCTCCGGTCCGACCCGGTCCAGGGAGAGCATCGCCTGCAACTCGGTGCCGTCGCCGTCCCGGAGGGTCGCGAAGCAGAGCTTCCCCGTGTTGCGTACGAAGATCACTCGACCGGTGACCGCGACCTGGTCGCCGGTCGCGGTGTCGGTCGGCAGGTCGGCGTAGGCCGCCCGGACCTGCGCCAGGGTGGTGGTGCGGGGGAAGCCGATCGGGTAGGGCTCGACGCCCTCGGCGAGCATCCGGTCCCGCTTCTCCCGGCGGACCTTCATCTGCTCGGGAAGGTCGTCGGCGGGGTCCACTGGCACGGGGTTCTGCTCGCTCACGGCACGCTTCCTCGTCACGGAGATACAGGGGGTCAGGCCCGAGCGTACTCAAGCGGTCCGGAGGCTGTTACGGGATAACCTGCCCGTCATGGTCGATCACACTCACGCCCTGTCATTCGGTGTCGCTGCGAGTGATTACGACCGCTTTCGACCACGTTATCCCGAGGCCGCGGTCCGCTGGTCGCTCGACGGGCTGAGCGACGCCCGGGTGGTCGATCTCGCGGCGGGCACCGGCATCCTGACCCGTGCTGTGCTGGCCCTGGGCCACGAGGTCGTACCGGTGGAGCCCGATCCGGGGATGCGGGCGCAGCTCGCCGCCAGCACCCCGGGCACGACGGCGCTGGCGGGCAGTGCGGAGGCCGTACCGTTGCCCGACTCGGCGGCGGACGCGGTGCTGGCGGGGACGGCGTACCACTGGTTCGACCGGGAGCCCGCGCACGCCGAGATCGCCCGGGTGCTCCGTCCCGGCGGCACCTTCGCCCCCATCTGGAACATCCGGGACGACAGCGTCGACTGGGTGGCCGAGCTGGGTCGGATCGCCCATTTCGGGGACAACTCGGCCCGCGTGGTCGTCGGCGACCACCCCGACTTCGGCCCCGCGTTCGACGCCATCGAGCAGCGCGAGTTCACGCACCGCACCACGCTCACCCCGGACGAGCTGCTCGGGATGGTCCGCACCCGTTCGTACTGGCTCACCGCGTCCACCGACGATCAGCGGCGGGTCGAGCGGGAGCTGACCGAACTCCTGAACACCCACCCCGACCTGGCTGGCCGGGACACCATCGAGCTGCCGTACCGGACACTGGTGCTGCGCGCCCGGCGGCGCTGACGCCCGCACGGAGGCCGGCCCCGACGGCGGCCGGGGTCACAGGTTGCGTTCGTAGACCATCCGCAGGCCGATCAGCGTGATCATGGGCTCGTGGTGGGTGATGCTGCGACACTCGTTGATCACCAGGGAGGCGAGGCCGCCGGTGGCGATCACCGCCCGCACCTCGCCCAGCTCCTCGGTCATCCGCTCGACGATCCGGTCCACCTGCCCGGCGAAGCCGAAGTACAGGCCGGCCTGGAGGCACTCCACGGTGTTCTTGCCGATCACCGAGCGGGGCTTGGTGGCCTCGACCTTGCGCAGTTGCGCGGCCCGGGCGGCCAGCGCGTCGAAGGAGATCTCGATGCCCGGGGCGAACGCGCCGCCGAGGAACTCACCGCGCTCGCTGATCACGTCGAAGTTCGTGGTGGTGCCGAAGTCAACCACGATCGACGGGCCGCCGTAGAGGGTGTACGCGGCCAGGGTGTTCACCACCCGGTCGGCGCCGACCTCCTTCGGGTTGTCGATCGCCAACTGCACCCCGGTCCGCACTCCCGGCTCGACCACCACGCTCGGCAGGTCGGCGTAGTAACGCTTGAGCATGGTGCGCAGCGACCGCAGCGCCGCCGGCACCGTGGAGCAGGCGGCCACACCGGTGATCTCGACGTTGTCCCCGGCGAGCAGACCCCGGAACATCAGGCCCAGCTCGTCCGCCGTCGAGCGGGCATCGGTCTTGATCCGCCAGGAGTGCACCAGCTTGTCGCCGTCGAACGTCGCCAGCACGGTGTTGGTGTTTCCGATGTCGATGCAGAGCAGCACGCACGCAGCCTAGACAACTACTCGGTGCGCAGGTCCAGCGCGATGTCCAGGATCGGCGACGAGTGGGTCAGCGCGCCCACCGAGAGGAAGTCGACGCCGGTCGCCGCGTACCGGCCGGCCACCTCCAGGGTCAGCCCGCCGGTCGCCTCCAGCTCCGCCCGGTCACCCACCGCGGCCACCGCCTCGGCCAGCACCTCCGGCGTCATGTTGTCGCAGAGCAGGAAGTCCGCCCCGGCCTCCACCGCCTCCACCGCCTCGCCGACAGTGGTCACCTCGACCTGCACCGGCACCTCCGGGAACGCCTCCCGGACCCGCCGGTAGGCCGCCGTGATGCTCCCGGCCGCCAGCTTGTGGTTGTCCTTGATCATGGCCACGTCGTAGAGGCCCATCCGCTTGTTGGTGCCGCCGCCGGCCCGCACGGCGTACTTCTCCAGCGCCCGCAGGCCCGGCGTCGTCTTGCGGGTGTCCAGCACCATCGCCTTCGTGCCGGCCAGCGCGTCCGCCCAGGCCCGGGTGTGGGTGGCCACCCCGGACATCCGGCAGAGCAGGTTGAGCGCCGTCCGCTCGGCAGTCAGCAGCAGCCGGGTCGGGCCGGTCACGGTCGCCAGCACGTCGCCGCGGGCCACCCGCTCGCCGTCGCGGGCCAGCACCGACACCTCGACGGTACGACCGAAGCCCGTCACCTCGCCCACCAGCTCGAACACGGCGGCGGCCACCGCCATCCCGGCCACCACCCCGTCCGCGCGGGCCACCAGGTCGGCGGTGTCGGTCTGCTCCGCCGGGATGGTGGCCACGCTTGTGACGTCCAGGAAATCCGGGCCCAGATCCTCGACCAGCGCGCCCTCGATCACCTGCCGGACCAACGCCGGATCCAGCCCAGCCGCCCGCAACGCCGCCTGCGTCGACTCGATCATGACTTGTCCTCCCACTGTTGCGTCACCCGGCCCTGCGCTCCGACGGCCCCGACCAGATGGCCCAGCCACCGTTCGTCGGCCGTCGGGAAGTCCTCCCGCCAGTGGCAACCCCGGGTCTCACCACGGGCGTACGCGGCGGCGACAAGCGTCGACGCCACGGTCAGCAGGTTCGTCGCCTCCCAGTCGGCGGTCCGTGGCCGGCCCCGGGCAACGCCCAACTCGGTCAACGTCCCGGCCGTGTCGGCCAGCGTCGCCGCGGATCGGAGCACCCCGGCCCCCCGGGTCATCGCCCGTTGCAGGGTCGGCGTCACCTCCGCGGGCAGCACCCAGCCGGTACCCCCGCGCCAGGCGCCGGTGTCCGCCGGCTGAGCCTGCTCGGGCAGGCCGGCCGCGATGTCCTCGGCGATCCGCCGGGAGAAGACCAGACCCTCCAGCAGCGAGTTGCTGGCCAGTCGGTTCGCGCCGTGCACGCCCGTGCAGGCCACCTCACCGCAGGCGTACAGGCCGGGTATGGAGGTACGGCCGCGCAGATCGGTCCGGACCCCGCCGGAGGCGTAGTGGGCGGCGGGCGCGACCGGGATCAGGTCGGTCGCCGGGTCGACGCCGATCGCCAGGCAGGACGCCACGATGGTGGGGAACCGCCCGGCGAGGAAGTCGCCGCCCAGGTGCCGCGCGTCGAGGAAGACGTGGTCCGCGCCGGTGGCCAGCAACACCCGGTGGATGCCCTTGGCCACCACGTCCCGGGGTGCCAGCTCGGCCAACTCGTGCTGGCCCACCATGAACCGCTTGCCGTCGGAGTCCACCAGGTACGCGCCCTCGCCGCGCAGCGCCTCGGAGACCAGCGGCTGCTGTGCGTGCCCGGCACCGGGCACCCCCGCGCCGGGCGGGGTGATCAGGGCGGTCGGGTGGAACTGGACGAACTCCACGTCGGTCACCGCCGCGCCGGCCCGCAACGCCAGCGCCACCCCGTCCCCGGTGGAGACCGCCGGGTTGGTGGTGGCCGAGAAGATCTGCCCCATCCCGCCGGTGGCGAGCACCACCGCACGGGCCAGCAGCGCGCCGACGCCGTCCTCGCTGCCCTCACCCAACACGTGCAGGGTGATCCCGCAGGCCGGGCCGAGCCCATCCGGGCCGTCGCCGGGCGCGCGCAGCAGGTCCAGCACGAGGGCGTGCTCGACCAGCCGGATCCACGGGTCGCGCTGCACCGCGGCGTGCAGAGCCCGCTGCACCTCCGCGCCGGTGGCGTCCCCGCCGGCGTGCACGATCCGGTCCGCCCGGTGCCCGCCCTCGCGGGTCAGCATCAGCGAACCATCCGGGTGACGATCGAACTCGGCGCCGATCCGCATCAGCTCACGGAGCCGGGTCGGGCCCTCCTCGACCAGCACCCGGACCGCCGCCGGGTCGCACAGCCCCACCCCGGCGACCTCGGTGTCCCGGGCATGGGCTGCCGGGGTGTCGGCCGGGTCGAGCACGGCGGCGATGCCGCCCTGCGCCCACCGGGTCGAGCCGTCGTCAATGTTGACCTTGGTTACCACCGTGACGTGCAGACCCGCCTCTCGCAGGTGCAGCGCCGCGGTCAACCCGGCCACGCCGGAACCCACCACGATCACGTCGGTGGTCTCCACCCAGCCGGGCGCGGGCGCGGCCAGCAACGCGGGCAGGGCAGGCAGGTCGACGGTCGGTAGGTCCATTCCCCCAGTCAACCCGAACCATCCTCGCCCGGGGCGGCGGGGGCGGGACGAGTGTTTTGGGCGACCCCGTCCGGCGCGCGCCGCGCGTCAGCCCGTGCTCACTTCGTCCGGACCGGCAGCCCGGCCGGGCCCACGCCCTTCAGCGAGGCGGTCACCGTACGGTGGCTGAGCCACAGATAGCAGCGGACGCCCCGATCACCGACCTTCCAGCGCCCCGCCCCCGGCGGTCGGACCACCACCCCGCTGCGGACGCGCAGCTCGGTGTCGTCCGGAACGCCCACGTACCGGGCCAGGACGCTGCGACAACCCGTGTAGAGCGGCGCCCAGTCGGCATCCCGGGTCGGGTACGCCTTGTCCGGAGCGCGCCACACCCCGACGAACTCGGCGTCGTGCTGTTTGCCGCACTCCACCGGGGTCAGCGTCTGCACCCCCCGGCCGGCGCCACCGCGGGTCTGCTGGCAACCGAGGCGCAGCCCGGTGGGCCCCTTCAACGCGTCCCGCAGGCTGCCCGACCGGACCACCACGGTGGCCGCCGCCTCGACCGTGGTCAACTCGGTGAGGTCGCACCGGAACCACCGGGAACCCGCCGCCCAGCCCGGCCCGTTGGGCAGCGCCACGGACAGCCGCAGCCGGCCCGCCCGCCAGTCGTCACCCACGTAGCCGGTCGCCCGGGTGTCGCACTCGGCGAACGCGCCCCGCAGCTCCGGTGAGCCACCCGCCGGAGCGGTCGTCCGCTCGGCTGGGAACACCCCGACATGCACGGTCTCCAGGCGGTGCGGCCCGGCGCAGTCCACCGGCTCGTAACTGGCCAGGCTGACCAGATCGGTGAAGTCGGCGGCGTGACACACACCGGCGGCCGGGGTGAACGCCGACGCTGCCGGCATCGCCGCCCAGTCGTCGGTCAGATCACCGTCCAGGCCCCCGGACCCGGCACAGCCCACCAGCAGCGCCGCCGTGGCAACAGCGGCGAACAGGGTCGTCATGGCACGGCGCATCGCGGCCTCCCCCAGCCACCGACCGGCTTCCGCCAGCGTGCCCAGGGTAACCGGAAATGACCTTCCGGTAACAGACCGGAATCGCGGTACGCGGGATCAGACTCCGGACACGGCCAGCGGGCTGGGCACCGGGTTCCCGGCCGTGCCGGGCGCCGCCGCAGCCGGATCGGCACCCAACTCGATCACCCGGTTGTCGGCGTCGACGTGCACGACCCGTGGCCGGTAGGACCGGGCCTCGGCGTCGTCCATCTGCCCGTACGAGATCAGGATGACCAGGTCACCGGGGTGCACCAGGTGCGCGGCGGCACCGTTGATGCCGATCACGCCGCTGCCCCGCTCGCCCGGGATCACGTAGGTCTCCAGACGGGCGCCATTGGTGATGTCCACGATCGCCACCTGCTCGCCGGGGAGCAGGTCGGCGGCGTCGAGCAGATCCTCGTCCACCGTCACCGAACCGACGTAGTGCAGGTCGGCCTGGGTCACCGTGGCCCGGTGGATCTTCGACTTGAGCATGGTCCGCAACATCGGGGTGGCCTTTCGCGGGATTGGTGGAGGGTGGTGCGGCCGGGTCACGGACGCGGTGCGAGGTGGATCGCCGCGTTGTCGATCAACCGGGTGGCGCCCACCCAGCCGGCGATCACCAGCCGGGCCGGCCCGGACACCGGCCCCGGTTCCAACTCGGGATCGGTGAGCACCAGGTAGTCGAGGCGGGCACCGGGCGTACCGGCCCCGAACGCGGCGTGCGCGGCGGTCAGCACCGCCCCCGCGTCCAGGCCGTCGTCGGCGGCCCGCGCACCGGCCCGCAGCGCGGCGGACAGACTCAGCGCGGCGGCCCGCTCCGGCTCGCTCAGGTAACGGTTGCGGCTGGAAAGCGCCAGCCCGTCCGGCTCCCGGACGGTCGGCACGCCGACCACCTCGACCGGCACGTCCAGGTCACGGGCCATCCGCCGGACGAGGGTGAGCTGCTGGTAGTCCTTCTCGCCGAAGAACGCCAGGTCCGGCCGGGTGAGCTGGAGCAGCTTCAACACCACGGTGAGGACGCCGTGGAAGAAGCCGGGACGACTCGCCCCCTCCAGCTCCGCGCCGAGCGGGCCCGGGTCGAGGCGTACGCGGGGCTGCCCGTCCGGGTACATGTCCGCCACCGACGGGGCGAAGACCAGATCGGCGCCCGCCCGCCGGCACACCTCCAGGTCGGCGTCGAGGGTGCGCGGGTAGCGGTCGAAGTCCTCGTTCGGCCCGAACTGCAACGGGTTCACGAAGATCGTCACCAGCACGTGGTCGGCCTGTTCCCGGGCCGCGCGCAGCAACGTCTCGTGCCCGGAGTGCAGCGCGCCCATGGTCATCACCACCCCGACCGTGCCCTTCAGCCCGGCCCGCGCCTCGGCCAACTCGGCGCGCGTGTGCACGAGCTGGGTCATGCCGCCACCTCCCGGCCGCTGTCGGCCAGCACGCCGAGCAGCGACTGCGCGTCCACCGGCCGCAGCCGGCCGGCGGCGATCGCCCGGTCGGCGGTACGACGGGCCAGCGCCAGGTACGCCGGGACGGACTCCGGTGCGGTGGCCGCCAACCGGGCCAGGTGTCGCTGCACGGTGCCCGCGTCGCCACGGGAGACCGGGCCGGTCAACGCGTCGTCGCCGAGCCGCAGCGCGTTCTCCAGGGCGGCCCGCAGCAGCGGGGCGAGCACCTTCTCCGGCCGGGACACCCCGGCGTCCCGCAACCGGTCGGTCGCCTCGTTGACCAGGGTCACCAGGTGGTTCGCGCCGTGGGCCAGCGCGGCGTGGTAGAGCGGGCGATCCGACTCGGCCACCCACTCGGGCACGCCACCGAGGTCGGCGACCAGCCGGGCGGCCAGCGGGCGCAACTCCGCCGGGGCGGTCACCCCGTACGAGATGCCGTCCAGCCGGGCCAGGTCGTCTGGCGTACCGGTGAAGGTCATCGCCGGGTGCAGGGCGAGCGGTCGGGCGCCGGCCTCGACGGCCGGGGCCAGCACGGCCAGGCCGTGTGCTCCCGAGGTGTGCGCGACGATCTGGCCCGGGCGCAACGCGCCCCGCTCCGCGAGGTCGGCCACCACACCGGCCAGCGTGTCGTCCGGTACCGCGATCAGCAGCAGGTCGGCGGCGGCG
>NZ_JAKKFF010000228.1 GCF_022229015.1 Micromonospora foliorum
CGTCCGGCTGTCCGCTGCCGCGACCACCCTGCGGGCCACCGGATGTGCCCTGCCCGCCGCGACCGCCCTGCGGCGCGCGCTGTGCGGGGCCGCCACGCCCCTCCTGGCTCGTCCGACCACCACCGCCGCCACCACCCGCGGCGGGCTCGTCGTCCAGGCGCAGGGTCAGCGAGATCCGCTTGCGGGGTACGTCCACGTCGAGCACCCGGACCTTGACCACGTCGCCGGACTTCACCACCTCGCGGGGGTCCTTCACGAAGGTCCGGGACATCGCCGAGACGTGCACCAGACCGTCCTGGTGCACGCCGACGTCGACGAACGCGCCGAACGCGGCCACGTTGGTGACCACGCCCTCCAGCACCATCCCCGGCGTCAGGTCGCTGATCTTCTCCACCCCCTCGACGAAGGTGGCGGTGCGGAACTCCGGGCGGGGGTCCCGGCCCGGCTTCTCCAGCTCGGCGAGGATGTCGGTGACGGTGGGGAGCCCGAACCGGTCGTCGACGAAGTCGGTGGCCCGCAGCCCGCGCAGGATGCCGCTCTTGCCGATCACCGAGCGCAGGTCCTGCCCGGTGGTGGCGAGGATCCGGCGCACCACCGGGTACGCCTCGGGGTGCACGCTGGAGGAGTCCAGCGGGTCGTCGCCGTCCGGGATGCGCAGGAAGCCGGCGCACTGCTCGAACGCCTTCGGCCCGAGCCGGGCCACCTTCTTCAGCTCGGTACGCGTGCGGAACGGCCCGTTGGCGTCCCGGTGCAGCACGATGTTCTCGGCCAGGCCGGCGCCGATCCCGGAGACCCGGGTCAGCAGCGGCGCGGAGGCGGTGTTGACGTCCACCCCGACCGCGTTGACGCAGTCCTCCACGACCGCGTCCAGCGACCGGGACAGCTTCACCTCGGAGAGGTCGTGCTGGTACTGACCGACCCCGATCGAGCGCGGATCGATCTTGACCAGCTCCGCGAGAGGGTCCTGGAGGCGGCGGGCGATGGAGACCGCGCCGCGCAGCGACACGTCCATCCCGGGCAGTTCCTGCGAGGCGTACGCGGAGGCGGAGTAGACCGACGCGCCGGCCTCGGAGACCATCACCTTGGTCAGGTTGAGCTGTGGGTGCCGGGCGATCAGCTCACCGGCGAGCTTGTCGGTCTCGCGGGAGGCGGTGCCGTTGCCGATCGCGATCAGCTCCACCCCGTGTGCCCCGGCCAGCCGGGCCAGGGTCTCCACCGACGCGTCCCACTGCCGGCGCGGCTCGTGCGGATAGATGGTGTCGGTGGCGAGCACCTTGCCGGTGGCGTCCACCACGGCCACCTTCACCCCAGTCCGCAGGCCCGGGTCCAGGCCCATTGTGGGTCGGGTGCCGGCGGGCGCGGCGAGCAGCAGGTCCCGCAGATTGGTGGCGAAGACCCGGACGGCCTCCTCCTCGGCCGCCTGCCACAGCCGCATCCGCAGGTCCGCGCCGAGGTGGATGAGGATCCGGGTACGCCACGCCCAGCGCACCGTGTCGGTCAGCCAGCGGTCGGCCGGGCGGCCCGCGTCGGACACCCCGAACCGGCCTGCGATGGCCGCCTCGTACCGGGTCGGTCCGGTCGGTACGGCGTCCGCCTCGCCCGCCTCCTCCGACTCCATAGTCAGGTCGAGCACGCCCTCCTTCTCACCCCGGAACATCGCCAGGATCCGGTGCGAGGGCAGCTTCGGGTACGGCTCGGAGAAGTCGAAGTAGTCGGCGAACTTCGCGCCGGCCGCCTCCTGACCCTCGCGTACCCGGGACGCCAGCCGGCCCCGCGACCACATCTGCTCGCGCAGCGTGCCGATCAGGTCGGCGTCCTCTGCGAAGGTCTCGATGAGGATCGCCCGCGCGCCCTCCAGTGCGGCGGCGGCGTCGGCGACGCCCTTCTCCTCGTTGACGAACCCGGCGGCGGTGGCCCGCGGGTCCTGACCCGGGTCGGCCAGCAGCGTCTCGGCCAACGGCGCCAACCCGGCCTCGCGGGCGATCTGCGCCCGGGTCCGCCGCTTCGGCTTGTACGGCAGGTAGATGTCCTCCAGCCGGGACTTCGAGTCGGCGGCCATGATCTGCGCTTCCAGGGCCTCGTCCAACTTGCCCTGGCCGCGGATCGACTCCAGCACCGCGGCCCGCCGCTCGTCCAGCTCGCGCAGGTAGCGCAGCCGCTCCTCCAGGGTGCGCAGCTGGGTGTCGTCGAGCAGGCCGGTGGCCTCCTTGCGGTAGCGGGCGATGAACGGCACGGTGGAGCCGCCGTCGAGCAGCTCCACGGCCGCCCGCACCTGGCGCTCGGCCACGCCGAGCTCGTCGGCGATCCGCTGATGAACAGACTGGGTCACGATCTCGATCCGCCTTCGGGAGTGGGTACGCCTGCATTCTGCCGGGCGGGCCGGGGCGCTGTCGCCGCGCCCGGCCGGGGCGGGAGACGGAACCGCCGTGCCCGGCCGGGGTGACCGGCGGCGGTCCCGTCGGGCCTGCGCTAGCGTGGCGATCATGGAATCTGCTGCGGAGCCGCGTGCCCGGCGGCTCTTCGGCGGCAGCGCCCGGGCCCTCGGTGACCTTACGGCCAACCCGTTCCGCGCCGACCGGGACCGGATCGTCGGCTCGCCGTTCTTCGCCCGCCTCGGCGGTGTCACCCAGGTGATCAGCCCGGTCGGCTCCGGGCTGCTGGTGCACAACCGGCTCACCCACAGCCTCAAGGTCGCCCAGGTGGCCCGGGCGGTCGCCGAGCGGTTGTGCGCCGACGAACGCTGGCGCGACCTGCTGGACAAGCTCGGCGGCTGCGACCCCGACGTGGTGGAGGCGGCGGCGCTCGCCCACGATCTCGGCCACCCACCGTTCGGGCACCTGGGGGAGCGGGTGCTGGACCGGCTGGCCCGCCAGCGCCTCGGCCTCTCCGACGGCTTCGAGGGCAACGCGCAGTCGTACCGGATCGTCACCAGCACCGAGATCCGCGGCGCGGCCACCACCGGGTTGGACCTGACCGCGGCGGTCCGCGCGGCCATGTTGAAGTACCCGTGGACCCGCCTGGACCACCCCGACCCGCACCCCCGCACGATGGATCCCCCGCCGCGCGGCGCCACACCGCCGCCGGACGACCCGGACAGCGGCTCGTCGAAGTTCGGCGCGTACCGGACCGAGCTGGACGACCTGCGGCAGGCCCGGGAGCCGTTCGCCGGTCGCATCCCGGACTGGCAGCAGACCGTGGAGGCGTCGGTGATGGACACCGCCGACGACATCGCGTACGCCATCCACGACGTGGAGGACTTCTACCGCGTCGGTGTGCTCCAGCAGGGTTCGGTCTCCGCGGAGTTGATGGCCTGGCAGCGCGAGAGCGGGCACTTCCGGGCGATCACCGACGCGGCGCTGGCCACGGCGGCCCGGCGCCCCGGGGCGGCGATCGAGCGACTACGCCGGCAACTGCACCGCAAGGACGCCTGGATCGCCGACGACGAGGCGTTCGCCGCCGCCGTCGAGCACGTCCGCGAGGAGTTGGTGGACGGGCTGCTCGCGATGCCGTTCGACGGCTCGATCGAGGCGGAGCAGTACGTGGCGCGGTTCTCCGCCCGCTGGTCCACCCGCTTCGTCGAGGCGATCACGGTCACCGACCAGCCGTCGGTGCGCTCCGGGCACGTGCTGCTGGGCTGCGCGCAGTGGCACGAGGTGCAGGTGCTCAAGTTCGTCCACCACCGGTTCGTGCTGGCCCGCCCGGATCTCGCCCTGCACCAGCGCGGCCAGGCCCGGTTGCTGGACACCCTGGTCGAGGCGCTCTGGGAGTGGCTGCTCGACCCGGAGGAGGAGTCCCGGCTGCCCCGCCGGTTGCACGACCTGGTCGAGTTGGCCGAGGCGGAGCTGCACCCGCGTACCCCGGACCGGATCGGTCGCGCCCGGGGGCGAGCGATCGTGGACTTCGTCGCGCAGCTCACCGACGGTCAGGCGGTGGCCATGCTGGACGCCCTCTCCGGCCGGTCCGGCGCGCTCTGGACCGACGCGTTCGTCCTCTGACCCGGCTCAGGCGACCGACTGCCACCAGCCGTCGACGGCGGGCGGCTCGTCGACCACCACCCGCTCGCCGGGGCGGGGCACGGCGAGCCGCACGTCGCGGGCCTTCGCCTCGGCCCACAGCCGGTCGACCGGCTCGGACCAGTCGTGCAGGGCCAGGTTGAACGTCGCCCAGTGCACCGGCACGAACAGCCCGCCGCGCAGGTCGAGGTGGGCGGTGACCGCCTCCTCCGGGAACATGTGGATCGTCGGCCAGGCCCGGTCGTACGCGCCGATCTGCATCAGCGTCACGTCGAACGGCCCGTGCTCGGCGCCGATGTCCGCGTACCCGTCGAAGTAACCGGAGTCGCCGGTGTAGAAGACCTTGCGGCGCGCCCCGGCCACCACCCACGAGCTCCAGAGCGTGCCGTCGCGGCGCAGCCCACGACCGGAGAAGTGCTGGGCGGCGGTGGCGGTGATCTCCAGGCCGGCGACCTGGTGCGACTCGGACCAGTCCAGCTCGATGATCCGCTCGGCGGGTACGCCCCAGCGGTCCAGGTGCGCGCCCACGCCCAACGGCACCAGGAACGGCGCGGACTGCCCGGCGAGCAGCGCCCGCACGGTGGCCATGTCGAGGTGGTCGTAGTGGTCGTGCGAGATCAGGATGGCGTCCAGCGGGGGCAGCTCGTCGATGCCCACCGGTGGCTCGTGCAGCCGGCGCGGGCCGACCAGCCCCGAGGGCGAGCACCTGTCGCTCCAGACCGGGTCGAGCAGCACCCGCCGCCCCTCGATCTCGATCAGCGTCGAGGCGTGGCCGTACCAGACGATGTTGAGCTCGTCGGCGGCCTCCGGGCCGCCGGCGCTGGGCCGCAGCAGCGGCACCGGCGCGGTCGGACGCCGCTTCTGCTTGCCGAAGATCAGCTCCCGGAGCAGGTTGCGCCCCGGCTCGGCGACCATCGTGCGGGTGCCCGTCCGGTTGTGGAAGGTGCCCTCGCGGAACTGCGGCGAGCGGGCCGCCCGTTCCGCCCGCGCCCCGCTGAGCCGGCCACCCAGCGCCGCCGGCACATCCCGGGCGACCCAGGCCAGGCCGGCCA
>NZ_JAKKFF010000229.1 GCF_022229015.1 Micromonospora foliorum
CCGGTCAGCGCCAACGCCGCCGGGCACCCTTTTCGGCGACCGGCGCGGCGTCCGTGGCTCCGACCATCACCCCAGGGGTACGCGGGCCACCCCGGGCCCGGTCAGGCTGCCCAGCCAGAGCTGGTCGCCGTGCTGGCGTACCCCGGTGATCATCGAGTAGTGCCCGTTCGGACCGTGCAGCGTCCGGCGGACCGTGCCCGCGCCGTCGACCAGCGCGACCAGGCCGTAGCGGCGTGGCTGCGGCTGCATCGCGTCGGGCAGCAGGGCGGCGATCTGACGCAGCCGTGGGTGCGGCAGCAGCCGCTCGGCGATCGGCACCCGGGGGCTGGGCAGCGCTATCCAGTACGTGCCGTCTCCCACCGAGGCGAGGTTGTCCGGGTACGCGGGCAGGTCGGCGAGGACCCGCACACCGCCGCTCAGCTCGACCCGCAGCAGACGGTGAGTGCTGGTCTCCACGAGCATCAGCGCCGACTCGTCCGGGGTCAGCGCGATCCCGTTGGGGAAGTACAGCCCGTCGGTCACCACCTCGGTGCGGCCGCTGCCCGGATGGTGCGCCAGCACCCGGCCGTTGGGGCGGTGCTCCAGCAGGTCCCGCTTCCAGTGCGACACCGGGAACCGGTCGGAGCTGTCGGTGAAGTAGATGGTGCCGTCGCGGCCCACCGTCGCGTTGTTGGCCAGGTGCACCGGGGGTGCCGTTCCGGACAGTTCGCGTACCGCGCCGTCCGGCGTGACCCGCAGCAACCCGCGGTACGCGTCGCAGACCACCAGGGCCTCGCCGGACGGGTCCAGCTCGATGCCGAGCGGACGGCCACCGGTCTCGGCCAGCAGTCGGGGTGGGGTGCCGGCCGGGGCGTCGACCGGCCACCACCAGAGCCGACCGTCCTCGTCGCCACTGATCACCCGCCCGGCGCCGTCGACCAGCACGTCCTCTGGGCCAACGGCGCCCGGGGGCAGGGGTAGCAACTCGGCCTCGTCGAGCCGGCGGTCGGTGGGGGCCCATGCCCCGGCCAGCCCCGGAGGGCTGGTCGCCGGCTCGCGGACGGGACGGATCAGCCGGGGCGGCCGGGGCCGGGGAATCAGCATCGGCCTATTCTCCACCCCGGTCTCGGCCGACCCCCGGGTTCCGCGCCCGCGCGGCGCGCCGCCCTGGCCCCCGGACTCCACCCCGAGAGGGAGGTGAGGCACCTCGGGGTATGCCCCTGGGCGTACCCGGAATCACTCCGCGGAGGGGCGAAAGTGTCGGTGGTGGCGGCTAGATTTCTGGGCATGGAAGAGCACAGCGATCGGCTCGACGTGCAGGTCAGCGTGGGTGACCAGATGGTCCTCGTGCGGGTGGCCGGCGAGGTCGACATCGCCACGGTGGCCGCGTTCCGGTCCGCGCTGTGGTCCGCGCCGGCCCGCCCGGTGGTCCAACTGGAGATGTCCGGTCTGCGGCTGCTCTCCGCCGCTGGCGTTCGCACGCTGCTCGCCGCGCATCTGCGCGTGCGGGCCTGCGGTGGCGAGCTGGTTCTGGTCGACCCGAGCCCGATGGTGGCGCGGGTGCTGCGCGTCAGCGGGCTGCACCGCGTGATGCCGATTCTGGAGCTGGCCTCGCCGATCGAGGCGGCGCGTCGCCCGGTGGTCGCGACCACCGACCTGCAACTGGCCGCCTGATCCCGGTCCGACCCGCCCGTCGGGGGAGAGGTGGTCGTCGCCGGGCACGGTGGCGGCCACCCAGACCCGGTCGGTCACCGACGAGGCGGGCCCGCGCCGTCGTACCCGGGCACGGCGCGGGGCCGCCGGCGTGGGCCGGCGACCCCGACAATCGGTCAGCTCACGCCGAGCAGGTCGACGACGAAGACCAGCGTCTCGCCCGGCTTGATGACGCCGCCGGCACCCCGGTCGCCGTACCCCAGGTGCGGCGGGATGGTCAGGCGGCGGCGACCGCCGACCCGCATGCCGGCGACGCCCTGGTCCCAGCCGGCGATGACCTGACCGCCGCCGAGCGGAAAGTCGAACGCCTCGCCCCGGTTCCACGACGAGTCGAACTCGGCGCCGGTGGAGTGCGATACGCCGACGTAGTGCACGCTGACCAGCTGGCCCGGCTCGGCCTGCGGGCCGTCGCCCACGGTGATGTCCTCGATCTCGAGGTCGGCCGGCGGTGCACCCTCGATCGGACCAACCTCGGGCTTGCCCGAACGGGCGCCTGCTGCCTGGTTCATGCGGGGATCTCCTGCCGTGTTGGGTGATGTGTCCGGTCACCGTCGATCCTGCCGGATCACCCGTCACCGATGCGCGGCGGACCCGCCACCTGCGCCGCAGCCCACCCCATGCCGGGCACCTGGAACGCGGGCTGGCCATCCTGGCTACGCCGGTGCTGCGGAGCGCGGGCGTCCGCGCAACCGGGACGGACCCCGAGGGTGACCGGGACGGACCCCGAGGCCGACCGAGCCGACTTCGTCGGACCGCCCGATGTCGGGTCGGACGTTCACCTAGGCTCGAATTGGGCCGGCCGGCCTGGTAACGGGCGGTGCGCGGTGGTCGATGCGGAGGGCCTCGATGGCTGAGGCGACGGTCGCGGTCCCGCTGTGGGCCTGGGCGGCGGTCGGCACGGTGATCGCGGTGCTGCTCGCCGTGGACGTGCTCCTGCACCGGGACAACCACGTCATCGAGCTTCGTGAGGCACTGCTGTGGAGCGCCGTCTGGATCGGCGCGGGCCTGCTGTTCGGGTTGGTGGTCTGGTGGAGCCTCGGCGGTGACCCGGCCATCGCGTACTTCTCCGGCTACCTGCTGGAGAAGGCGCTGTCGGTGGACAACGTGTTCGTCTTCGCGCTGCTCTTCGGCTACTTCCAGGTGCCGCCCGGCTACCAGCACAAGGTGCTGTTCTGGGGTGTGGTGGGCGCGCTCGTCTTCCGGCTGCTGTTCATCTTCGCCGGTGCCGAGCTGCTGGACCGGCTCGCCTGGGCCGGGTTCGTGCTGGGCGCGTTCCTGATCTGGACCGGCTGGCGGCTGGCCGTACGCGGGAAGCCGGACGTCGACCCGGAACGCAACGTCGTGGTCCGGCTGTTCCGTCGGCTG
>NZ_JAKKFF010000023.1 GCF_022229015.1 Micromonospora foliorum
CGGCGGCGACACCGGCCGGTCGACAGTCTCGGCCGGTCGCGGGGCCGGCACCACCGGCAGGCGCGGCTCGCGCGGACCGTTCGGCCCAGGCCGGCGTACGCCATCGAGCAGTGAGATGCCGCGCGACCGCTTGCCGGCGGCGCGGCGCAGCAAGCGCTCGGCAACCTCGGCGGTGATCCGCTCGTTCGGGTCCTTGCGCAGCAGCCCGTTGAGCACGGCCTTGAGCGGACCGGCGTTCTTCGGCGGCGGAATCGGCTCGGTGGCCAACGCGGCCAGGGTGCCGATCGCCGACGGCCGGGCGTACGGCGACTTACCCTCGACCGCCGCGTAGAGCGTCGCGCCCAGCGACCACAGGTCGGCCTCCGGCCCGGCGGTGCCGTCCCGAGCCCGCTCCGGCGAGATGTACGCGGGTGAGCCGAGCACCATGCCGGTGCGGGTCACATTGGGGTCGCCGGGGATCGTGGCGAGACCGAAATCGGTCAGCACCACCCGGCCATCGTCGCCGAGCAACACATTGCCGGGCTTGACGTCGCGGTGCATGACGCCCGCCTTGTGCGCGGCGCTGAGCGCGCCCAGCACGCCCAGGCCGATCTCCACCGTGCGGGCCACCGACACGGGGCCGTCCTCGGCGAGAGTGTCCTGCAACGACCTCGACGCCACGTACTCCATGACGATCCACGGATCGCCGTCGGTGCGCAGCACGTCGAAGATGCGGACCACGTTGGCGTGGTTGAGTCGGGCGATGGCCCGCGCCTCCCGCAGCGAGCGCTCGCGCATCTCGCGGCGCTCCTCATCGGTGAGACCGGGCGGCGGCACCAACTCCTTGATAGCGACGTCCCGGTGCAGCACCTCGTCGCGCGCCTTCCACACCCGGCCCATGCCGCCCTGGCCGAGCGGCGAAAGAAGCCGGTATCGGTCAGCGACGAGTTGGGGAAGCGCGTTCGACATCGGTGAGACGGTACCCGGACCGGCTGACGCTCACACCGCCGGCACGCCACTGTGCGCTTCGCGTAACTTCGCGCCGCGTACCCTGGCGGCATGTCTGCCGAAGAGCCGCTGTTCCGGGTCGTCCGCGGCGTGCCCACCGCCGAGGAGTTGGCCGCTCTGGTGGGGGCGATCCTCGTCCGGACCCGTCCGGCCGCCGCCCCCGCGCCGGCAACCACGTCCGCCTGGGCGCGCAGCGGTCGACCCGGCAGCCCCCGTGGGTGGCGTGCCGCCGGCCTGCCCCGCTGACCCGACCCGCCGTACGGGGGGCTGTCAGGGTCGCGTTGAGCCGTTAACCTCACTCAGGGAAACGGTGCCGTTACGGGTAGGGAGGATCCATGATCCCCGAAGAGGACCGGCCAGCACCCTGGCTACGCGGTTACGGCGGCATCGAAGCCGACATCAGCCAACTCAGAGAATTCGCCGACCGGCTCGCCGCCGAGGTCGAGAGCAACTACGCGCCCCACCTGTCGTACATCGCCGAAGACATGTCCGCGAAGCTGCCCAACCCGTGCGACGCCTTCATCGAGCTGGTCACCTTCCTGCACGCGCACCACGAGACGCAGCAGGCCACCGCCGACATGGTGTACGCCGTCCGAGGCGCCACCGGCCACCTCGCCGCCGCCGCCGACCAGGTCGCCACCCACTACGCCGACAGCGACGCCTTCACCGCCGCCCGAGTGGTGGACGTGCAACGAGCCCTCGCCAACCCGGCCAGCGTCCTCCCCGGCGGCCCCACGCCGACACTGACCGACCCGACCAGCCCCGACGCCGAAGGGCCGGTGGTCCTGCCGTGATCGAACGGGGCACCGGCCGCACCTCCGGCCTCACCGACTGGCACCTCATGGACGTCAACAGCATGTGGGCCTGCCTCCAGGACCACGACACCGCCAACCACTGGAAGCAGGTCGCCGGCTGGCGCAAGGTCTGCGACCTGGCGCAAACCCACCTCGGCCGCCTCCAGCAGTACCGACGCGGCCTCGCCGAGGCGTGGCCCCCCGAAACCAGCGCCGCCTCCCGCACGTACCTCGCCGAACTCGACGAACTCATCGACAAGGTGCAGCGCACCCACGACGCCGCCGCCGCGAACTACACCGCACTCTCCGCCGCAACCCAGGCCATCGGCACCACCCGCGCCGCACTCCGCAAGATCTACGAGGAGTACGCGACCAAGTTCCAGCAGAAGCAGGCGTACGAGTCGATGGCCGCCGACCCGAAAGCGGTGATGGGCAACCGGGTCACCGAGCCACCGGTTGCTGACGGGGAACTCGAACGGCTCAACGTACAGGCCCGATCGATGATGTTCAGCTTGAGCGGCGAACTCCAACAAGCCCAAGCAACCCTCCAAAAACCACCCCCGCCACCTCGTCGACCCGGCCATCAGCCGAATGATCCTGACGTTTATGACACGAGCGCGCAGAGTCCGACCATTCCCCCAGTCGTCGCAGTGCCGATAGCGCCGACAACCCCGCCATCGCAGACTCCGAAAACATCTAATACAGGCCCTACGCCTGCTCTGACTCCCCCGAGCGTAGGGCCCGTACTGGGTGGAGTGGGTGCGGCCTTAACGCCGAGCACGGCAAGCCCAAGTCCAGCCGGACTGGCGAGCCCTCCGCTAACGTCCCCCGGCGCTCCCGTAAGCCCGCCGCCCGGCATCTCAATACGACCCGTCGGCGAGCTGGCCCCCCATGCACCGTCAGGGCAAATTGGCAGGCAGCAGGCTGGGGCCGAAAGCCCTACCCATCGATCGACGCCCCCAATTTCCAATAGAGCCATGCCACCGGGAGGCATCATCGGAGGTCCACCGCCAATCGGTTTGGGCCAGCCCGGGTCAGGATCGAACTCGCCCCGGCGCGTCAACCCGATCGGCGGCGTAATTGGGGGTGGGGGCGCGGGCACAGCACCTAGTGGAGGAGCTGGTTCTCGACCTGGCGCAGGTCGCAGCCTTTCAGCGGCACAGAGCATCCCACCGATCGGTGGTGGCCCCGGCCTGACGAGTCCCGGTTTTATGCAGCCAAACCCTGCGCGCGCCGGCAGACAGACTGATAACAGCCCCCGCTGGGACCCCGACAACCCGTGGGAGACCGAAAAGGGGGTGACTCCGGTCGTCCGGCCACCCGACGACGAAGGACCCATCGATCCAGGCCCGGCTATCGGCTTCGCGCGGTAATGTTACTCATTACCCGAGCCATTCTAGTCACGATTGTCCTGCCAATCGCGGCCCTTGGGACGGCCACGGAGGACCGGCCATTTTCGATACACGGCGCATCCAAGCCGGGCCAAGCCGAGCGCATTCGCGAGGACCAGTGGCACCTTCGCTTCCTGAACGCCTCCCGAGCACAGACGATTAGCCAGGGCGAGGGCATCACTGTCGCGGTTCCGGACACTGGCGTCGATCCCCATCCTGACCTCAGGAAAAATTTACTCGAGGGCACAGACACCGTAGCGGGTGGCTCGGGAAATGGTCAGCAGGACTCGAACAGCCACGGGACAAGCATGGCGGGGTTGATTGCGGCACACGGCAAGGGCACAGGTTCGGGCGCGCTCGGCATTGCACCTAAGGCCAAAATTCTCCCAATAAAGGCGGCCGATGCGGACAATTTCGGCGAAGCCGACGATCTCGCCGCAGCCGTCGAATACGCGATAGCCAACAACGCTCAAGTTATTAGCATCTCAAGCGGAGGCGCATCGACACCGCGACTCGTCCGAGCAATCAAATCCGCCCTCGCAGCAAATATCACAGTTGTGGCATCAGTGGGTAATTCACCCCACAGCCCGACTGCATATCCGGCTAGCGAAGAGGGCGTTATCGCGGTCGGGGGTGTCGATCGCGCTGGACAACACGCTGCCATCTCAGTCACCGGACCCAAGATCGATGTGGTCGCTCCTGCGATTGACATCTACAGCACCAGCTACGGCGGGAAATACTCGAAGGGAACTGGCACGTCGAGCGCGACGGCCATCGTGGCGGGCGCGGCTGCGTTGATCAGGTCCAAGTACCCGTACCTCCCGGCCCGGGAGGTGGCGCACCGGCTCACGGCTACCGCCGTCGACAAAGGCCCTCCTGGACGTGACGACGAGTACGGATACGGAGTGATCGATCTTGTGGCGGCGCTGACGGCAGACGTACCGCCGCTGGGTTTTGAATCGGTGAGCGCTCCGGCCGGTGCTGGGCCGACCACGACGGCTGGCGCTCAGCCGGGTGATGAGAGCGATGGCGCGACCGCGCGCGGCCTGGCCACCCTTGGGGTGATCGTGGCAGTCGGGGTCGGGTGGGCCGTGATAGCGCGGCGACGCCGGCGTGGTGATGATCCGCCGCCCAGAATCAGTCGCTGATCGACCAACGAATCGTTGATCGACTCGGGTTTCTTGATGTCGGGGTGTCCGGGACGGCGGGATACCCCGATATCGCCGACACCCAGCCGATCCTCGCGCTGGACGAGGGCAGTTACGGAGTGATCCACTCGCGTTCCAGGAAACCGCGGTGTCCGGGGCGAGGGGATACCGCGGTTTCCTGAAAGGCGAGTGGATCAAGAGGCCGCCGCCTAGGCCGGGCGAGCAGAGGGGCCCGGGCCGCCTAGGCCGGGCGAGCAGAGGGGCCTGGCCACCTGGGCCGGGCTAGTGGATCACGGTCGCCCGGCCCGCCAGGTCAGACCGGCGGGCCGACCACCGGCGGGCCGGGGCAGCGACGGCTGGGCGGGGTGTCGATGTTGGTGGCGGGCTGGGCGGTAACGTCGGGCTCGTGTCTGAGACCTTGCCGCTTCGCCTCGTGCTCGCTTCGGCGAGCCCTGCCCGTCGTAAGTTGCTCCAGGCTGCCGGCATTGAGCCGGAGGTGCTGGTCAGCGGGGTGGACGAGTCCCTGGTGGTGACCGAGCGGGCCGAGGAGTTGTGTCTGGAGTTGGCTCGTCTGAAGGCACAGGCGGTGTTGACCCGGCTGAACCCGGCCGCCGAGCAGCGGACGTTGGTGATCGGCTGCGACTCGGTGCTCGCCTTCGACGGGGAGATCCTCGGCAAGCCGGCGGATGCGGCCGACGCGACCCGGCGGTGGCTGCGGATGCGGGGGCGCAGCGGCGTTCTGCACAGCGGGCACTGCCTGGTTGACGTTGCCGCGGGGCGGCGTGCGGAGGCGGTCGCGTCGACCACGGTCCACTTCGCTGACATCAGTGACGACGAGATCGCCGCGTACGTGGCCACGGGTGAGCCGCTGGCGGTGGCGGGCGCGTTCACGATCGACGGGCTGGGTGGGCCGTTCGTGGAGCGGATCGAGGGCGACCCGGGGACGGTGGTCGGGCTGTCGATGCCGCTGCTGCGTCGGCTGCTCGCCGAGCTGGATCTGCGGATCACCGACCTGTGGACGACTGTCGCGCCGGGCGGCCAAACGGTCGAGCCGCTCGGTAACGTCCGGTCATGACCACCAAGTCGATCCCGCTCACCAACGAGCTGCACGCCTATCTGGTCGCACACGGCTCCCCGCCGGACGAGATCATCCGTGATCTGGCCGAGGAGACCCGGTCGGTGCTGCCGGAGCACGCCACCATGCAGGTGGCGCCGGAGCAGGCCGCGTTCCTGACGTTCCTCACCCGGCTGCTCGACGTACGGCAGGCCGTCGAGGTCGGCACGTTCACCGGGCTCTCGTCGCTGGCGATCGCCCGCGGGTTGCCCGAGGGTGGGCGGTTGACCTGCTTCGACATCTCCGAGGAGTTCACCGGCATCGCCCGGCGCTACTGGGCGCGGGCCGGCGTGCAGGACCTGATCGACCTGCGCATCGGCCAGGCCGCGGACGGGCTGCGGGAGTTGCCGCACGAGCGGCACCTGGACTTCGCATTCATCGACGCGGACAAGACCGGCTACCCGATCTACTGGGCGGAGCTGGTGCCCCGGATGCGTCCGGGTGGGGTGATCGCCGTCGACAACGTGTTGCGGGGTGGGCGGGTCATCGCCCCGCAGGACGCCGGTGACCGGGCCATCGCCGCGTTCAACGACGAGGTCCTCGCCGACGTACGGGTGGACCCGGTGATGCTGCCGATCGCGGACGGCCTGACCCTCGCCCGGGTCCGCTGACCGCCGACAACCGCTGAGCGCAACAAACGAGCGCCGAACAGGTATATCGGGGTGTCCCCACCAGGGGACACCCCGATATCCCAGCAAGAGCGAAAGCCAGCGTCAGCGGACGCTGCGGGCGAACTGGCGGGCCGCCCAGTAGACACCCAGCGCGGCCAGGACCGCGGTGATGCTGAGGCCCTGCCAGACCTTGTCGCTGCCCAGGTCACCGGCGAACAGTGCCCGGGTGCCGTCGACCGCCCAGGAGAACGGGTTCCAGTTGGCGATGCCCTGCAACCAGCCGGGTGCGAAGGTCAGCGGCAGCAGGATGCCGGAGAGCAGCAGCACCGGCTGCGCCACGGTGTTCATCAGCGGGGCCAGCGCGTCCTCGCTCTTGACCTTGAGGGCGACGCCGTAGGAGACGGCCGAGGTCATGAGGGCGATCAGGGCGAGCATCAGGTACGCCAGCAGCAGGTCCCCGATGAACACCCGCAGGTCGAACAGGAGCGCCAGCAGCGTGATGATGACCGCCTGCACCATGAGCGAGACCACGTCGCGCAGCGAGCGGCCGAGCAGCAGGGCGAGCCGGCTGATCGGGGTGACCCGGGAGCGTTCGATGACGCCGGCTCGCAGCTCGGCGATCAGGCCGAAGCCCTGGAACAGGCCACCGAAGATGGCCAACAGCACCAGCAGGCCCGGTACGAAGATCTTGTAGGCGGCGGCCTGGGTGGGCGCGTTCAGTGCGGGCTTGAGCAGCGGGGCGAAGAGCAGCAGGTACATGACCGGCTGGAACACGCCGACGAAGACCCAGACCGGGTTACGCAGCAGGAGTTGGGTCTGGCGCTGGAAGATCAGCCACGTGTCACGGGCGAATTTCATGAGAGTCGTCTCCGGTGGTCAGGACTCGCGCAGCGAGCGGCCGGTCTTGGTGAGGAAGACGTCGTCCAGGCTGGGTCGGTGCAGCTCGATCGAGCGCAGCTCCAGCCCGGCGTGGTCGAGTCGGCGCAGCACCTGCGGGATGGCGGTGGCGCCCTCGTCGACGTAGAGGCGAAGGCCGCCCTCGTCGACCGTCTCCAGCTTGTTGACGTACGGCTCGCCGTCGAGCGTCTGGGCGGCCTGCGGGGTGGCGGCCAGGTCGAGACCGACCAGCACCACGTCGCCGGAGATCTCCCGCTTGAGCGCGGTCGGCGTGCCCTCTGCCACCACCTCGCCGTTGTCCATGATCGCGATCCGGTCGCAGAGCGCGTCGGCCTCGTCCAGGTAGTGCGTGGTGATGAAGACGGTCATCCCGTCGGCGCGGAGCCGCCGGATCTCGTCCCACATGTGGGCGCGGCTCTGCGGGTCGAGGCCGGTGGTCGGCTCGTCCAGGAAGACGATCTTCGGCTCGTGGATGATGCCGAGGGCGATCTCCACCCGGCGACGCTGGCCGCCGGAGTAGGTCTTGCACTTACGGTCGGCGTACTCGGTGAGCTGGAAGGCGTCCAGGGCGCGGGCGGCGCGCCGCTGTGCGTCGGCCTTGCTGATGCCGTACATCCGGGCGTGCAGCACCAGCTCCTCGCGGGCGGTGGACTCGTCCCAGGTGCTGCCGCCCTGCGGGACGTACCCGATGCGGCGGCGCACCTCGGCCGGGTCCTTGCGCAGGTCGGCGCCCGCGATGGTGGCCTCGCCGCCGTCCGGCTCGATAAGCGTGGCGAGCATCCGCAGCGTGGTGGTCTTGCCGGCGCCGTTCGGGCCGAGGAAGCCGAAGATCTCGCCCTTGGCAACGTCAAGGTCGACGCCCCGCACGGCGTCCACCGTCTTCGTCTCTCGACCCGCGCGGGAGCGGAACGACTTCCGCAGCCCCCTGGTCTCGATCATTTCTGCTCCTGGTCGTTCGGGCCGGTCGGGGCCGGCCGTCGAGTGGGACGACGCCGGACGGCGCACTCCCCCGCTGTGCCGTCAGCAGGCTAACGCGATATAGCGTTTCTAGTCAACGTTGATTATTCCGCGTCGGTGCCGGGCGGCTGCGCGCCGTCCCTCCACCCTGACCAACCCTGCGCTTCGTCCAGCTCAGCGGGCAGGTACGACACTCCGGAATCGATCCGCTCGGCGATCCGCTCGCACCAGCTCATCTCCGCCTCCGCCCGCGCCGACCACAGCTCGAACATCCAGCCCACGTGCGCCGGCTTGCGGTTGCGCACCCAGTCCGACTCCAGCGAGGCGCGCATCGACTCGACGCCGGCGCGCAGCAGGTTGGCCCGGTTACGCAGGGCGGCGGCAGCCTCGGCGCGCGGCATGGCCGGCAGGAAGGAGAAGGCCGCCACGAACGGGTCGGCGGGCTCGCTGATGGTCCACCAGGAGTTGCGCAGCAGCGTCTCGAACTCGTCCTCCCCCTTGACCGTCACCTCGTACGTGGTGCGCGCCGGACGGGCACCCACCTGCTCGGTCGCGACGGCGCGGAGCAGCCCTTCCTCGGTGAGCTTGCGCAGGGCGTGATAGATCGATCCGGGCTGCACGTTCGCCCACTTGTCGGCGCTCCAGCTCAGCAGCTCGCGGCGCACGTCGTAGCCGTGCACGGGCTGCATCCACCGCACCAGACCGAGAATCATCATCCGAGTCGAAGACACCCGATAAGCGTAATAGCCAAGTTTGACTAAACCGTGGTGGGTGCAGTGCGGCATCCCACACTGAGCGATCGTTAGGGCCGCGGTGGGCGGCCGATACACTCCCCGTCAGTAACCTGCCCGGGAGGAGCCACGAAGGTGCGCAAGGTACTCATCGCCAACCGCGGCGAGATCGCCGTCCGGGTGATCCGCGCGTGCCGCGACGCCGGCCTGGGCAGCGTCGCCGTGTACGCGGACTCCGACCGCGACGCCCTGCACGCCACCCTCGCGGACGAGGCGTACGCGCTCGGCGGGGACAGCGCGACCGAGACCTACCTGCGCATCGACAAGCTGCTCGACGTCGCCGCCCGGGCCGGCGCCGACGCCGTACACCCGGGTTATGGCTTCCTCAGTGAGAACGCCGACTTCGCCCAGGCCGTCATCGACGCCGGGCTGACCTGGATCGGCCCCACCCCGCAGGCGATCCGCGACCTGGGCGACAAGGTCACCGCCCGGCACATCGCCCAGCGGGCCGGCGCGCCGCTGGTCCCCGGCACCCCGGACCCGGTGGCCAGCCCCGACGAGGTGATGGCGTTCGCCGTCGACCACGGCCTGCCGGTCGCCATCAAGGCCGCCTTCGGTGGCGGTGGGCGCGGCCTCAAGGTCGCCCGCACGATGGAGGAGATCCCCCAGCTGTTCGAGTCGGCCACCCGGGAGGCGGTCGCGGCGTTCGGTCGGGGCGAGTGCTTCGTCGAGCGGTACCTCGACCAGCCCCGGCACGTCGAGGCGCAGGTCCTCGCCGACCAGCACGGCAACGTGATCGTGGTGGGCACCCGGGACTGCTCGTTGCAGCGACGTCACCAGAAGCTCGTCGAGGAGGCGCCCGCGCCGTTCCTCACCGACGCCCAGCGCGCGCAGATCCACGAGAGCGCCAAGGCGATCTGCCGCGAGGCCGGCTACCACGGCGCCGGCACCGTGGAATACCTGGTCGGCGTGGACGGCACCATCTCCTTCCTGGAGGTCAACACCCGACTCCAGGTCGAACACCCGGTCACCGAGGAGACCGCCGGCATCGACCTGGTCCGCGAGCAGTTCCGGATCGCCGACGGCGAGAAGCTTCGGATCACCGAGGACCCGACGCCGCGCGGGCACGCGATCGAGTTCCGGATCAACGGCGAGGACCCGGGCCGCAACTTCCTGCCCGCCCCGGGCACGGTCACCGCGCTGCGCCTGCCCAGCGGGCCGGGTGTGCGGGTCGACACCGGCATCTCGGCCGGCGACGTGATCGGCGGCAACTTCGACTCACTGCTCGCCAAGGTGATCATCACGGGTGAGACGCGGACCGAGGCGCTGGAGCGCGCCCGCCGCGCGCTGGACGAGATGGTCCTCGACGGGATGGCCACCGCGCTGCCGTTCCACCGGCTCGTCGTGCGGGACGAGGCGTTCACCGCCGAGCCGTTCACCGTGCACACCCGGTGGATCGAGACCGAGTTCCACAACACCGTGCCGCCGTTCACCGCCGCCGCCGGCGCCGCCGAGGCACCGGCCGACCGCGACACCGTCGTGGTCGAGGTGGGTGGCAAGCGCCTCGAGGTCAGCCTCCCCGCCGGCTTCGGCGGGAGTACGACCACCGCGTCCCCCGCCTCCCGCAAGCCGGCCCGGCGCGGCGGCGGTGCCAAGGCGGGCGCCCCGGTCGGCGGCGACGCGCTCACCTCGCCGATGCAGGGCACCATCGTCAAGATCGCGGTGGCGGACGGCGACACCGTGGCCGAGGGTGACCTCGTCGTGGTGTTGGAGGCGATGAAGATGGAGCAGCCGCTGCACGCTCACAAGGCGGGCACGGTCAGCGGGCTCAGAGCCGAGGTCGGTGCCGTACTCACCGCTGGCGCCCCCATCTGCACCATCGCCTGAGCCGCCCGGCGGGCAGTCAGCGCAGGGTCTCGGCGGCGACAGCGCGGACGGCGGCGGTCAGGGCGTTCAGCACGTCCGACTCCAGCCGCCAGTGCTGCCAGTAGAGCGGGACGTCGAGGTGTCGGCCCGGCGCGAGGTCGACACAGTGACCGGCGGCCAGGTCTGCCTGGGCGATCTGTTCCGGCACCATACTCCAGCCCAACCCGAGCCTGATCATTTCGCTAAACGCCGGGATCGACGGTACGTAGTGCACCGGCGGGTCGAGCGGTCGACCGGCCACCGTCCGAATGAACCGGTGTTGCACCCGGTCCTTCCGGTCGAAGACGACAAGCGGGGCGCTCGCCAGCGCGGCGGCGGTGAGCCCTCCGGCGAAGTGGGCCGCCGCGAATTCCGGCGTGGCCAGTGTGCGGTAGCGCATGGACCCAAGCCGCAGCACCCGGCAGCCCTGCACGGCCTCCCGCTGGGCGGTGACCGCCGCCGTCACCGAACCGTCGCGGAGCAGTTCGGCGGTATGGTCCTGGTCGTCCTGTCGCAGGTCGAACGAGAGCCCGGCCCGCTGGGGCAGCCGGGCCAACGCGGCGGGGAACCAGGTGGCAAGTGAGTCCGCGTTGACCACCACGGCGACCCGGATCCGGCCACCGCCGCCAAGCGGGCCACGGGCGTCGGCCAGCGCCTCCCGTTCGAGCAGCGCGAGCTGGCCGGCCAGGCGCAGCAGCGGGCGGCCGGCGTCGGTTGCCACGCACGGGCGGGCCCGGCGGACCAGCACCTGACCGACGGTCTCCTCCAGCGCCTTGATCCGTTGGCTCACCGCGGACGGCGTGACGTGCAGCAGCCGGGCCGCCGCGTCGAAGCTGCCCTCCGCCACCACCGCCGCGAGCGTCCGTAGCTGCGCCGAGTCGAGACCATTCATTAGTTGAGCTTAAGTTGCGTCAGAATCTTTAGTTGGACTGGTGGCGGTCGACGGCCCTAGCGTCGAGCCCGTGTTCACCTCCGCCGTCGCCGGCTTCTCGATCTCCATCGCGCTCATCGTCGCCATCGGCGCCCAGAACGCCTTCGTCCTGCGCCAGGGCCTGCGACGCGAGCACGTCGTACCCGTGGTGCTGACCTGTGCCGCGTCGGACGCGCTGCTGATCATGGCGGGGGTGGCCGGGGTCGGGTCGCTGGTGACCGGCCGACCGGGCCTCCTGACGGCGATCCGCTGGGGCGGCGCGGCCTTCCTGCTCTGCTACGCGGTGCTCGCCGCCCGCCGCGCCGTGCGTCCCGGTGCCCTGCTGCCCACCGATCGGCCACCGGCCACGTTGGGGGCGACCCTGCTGGCCTGCGCCGCCTTCACCTACCTGAACCCCCACGTCTACCTGGACACCGTGCTGCTCCTCGGCGGCGTGGCCCAACAACACCCACACCGGTGGGTCTTCGGCGCCGGTGCCGTCCTGGCCAGCGTGGTCTGGTTCACCGCACTCGGCGTCGGCGCCCAGCGCCTCGCGCCGCTGCTCGCCCGCGCCGTCGCCTGGCGGGTGCTGGACGCGGTCATCGCCGTCGTGATGGCCGGGCTCGCCGTGGCGCTCCTGCTGGGCTGACCGGTTCGTACCCGGTCGGGCTCGCCGTGCCACTCCTGGTCGGCTGCCCGGTTCGCGGGCATCGACGACGCCATCGGGACCGGGAGCAACGGCGGTGCGAGTGTTTTCCACGACCACCAGCGGTGGAACTGACCGCGAGCGGGAATGATTGCCGGGTGCGGTTCCTTCACGGCGCGGCTCCCGCGCACGACCTGACCTATACCGACGTCTTCATGGCGCCGGCCCGCTCCGATCTGGGTTCCCGGCTCGACGTCGACCTCTCCACCGGCGACGGCACCGGCACCACCATCCCGTTGGTGGTGTCGAACATGACCGCGGTCGCCGGACGGCGGATGGCGGAGACGGTCGCCCGCCGAGGTGCCATCGCGGTGATCCCGCAGGACATACCGATCGAGGTGGTGGCGAACGTCGTCGCCTGGGTCAAGCAGCGCCACCTGGTCTACGACACGCCGATCACGCTGGGCCCGACCGAGACCGTGGGCGACGCCATCCACCTGCTGCCCAAGCGCTCGCACGGTGCGGTGATCGTGGTCGACGACGCCGGCCGGCCGATGGGTGTGGTCACCGAGGCGGACACCACGGGCGTGGACCGGTTCGCCCAGCTGCGGCACGTGATGTCCACCGAGCTGCACACCGTCCCGGCGGACGCGGACCCGCGTACCGGGTTCGACCTGCTCTCGGCGGGCCGTCGCCGACTCGCCCCGGTGGTGGACGCCGAGGGCCGGCTGGTCGGGGTGCTGACCCGGCAGGGCGCGTTGCGCGCCACCCTCTACACCCCGGCCGTGGACGACCGGGGTCGGCTTCGGATCGCGGCGGCCGTCGGGATCAACGGTGACGTGACCGGCAAGGCGGCGGCGCTGCTGGAGGCAGGGGTGGACACGTTGGTCGTGGACACCGCGCACGGCCACCAGGCACGGATGATCTCCGCACTCCAGGCGGTCCGCAAGCTGGACCCGGGGGTGCCGGTGGCGGCCGGCAACGTGGTCACCGCCGAGGGCGTACGCGACCTGGTGGAGGCGGGGGCGGACATCATCAAGGTCGGCGTCGGCCCCGGCGCGATGTGCACCACCCGGATGATGACCGGCGTGGGTCGACCGCAGTTCTCCGCCGTGCTCGACTGCGCGGACGCCGCCCGCCAACTGGGCCGGCACGTGTGGGCCGACGGCGGGGTGCGGCACCCCCGGGACGTGGCGCTCGCGCTCGCCGCCGGCGCGTCGAACGTGATGATCGGCTCCTGGTTCGCCGGCACCTACGAGTCCCCGGGTGACCTGTACACCGACGCGGACGGCCGGCGGTACAAGGAGAGCTTCGGGATGGCCTCGGCTCGGGCGGTCAGCGCCCGAACCGCCGACGACAGCCCGTACGACCGGGCCCGCAAGGCAGTGTTCGAGGAGGGCATCTCCTCGGCCCGGATGCACCTGGACCCGGCCCGCCCCGGCGTCGAGGACCTGATCGACGAGATCATCGCGGGGGTCCGCAGCGCCTTCACCTACGCCGGCGCACGGAACCTGACCCAGTTCCACGAGCGGGCCATCGTCGGCGTGCAGAGCGCCGCCGGCTTCACCGAAGGAATGCCCCTCCCCACCAGCTGGTGATCCCAGCCCCGCGCGCCCCGGCGCGTCGATCATGGAGTTGTGGTGCCTCCCAAAAGGGGCAGCGATGGGCGAACCGCCCACCACCACTCCATGATCGACGCCGGGGGACGGGGGCGGGATAAGGCGGGGCGGGGTTAGGTCGCCAGTCGGCTCAGGACGGCGCGGGCTGCCTCTCGGGGGTTGTCGCCCACGCGGTCGGGCAGGGCGCCGGCCAGCCAGAGGGTGGCGAAGCCGTGCGCGATCGACCAGGCCGCGAGCGCGTCCCGGTCGGTGTCGGCGGGCGCGCCGCCGGTGGGTAGCGCCGCCACCCCGGAGCGGAGGGCGGCACCCGCCCGGCCCCGGGCGGCGACCAGCTCGGCGTCGTCGGCCCGGTGGAGCTCCGGCCGGAACATCACCTCGAAGTACGCGCGGCGCGTGACGGCGAAGTCGACGTACGCGACACCGGCCTCCAGCAGGTCGTCGTCCGCCTCGGTCAACGTCCGGGCCAGCAGGTCGAAGCCCTGCGCGGCGAGCGCGGTGAGCAGGCCCGCCTTGTCGCCGAAGTGGTGTGCGGGCGCGGCGTGCGAGACACCGGCCCGACGGGCCAGGTCGCGCAGGCTCAGCGCGGCGGGCCCGACCTCCTCGATGGCCTCCAGCGCCGCGGCGAGCAGGGCGCGGCGCAGGTCGCCGTGGTGGTAGGCGCGCGAGTCGGTCATCCCCGAATCCTATCTTGCCATTGACAAGATGCGCCGCTGGCGGGCAATCTTGCCACTGACAAGTTTCACGAGGAGGATTCCGATGGCACCCCTGATCGCCCTGATCGTCGGCACGGCGCTGGCCCGACTCACCGGCCTGGCCGGCGTCTCCGCACTGGACGGCTGGATTCCCGCGCTGCGCGTCGGGCTGGCCGTGATGTTCACGCTGACCGCCGTCGCGCACTTCGCCGGTCAGCGCCGCGCCGACCTGATCGCGATGGTCCCGCCCCGACTGCCCCGGCCGGACCTGCTGGTCACCGTCACCGGCGCGCTGGAGCTGGTCGGCGCGGTCGGCCTTCTGGTACCGGCGACCGCCCGGGTGGCGGCGGCCGGGCTCGGCCTGCTCATGCTCGCCATGTTCCCGGCCAATGTCTCGGCCGCCCGTCGCGAACTGACCCTCGCCGGCCGCCCGGTCACCCCGCTCGGGCAGCGCACCGCCCTGCAGATCGTGTTTGTGGCCGCCGCCACGGCAATTTCGTTTGGTGCCTGACTATCAGGGGGCTAACCTACCTGTCGTGGAACTCGTGACCCTCCAGGACGTGCCGCTGGGCCGACTCCTGGTGGTGGCCGGGCACCTGGTCGGGCAGCGGTGGAACCGCTACCTCGCCGAGGAGCACGGCCTCACCCAGGCCGGCATGATCACCCTGATGACGCTCGCCCGACACGGCGAGCTGCCCCACCGGGCGGTCGCCGAGAAGGGGTTCGTCCGCCCGGCGACCCTCACCGGCATCGTCGACACGCTTGAGCGCGACGGTCTGGTCGAGCGGCAGCGCGACGACAACGACCGACGCAGCATCCGACTCGCCATCACCCCCGCCGGGCGGGAACGGGTGGCCGCGCTCGGCGCGCTCATGCACTCCGGACGGCCCCTCACCTCGGTCGACGCCGACCCGGCGAAGGCCGAGGTGATCCGGGAGTTCCTGCTTGAGGTCATCGGCAGCGGAGACGACCCGCGGATGACCGGACGCCCTACCGAAACGAAGGACCCGGCGTGCTGATTCGACTCCTGCGCGGCCAACTGCGCACCTATCAGAGACCGTTGCTGGCGGTCGTGCTGCTCCAGTTCGTGGGCACCATGGCCTCGCTCTACCTGCCCAGCCTCAACGCGGACATCATCGACCAGGGCGTGGCCCGGGGCGACACCGACTACATCGTGCGCACCGGCGGCTGGATGCTGCTGGTCAGCCTGATCCAGATCGTCTGTTCGATCGCCGCCGTCTACCTGGGCGCCCGGGTCGCGATGGGCTTCGGTCGCGACGTACGCGCCGGGCTGTTCGGGCACGTCAACCGCTTCTCCGCCCGCGAGGTGGCCCGGTTCGGGGCGCCGTCGCTGATCACCCGCAACACCAACGACGTGCAGCAGGTGCAGATGCTCGTGTTGATGAGCTGCACGATGCTGGTCGCCGCACCGATCATGAGCGTCGGCGGCGTGTTCATGGCGCTGCGCGAGGACGTCGGGCTCTCCTGGCTGATGCTGGTCAGCGTGCCGGTGCTGGCCATCGCCCTCGGCGCGATCATCCGTCGGATGGTGCCGGGCTTCCGGCTGATGCAGACCCGCATCGACACGGTCAACCGGGTGCTGCGGGAGCAGATCACCGGCATCCGGGTGGTCCGCGCATTCGTCCGGGAGCCGTACGAGACGGACCGCTTCGGCGTCGCCAACGCCGACCTGACCGCCACCGCCCTGCGTACCGGTCGGTTGCTGGCGTTGATCTTCCCGGTGGTCATGCTGGTGCTGAACGTCTCCAGCGTGGCGGTGCTCTGGTTCGGCGCGCAGCGGGTGGACGCCGGCGCGATCCAGGTCGGCGCGCTCACCGCGTTCCTGCAGTACCTGATGCAGATCCTGATGGCGGTCATGATGGCCACCTTCATGCTGATGATGGTGCCGCGCGCGGCGGTCTGCGCCGAGCGGATCGTCGAGGTGCTGGACACCGACTCCTCGGTGGTCCCGGCCGCCGCGCCGGTCGCCGAGCTGCCCACCCGAGCCGAGCTGGAGCTGCGCGGGGTGCGCTTCCAGTACCCGGGAGCGGTGGAGCCGGTGCTGCGCGACATCTCCTTCCGGGCGACCCCGGGCACCACCACGGCGATCATCGGCAGCACCGGCGCGGGCAAGACGACGCTGCTGTCCCTGATCCCCCGCCTGGTCGACGTCACCGCCGGCGCGGTGCTTGTCGACGGGGTGGACGTGCGGGAGTTGGCGCCGGACGAGCTGTGGCGACGCATCGGCCTGGTACCGCAGCGGCCGTACCTGTTCACCGGGACGGTCGCCAGCAACCTGCGCTACGGCAACCCGGACGCCACCGACGAGGAGCTGTGGACGGCGTTGGAGATCGCCCAGGCCCGGGACTTCGTGGCCCAGATGCCCGGCGGGCTGGACGCCCCGATCGCGCAGGGCGGCACCACCGTCTCCGGTGGGCAGCGGCAGCGCCTGGCCATCGCCCGGGCCCTGGTCCGACAGCCGGAGATCTACCTCTTCGACGACTCGTTCTCCGCGCTCGACCTGGGCACCGACGCGCGGCTGCGAGCGGCACTGCGGCCGGTCACGGCGCAGTCGGCGGTGGTGATCGTGGCCCAGCGGGTCTCCACGATCATCGACGCCGATCAGATCATCGTCCTGGAAAACGGAGGGGTCGTCGGAGTGGGACGACATGCGGAACTGTTGGACACCTGCCCGACGTACGCGGAGATCGTGGCCTCGCAGCAGACCACGGAGGTGGCGGCATGAGCGAGCATGACGAGCCGCGCACCGCGGCCGTACCCAGTCAGAAGCCGGCCGGCGACGGACGGACGCCGGATGAGACCGCGCAGCAACCCGGCGGGGAAACCGCGCCGGAGACCGGCGGCGACGCGGCGACGCCGAAGCGGCTGCCACCCGGACGCCAGGGCGGCGGCCCGCCGTGGATGGGCGCCGGGATGCCCGCCGAGAAGTCGATGAACTTCGGACCGTCGGCCCGACGGTTGCTCGGCCGGCTGCGCTCGCACCGACTGCACCTGGCCGCGATCATCACCCTCGCGGTGGTGAGCGTCGGGTTCAGCGTGGCCGGGCCGAAGATCCTCGGCCACGCCACGGACCTGATCTTCAGCGGGGTGATCGGCCGGCAACTGCCCGCCGGCACCACCGCCGAGCAGGCCGTCGCGGCGGCCCGGGCCAGCGGTAACGACAGCTTCGCCGACATGCTGGCCCGGATGGACGTGGTCCCCGGGGTGGGCATCGACTTCAGCGCTCTGAGTCGGGTGCTGCTGCTGGCGCTCGGGCTCTACCTGGCGGCGAGCCTGCTGTCCTGGTGGCAGGGCTGGCTGCTCAACGGCGTGGTCCAGCGCACCGTGCTGCGGCTGCGCGCCGAGGTGGAGGAGAAGCTCAACCGGCTGCCGCTGCCCTACTTCGACCGGCAGCCGCGCGGTGAGTTGCTCAGCCGGGTCACCAACGACATCGACAACATCTCCACCAGCCTCCAGCAGACCCTCAGCCAGCTGCTCACCTCACTGCTGACAGTCGTCGGCGTGCTGGCCGTGATGTTCTGGATCTCGCCGGTGCTGGCCCTGGTGGCGCTGGTCGCGGTGCCGCTGTCGGTGCTTGTCACCCAGCGCATCGCCAAGCGTTCGCAGAAGCAGTTCATCGCCCAGTGGACGCACACCGGGGAGTTGAACGGCCAGATCGAGGAGGCGTACACCGGTCACGAGCTGGTGAAGGTCTTCGGCCGGCAGCGTGAGGTCGAGGCCGCCTTCCACGCGAAGAACGAGGAGTTGTTCCGGGCCAGCTTCGGGGCGCAGTTCATCTCCGGGATCATCATGCCGTCGATGATGTTCATCGGAAACCTCAGCTACGTGGCGATCGCCGTGGTCGGCGGGCTGCGGGTCGCCTCCGGCACGATGAGCCTCGGCGACGTGCAGGCGTTCATCCAGTACTCCCGCCAGTTCACGCAGCCGCTCACCCAACTCGCCTCGATGGCCAACCTGCTCCAGTCCGGGGTGGCGTCGGCCGAGCGGGTCTTCGCCGTGCTCGACGCGGACGAGCAGACCCCCGACCCGGTCGCGCCGGCCAAGGTCACCGACCCGCACGGTCGGGTCGAGTTCGAGCACGTCTCGTTCCGCTACGAGCCGGACAAGCCGCTGATCGACGACCTGTCGCTGGTCGCCGAGCCGGGGCACACCGTGGCCATCGTCGGCCCGACCGGGGCCGGCAAGACCACACTGGTCAACCTGGTGATGCGGTTCTACGAACTGGACGCCGGCCGGATCACGCTCGACGGGGTGGACATCACCACGATGCGCCGCGACGACCTGCGCGGCCGGATCGGCATGGTGCTCCAGGACACCTGGCTGTTCGGCGGCACCATCCGGGACAACATCGCCTACGGGCGGCCGGACGCGACCGAGGAGGAGATCCTCGCCGCGGCCCAGGCCACCTTCGTGGACCGGTTCGTGCGCAGCCTGCCCGACGGCTACGACACGGTCATCGACGAGGATGGCAGCAACGTCAGCGCCGGCGAGAAGCAGCTCATCACCATCGCGCGCGCGTTCCTCGCCGAGCCGTCGCTGCTGATCCTGGACGAGGCCACCAGCTCGGTGGACACCCGCACCGAGGTGCTGCTGCAACGGGCGATGGCCGCGCTGCGCTCGGACCGGACCAGCTTCGTCATCGCGCACCGGCTCTCCACC
>NZ_JAKKFF010000230.1 GCF_022229015.1 Micromonospora foliorum
CGCCTCCGCCGCGTAGCCGGCCGCCGCGCGCTGCAACCGGTCGACGGCGTCGTCCCGCCCGGGGGCGACGAAGGTGCCGTTGCGCCCCCGGGTCTCCAGCAGCCCGGCCACCTCCAACTCCCGGTAGGCGCGGGCCACCGTGTTCGCGGCCAACCGCAGGTCGGCGGCGAGCTGCCGGACGGTCGGCAGTCGGCCGCCCACCGGCAACCGGCCGTCGCCGATCAGCTCGGCGATCTGCACGCGCACCTGCTCGTACGGGGGCACCGACGAGTCCGGGTCGACCGAGATCAGCACCTGCGCGCCCTCCGTCATCAGCCCGCACCGCCCGGCGTACCGGGATCGATGCCCTCGTCGACATCCTTCGCCGGCGCGGGAGTTTCCGCCAGGTCCACGACTCGGCCGTTGGTGCTGGTCGCGAGGAGCGCCGCGCCGAACAGCACCAGCTGGTTGAGCAGGTAGAGGTAGAGCAGCAGACCGACGGCGCCGGCCACCACCGTGTACGCCGGGTTCCGCTCGGTCCGCACCACGTAGTACCGCCCGACGGTGTTCAGCAGCGTGATACCGACCGCCACCAGCACCACCACCGGGCGCAGCCGGGACCGGCTCATCCGCAGCCGGGGCACGGCCAGCAGCAGCGCGGTGGCGAGCACGGTGTTGACCAGCACGCTGAGCACCGCGCTGATGGTGGTCAGACCGACCGAGCCGGTGCTGCGCAGCAGGAACCGCAGCAGCGACTCCAACGCGTCCACCGCCGCGACCGAGACGCCGAGCAGCACGAAGACGCCGATCATCACGCCCAGGTCGACGAGCCGCCGCACCACCAGATTGCCCGGCTGCTGGTTGAGCTGGTACATCAGCCGCTGGGAGGACCGGATCGCCTCCACCCAGCCGATCCCGGTGAAGACCAGGATCACCAGGCCGACCACCCCGACCGTGCCGCTGGAGTTGGCGATCTGCTCGGCGTCCAGGAACGGCAGATTCTCCTTGAGGAAGTCGGCCGCCGCCGCGCTGACCTCGTCGTTGTCCTCCAGGATCGCGCCGAAGATGGAGAACGCGACCAGGGCGAGGGCGAACACCGCGAAGAAGCCGTAGTAGGCGATCGCGGCGGCCAACCGACCGGCCAGCACCTCGCCGTACAGCACGCCGGCCCGCCACACATGATCGAAGAGCCCCGACCGGTGGCGCGCGGCGCTCACCCAGCGGTCGATGCCCGCCTCAATCCGGCCGATCACGTTCACGCGATCATCCTCGCCGATCTCCCACCGCTGTAGGGGCAACCGGCTCCCGATGCTCGCCGGCCGGCGCGTCGCCGCCGCATCAGGTGCCGGCGGTCCGGTTGCCGGCGCTTCAGGTGCCGGCGGTCCGGTTGCCGGCGCTTCAGGTGCCGGCGGTCCGGTTGCCGGCGCTTCAGGTGCCGAGGCAGAAGTCGCGACGCGGCTGCCACCTGGCCTGCCCGCTGTGCGAGAAGAGGGTGAACGCGTCGACCTCGAACATCGCGGAGAAGTCGGCCAGATCCTCGTACACCTTGTCCAGGGCCTCCGGTGCCACGTCCTGAGCCACGGTGACGTGCGGATGGTACGGGAAGCGGAGCTCGCGGTGCAGGCCCGGCGCCGCGGCGATGGCCGCGGCCAGCAACTCGCATTCACTGATCCCGGCGGCCACCGCGACGAACACCACCTGGGTGACCGGACGGAACGTGCCGGTGCCCCGCAGGTGCAGCGTGAACGGCAGGTGCGCGGCGGCGACGGCGGCCAGGTGCCGCTCGACCGCCGGCAGGTTGGCCGTCCGGATCTCGGTGGGACCGAGCAACGTCACGTGCGCGGGCACCGCCAGCGGATCACCGGCCTCGACCCGCCGCCGGGTGAGCTGGGCACCCCACGGCTCGGGGATGTCCACCGCGATGCCGATCTGGATGGTGTCGCCGGTCGGCGGCACCCCGCCACTGCGATCCACGCTTCGCGCCGCCCCTCCGACCACCGACCCGTCCACCTGTACCGCGGGCCTACTCGCCGCGCACGGGCGGGAAGAACCCCACCCGCTCGTACGCGGACCGCAGGGTCGTCGCGGCCACCGCACGGGCCTTCTCCGCGCCGGCCGCGAGCAGCTTGTCCAGCTGCGCCGGATCGTCGAGGTAGGCGCGGGTGCGCTCCTGGATCGGACGGACGAAGTCCGTCACCACCCCGGCCAGCTCCTTCTTCAGGTCGCCGTAGCCACGGCCCGCGTACGCGGCCACCAGCTCGTCGATGCTGCGGCCACTGAGCGCCGAGTGGATGGTCAACAGGTTGGACACACCCGGCTTGGTCTCGGCGTCGAAGACGATCTCCCGACCGGTGTCGGTCACCGCCGAACGGATCTTCTTCGCGGACCGGGCCGGGTCTTCGAGCAGGTCGATGATGCCGGCCGGCGAGGACGACGACTTCGACATCTTCGCGGTCGGGTCCTGCAGGTCGGTGATCTTGGCAGTGTCCTTGACGATGTGCGGCGCGGGCACCGTGAACGTCGCGCCGAACAACGAGTTGAACCGCTGGGCAAGATCCCGGGAGAGCTCCAGGTGCTGGCGCTGGTCCTCGCCGACCGGCACCGCGTTGGCCTGGTAGAGCAGGATGTCGGCGGCCTGCAGGACCGGATAGGTGAACAGCCCGACGCTGGCCCGCTCGTTGCCCTGCTTCTGCGACTTGTCCTTGAACTGGGTCATCCGGCTGGCCTCGCCGAAGCCGGTGATGCAGCCGAGCACCCAGGCCAACTGCGGGTGCTCGGGCACCTGCGACTGGACGAACAGGGTGCTGCGTTCCGGGTCGAGCCCGACCGCGAAGAGCTGGGCCGCGGCCACCCGGGTCCGCTGGCGCAGCAGCGCCGGGTCGTGCCCCGCGGTGATGGCGTGCAGGTCCACCACGCAGTAGAACGCGTCGTGGGTGTCCTGTAGCGCCACCCAGTGCCGCACCGCGCCCAGATAGTTGCCGAGGTGGAACGAGTCGGCTGTCGGCTGGATGCCGGAGAAGACGCGGGGCCGGGCGGGAACGTCGGACATGGCGATAATTCTGTCAGCAACCAACCCGGTCCGTCATGACGGGCCGGCGGGTCGGCTCCGGCCCGCCGGTGCCGGGGTGCTGACCTCGCGTGGTTCGCCCGCGCCGACCCGGCGCGTCGCCCCGACCGCGACCCGGCGGTGCT
>NZ_JAKKFF010000231.1 GCF_022229015.1 Micromonospora foliorum
CCCTTTCCCTAACCGACCCTCTTCCGATCTTGGGGCCCGCCCGCAGCCGACGCCGGCCAACTCGGTGCCGGCCCGCCAGCAGACGCCGGCCAGCCCGGTGTCGGCCCGCCAGCAGACGCCGGCCAAACCGGTGTCGGCCCGCTGCCTGGCGAGGGGAGGGGTGTGCGGTCAGCCCCCGGCCTGGTCGGCGGCCCCACCGACGGGGCTCCTGCCCCGGGCGGTCGCGCCGGAGCCGGAGTCTCACCGCCCCGGCGCCAGTCCCAGCCGTCGGTCACGTCGGTGCCTCCCAGTCCGTCCCCGGATCCCGCGCCGCGTCGCCCGGCCACGGGCCGGTCTGGTCGCGGCTGACGGGATACCGCCTCCAGGATTGCACGGATGTACGCGGTGCAGTCAGCGGTTGCCCCGGTGATCGCTTCCGGCGGAGGCGCGGCTGCGCCCCACGACGGTCGCCTCTACGCTCACAGTGCCAACCCGCCCCCGCACCACGCACCGCCCCCGGAGGTGCCCCATCGCCACGGTCGCCGGTTCCGGCAGTTCGACGACACAGGCTCAGCACTTCGCCGAGTCGTACGTCACCGAGGATCTCGTTTTGCGTACCGCCCGCAGCCTGGCCCGGGAGGTGGGTCTCGACGCGGTCACTCCCGGCGCGGGAGCGGCGCTGCGGCTGCTGGCCGCCGCCGGCAATGCCCGTGCGGTGGTGGAGATCGGCACCGGCACCGGGGTCAGCGGCGTCTGGTTGCTGCGCGGCATGCGCGCCGACGGCGTGCTCACCACCATCGACGTGGAGGTGGAGCACCAGCGGATCGCCCGGCGGATCTTCGCCGAGGCGGGCTTCGCGGCCGGGCGCACCCGGATCATCACCGGTCGGGCTCTCGACGTGCTGCCCCGGCTCGCCGACGGCGCGTACGACCTGGTCTTCGTGGACGCGGAGGCGACCGGCTTCCATGCCTGTGTGGAGGCGGCGCTGCGGCTGTTGCGCCCGGGGGGCGTGCTGGCGCTCAACGGGGTGCTGGCCAGCGGCCGGATCGGCGACCCGGCCGCCCGGGACGCGGAGACGGTGACGGTCCGCGAGACGATCAAGGCGGTGCGGGAGTCGGAGCACTGGATCCCCGCCCTGCTTCCGGTCGGGCACGGGCTGCTCGCCGCGGTGAAGTGCTGACCCGGGCCGAGGACGGGTCGAAGCCCCGGTCGAGCCGAGGCCTCGACCCACGCCCTAGTTGACGTCGGCCAGCCAGCGCAGCAACGACCGGACGCCCCAGCCGGTGGCGCCCCGGCTGACCTCGGCCTGGTCACCGTCGGCCCAGGACGGGGCGGACATGTCCAGGTGCAGCCAGCGGTCCCGTAGTTCGCCGGTGAACTCGCGCAGGTAGAGCGCGGCCAGCACCGAGCCGGCACCCTGCGCCGGCGCGCTGTAGAGGTCGGCGATCTCGCTGCCGAGGTACTCGACGTAGTCGGTGTGCAGCGGCATCCGCCAGGCCGACTCGCCGGCCGCCTCGGCCGCCGCCAGCACGCCGGCCGCCAGCTCGTCGTTCTCGCTGTACAGGGCGGCGGTGCGCTTGCCCAGCGCCACCGAGTTCGCGCCGGTGAGCGTGGCCAGGTCGAGCAGCAGGTCCGGTTTGAGCTGCTGCACCGCGTACGCCAGCGCGTCGGCGAGGACCAGCCGGCCCTCGGCGTCGGAGTTGGTCGTCTCGCTGGTCGTGCCGCCGTAGTGCCGGATGACGTCGCCGGGGCGGAACGCCGAGCCGCTGACCATGTTCTCGGCGAGCGGGGCCAGCGTGGTGATCCGGACCGGCAGCCGCAGCGCGGCGGCGCCCAGGGTGGCGGCGACGACCGCTGCCGCGCCGGCCATGTCCTTGCGCATCAGCTTCATCGACGCCACCGGCTTGATCGAGATGCCGCCGGTGTCGAAGGTGATGCCCTTGCCGACCAGCACCACGTGGGTGCGCGCGTCGGCGGGGTGCCAGTCCAGTTCGACGAGTCGGGGTCCGCTGGCGGAGCCACCGCCCACGGCGAGGATCCCGCCGAAGCCCTCGGTGGTCAGCTCGGCCGGGCCACGGACCCGCAGCCGCAGATCCGGAAGATCGGCTGCGGCGGAGGCCACCTGGTCGGCGAACCACTGCGGGGTCTTCACGGAGGACGGGGTGTTGGTCAGGTCCCGGGCGAGATGGGTCATCGCGGCCGTGGTCCGGGCCGTGGCGACGGTGTCCTCGTACCCGGTCGGGTCGGCGAGCAGCAGGTCGACGCCGGTGAGCGCCGGCCGGTCGCCGGCCTCGGTGAGTCGGAACCGGTACGGGGCGAGCAGCAGGCCCTCGGTCAGCCCGCGAACCGCGGCCGGGGTCACCTCGGCCGGCAGCGCGATGGTGATATGCGTCTCAGCTGCGGCGGAGCGGGCCAGGGCCGCGCCGGCGGTCCGCCAGGCCGCCTCGTCGCCGTCACCGATGCCGAGCAGCAGCAGCCGACCGGGGGTACGCCCGGGGCGCAGCTGGGTGTGGATCTCGCCGGCTCGGCCCGTCAGTCGGGCCGCTGACACCAGCGCGGTCGACTCGTCGGCCGTGCCGTCCGGGGCCGCCACGGCGGTCGACACGGGCTCGGCCGAGGTGTCGCCTTCCGCCGTCGGATCGGCGGGACGGACGGGCAGGACGAGGACGTCGAGCCGGTCGGGCTCGGCGATCAGGCGGATGGCGAGCACGCGGAACCGTACCTCCAGGAAAGTGACGCGGACGGCAGCGAACCCACCTGCCCGCAGCGTTGAAGACCCTGAGCCACCGGCGATCCCGGTGGCTCAGGGTCCGACGAACGTTCCGGGCGGCGTGAGCCGCCCGGAGCACTCCTTACTCAGCCGGCCGCTGCCTTCAGTGCGTCACCGAGCGCGTTGGCCTCGTCGGGAGTCATCTCGACGACGAGCCGGCCACCGCCCTCCAGCGGGACCCGCATGACGATGCCCCGCCCCTCCTTGGTGACTTCCAGCGGACCGTCGCCCGTCCGCGGCTTCATCGCCGCCATGTTGTCTCCCCTCAGACCTACACCAGGGTCGGTGGGTTGCCCCACAGCCACTTCGTCACGACCACCCGCAACGGTCACGGGGGTGTCGACCAACGATTTTCCCTGATGAACACCGCCGGACCCAAACCGGAGCAGCATTGATGTAACAGCATCTAGCTTATCTTGAGAAGGCCTGTCACAATGTGCGGTCATGCAGGCACGGTCGGCACTCTTCGACCTGTACGGCGACCACCTCCGTCCGAGGGGTGGCCGGGCACCGGTTGCTGCCCTGGTCAAGCTACTGGCGCCGCTGGGAATCGCACCGCCGGCAGTTCGCACCGCCGTGTCCCGGATGGTGCGTCAGGGCTGGCTCGAACCACTCCGGTTGGTCTCCGGACCGGGGTATTCGATCACACCGAAAGCTGCCCGGCGACTCGACGAGGCAGCGGCCCGGATCTACCGGACCGGCCGGGTCACCTGGGACGGGCGGTTCGATCTGCTGGTGTTGGAGGCCCCGGGCTCCCGGCGGGACCGTCAGCGGCTCGCCGCCAACTTGAGCTTCCTCGGCTACGGGACGCTCGACGAGCAGACCTGGGTCGCCACCCGCCCCGCCGAGGATGTCGACCTGCTCCTCGCCGAGACCGGCATCCGGTTCGAGCGGTTCACCGCCTCGCACTTCTCCGGCACCCCCGGCGCGATGGGCGTGGTCCGGCGAGCGTGGAACCTGGCCGAGATCGGCCGCGCCTACGAGCGGTTCGTCGCGGACCAGCGCCCGCTGCTCGCCGCCGTCACCGTGCGCAGCAGCGACGAGGAGGCGTACGCGACGCGGTTCCGCCTCGTGCACGCGTGGCGTACGTTCCTCTTCCAGGACCCGCAGCTGCCCCCGGCGCTGCTGCCCGAGCGGTGGCCTGGCACCGCCGCGGCCAGTTTCTTCGACCGGCACGCGGCTCGCCTGCGTCCGGCCGCCGACCGGTACGTCGAACAGTGCCTCGACGCCGGCAACCGCATCGTCCGACAGAAGGGTCGTTAGACACGTGACCGAGCCGCTGCTGGTCGACCGGACCGATGCCGTCGTCACCCTCACGCTGAACCGGCCGAACGCCATGAACTCGCTCAACGTGGCGCTGAAGGAGGCGCTGCGGGACGCCCTGGCCGAACTGGAGACCGACCGGTCCTGCCGTGCGGTCGTCCTGGCCGGGGCCGGCGGGTCGTTCTGCGCCGGGCAGGACCTGCGCGAGCACGTGGCCACCCTGGAGCACTCCGCCAGTGACCCGTTGGGCACCGTGCGGGCGCACTACAACCCGATCGCCGCCCGGCTCGCCAACCTGCCCAAGCCGGTGATCGCCGCGGTCCGTGGGATGGCCGCCGGGGCGGGCGCCTCGCTGGCGTTCCTGGCCGACATCCGCATCGGCGGTCCGACCACCAATTTCCTGATGGCCTTCGCCAAGGTCGGTCTCGCCGCCGACACCGGCGCCTCCTGGACGTTGCCCCGACTGGTCGGGCACGCCAAGGCGGTGGAGCTGCTGATGCTGGCCGAGCCGGTCCGCGCCGAGGAGGCCTGCCGGCTGGGCCTGCTCAACCGGTTGACGGACGACGACGAGCAGGTGTTGCCCGTCGCCCAGGAGTTGGCCGCCCGCCTCGCCGCCGGCCCGACCGTCGCGTACGGGGCGATCAAGCGGCAGCTCTCCATCGCCGACGCCGGCACCCTCGCCGACGCCCTCGCCGCCGAGGCGCAGGCCCAGTCGATCTGCGGCGCCACGGCCGACCACCGGGCGGCCACCCTCGCCTTCGTCGGCAAGCAGAAACCGGTCTTCGAGGGACGCTGAACGCGATCCGGACGCCGCCCTTACCGTCCTCGAACACGGGCCGCCTAGCGTCGGCCGGTATGAGCGATCGTGAAGCGGTGGCGCACCTGCTGCGCCGGGCCACCTTCGGGCCGACCGCCGACGAGGTGGACGCGGCCGAGCGGGCCGGGCCGGCGGCGACCCTGGACCGCCTGCTCACCCCACCCTCGACGGACAAAGGTGCGGCGGCCACGCCGATCCCCACGCTGCCCCCGGACCCGTACGCCGGGCTGACCAAGGATTCCACCCGCGAGCAGCGGCAGCAGGCCAACGCGGAGCGCCGCAAGCAACTCCAGCAGGTCACCGAGTGGTGGCTGGACCGGATGGTGGTCGCCGAGGACGGGCTGACCGAGAAGTTGCTCTTCTTCTGGCACGGGCACTGGGCCACC
>NZ_JAKKFF010000232.1 GCF_022229015.1 Micromonospora foliorum
GCCCGGCCCCTCCGGGTGACGGACCTCATCACCGAACGCCCGCCGACGGCTGCCCTGCGCCCGGTCGGGGCGGGTGGTACGCCCGGGGTGACAATGTCGGAATGACCTCAGTCGCCATCGTCACCGGAGCGTCCAGCGGGATCGGCGCGGCCACCGCCCGCCGGCTCGCCGCCGAGGGCTTCCACGTGCTCGCCGCCGCCCGCCGCGCCGAACGGCTCACCGAACTGGTCGCCGAGATCACCGCCGCCGGCGGGCAGGCCACCGCGGTGACCTGCGACATCACCTCGGACGAGTCGGTGGCCGGGCTGGCCGAGGCCGCCGCCCAGGCACCCGGGCCGGTCGCCCTCCTGGTCAACAACGCCGGCGGAGCGCGCGGGCTGGACCCGGTGGAGTCCGGCTCGGTCGCCGACTGGCAGTGGATGTACGACGTGAACGTGCTCGGCACCCTACGGGTCACCCAGGCGCTGCTGCCGGCGCTGGAGGCCTCCGGCTCCGGCACCATCGTGGTGGTCTCCTCCACCGCCGGCCTGACCGTCTACGAGGGCGGAGGCGGCTACACCGCCGCGAAGCACGCGCAGACCGCCATCGCCGGCACGCTCCGCCTGGAGCTGTGTGGCCGGCCGCTGCGGGTCATCGAGATCGACCCGGGCATGGTGAAGACCGACGAGTTCGGGCTGGTCCGCTTCGAGGGCGACGCGGAACGGGCGGCCGCCGTCTACGCCGGGGTGCCGGGGCCGCTGGTCGCCGAGGACGTCGCCGACTGCATCGCCTGGTGCGCCACCCGCCCGGAGCACGTCAACGTCGACCGGCTGGTGGTCCGGCCACGGGCGCAGGCCGCCCAGCACAAGGTGCACCGGGTCGGCCAGTGAAGCGCGAGGAGTGAGCCGGGCTTGCGAGCCCCGCAGTCGCAAACGAGGACCACGCAGTGCAGCGCGAGGAGTGAGCCGGGTTTGCGAGCCCCGCAGTCGCGAAACGGAGATCTGGCCTTGAGGTCGACATGAGTCCTGGGGCGCGACGTCGGCCGTTCGGCGTGGTCACGCGCGGCACGACGAACCCGAACCGGCTCCGTCGGGTGGACAACTGGATCGTCGCCACCTGCGCCGACCGGCTGTTGGCGGCGGACGACCCCCTGGTGGTCGACCTCGGCTACGGCGCCACCCCGGTGACCGCTGTGGAGTTGCGCGCTCGACTGGCGGCCGGGGTCCGTCCGGACGTACGGCTGGTCGGGTTGGAGATCGACGCGGCCCGGGTGGCCGCTGCGGCGCCGGCCGCCGACCCACCGGGGCTGACGTTCGCCCGGGGTGGGTTCGAGTTGGCCGGGCTCCGGCCGGTGCTGGTCCGCGCGTTCAACGTGCTGCGACAGTACGACGAGAGCGAGGTGGCCGAAGCCTGGCAGACGATGACCGCCGCGCTCGCCCCCGGTGGGGTGCTCGTCGAGGGCACGTGTGACGAGTTGGGGCGGCTCGCCAGCTGGCTGCTGGTCGACGCCGAGGGCCCCCGGACGCTGACCCTGGCCGCGAAGCTCACCACGCTGGGCAGCCCCGCCGAGTTGGCCGAGCGGCTGCCCAAGGCATTGATCCACCGCAACGTTCCCGGTGAGCCGGTGCACGCGCTGATCCGCGCCCTGGACGACGCCTGGCAGGCCGCCGCCCCGTACGCCACCTTCGGCCCCCGCCAACGCTGGCTGCGCGCGGTGACCCGTCTGCGCGAAACGGGCTGGCCCATCCTCAACAACCCCACCCGCTGGCGCCAGGGCGAACTAACCCTCCCCTGGCCCCTCCCCTAACCCCGCAGGGTCCACCCCGCACCCCCACCCCGCACGCCGATCTTGCACTTTCGGCTGGCGATTCGCCCTTTTGCGACCGTTGTGTCGCGACAGAAACTGCAAGATCGCGGGCGGGGGCGAGGGCGAGGGCGGGAGTGGCGGGGCGGGGCGGGGCGGGTTAGAGGGCGCAGTTGATGAGGACTGGTTCGGGGTGCAGGGTCACGCCGAAACGGGCGTGCACCTGGTCACGGATGGTGCGGGCCAGGGCCAGCAGGTCGCCGGTGTGGGCGGTGCCGCTGCGGTTGGTCAGGGCCAGGGTGTGCTTGCTGGAGATGGCCACCCCACCCTCGCCGGGGTGGCCCTTGGCGAAGCCGGCCTTGTCGATCAGCCAGGCGGCACTGACCTTGACCAGGCCGTCCGCCCCGGGCCAGGCGGGCGGGTCGCCCAGCTCGGCGGAGCGTTCCAGGAGCTGTTCGTACGTCGCCCGGTCGAGCACGGGGTTGGTGAAGAACGAGCCGACCGAGCGGGTGTCCGGATCGTTGGCGTCGAGCACCATCCCCTTGCCCGCACGCAGCCGCAGCACCACCGCTCGGGCGTCCGCCAGCGGCACCTGGTCGCCCACCTCGACACCGAGGGCTCTGGCCAGCTCCGCGTAGCGCACCGGCCCGGAGAGCGGAGACCGGGTGAGCCGGAAGTCGACCGAGAGCACCACCCAACGGTCCACGTACTTGAAGATGCTGCCCCGGTAGGCGAAGCCGCAGTCGGCGGCGGGGATGACCTGGCGGGTGCCCTCGACCCGGTCGTACACCTCGACGCCGGTGATCGTCTCGGCGACCTCCTGGCCGTACGCGCCGACGTTCTGGATCGGGGTGGCACCGGTCGAGCCGGGGATGCCGGACAGGCACTCCAGCCCGGCCCAGCCGTTGGCTACGGTGGCGGCGACCAGGTCGTCCCACGGCTCACCGGCGTCGACCCGTACGGTGACCGAGGCGGCGTCCTCGGCGATGACCCGTACGCCGCGGGAGCGCACCAGCACGACCGTGCCGGGGAAGCCGGCGTCGCCGATCACCACGTTGCTGCCCCCGGCCAGGATCAGGACCGGCTCTGTCGCGGTCCGCACCGCCTGGACGAGCTCGTCGGCACTGCCGGCGGCCACGATCCGCTCGGCCGGCCCGCCCGTCCGTAGGGTGGTGTAGCCGGCGAGTGGACCGGGGATGGCACGATCGGCGTCGGTTGTCGGCTGGGCGGAGGCGTCTGGCACGCCCTTCACCTTAGGCTGACAACTAGCCGTGGCACCCACTGGTCGCCCGGCACCCCCGGGAGGATGGCGATGAGCAGACTGCAGGGCAGCAAGGATTTCTGGATCGGGGCGCTCCGGACGGAGGGTCCGGCTTTCGCGGCAGCGGTGGCCGAGGCGCCGCCGGAGACACCGGTGCTGTCCTGTCCGGGCTGGACGGTCAACGACCTCACACTGCACATGGCCGGGATCTACCACTGGGTTTCGTCGTTCGTCGGTTCCGGCCAGACCAGCCAACCGCCGCGTCGCGAGAAGATTGAGGCCGACCCGGGCGTGAACGCGCTCCAGTTGTGGCAGCAGGGGTACGACCGGGTGATGACCGTCTTCGACGGGCTCGACGCGGAGGCGCCGGCCTGGAACTGGGCCCCGCAGCCGAAGAAGGCCGGTTTCTGGCCTCGTCGGATGGCGCACGAGACGGCTGTGCACCGCTGGGACGCCCAGCTCGCCATCGGGGCTGGTGACCCGGTGGAGGCGAAGCTCGCGGCCGACGGGGTGAGCGAGGTGCTGGACACCTGGCTGCCGGCGGGCCGGCGGCAGGTGCCGGGTGACTGGCACGGGGTGGTGCAGCTCGGCGCGACCGATGCGGCCCAGGAGTGGTATCTGCGGCTGCGCGGCGAGGGGGTGGCGCTGCTCGACACCGCGACCATCTTCGACCACGACGATCACCACGCCCGCGCCCAGGTCAGTGGCACCGCGAGCGACCTGCTGTTGGCGCTCTGGGGGCGGGTGAGCTTCGAGACGCTGGACGTCGCGGGCGACCGCACCCTGTTGGACGGTCTGCGCACCGGCTGACCGACGCACCGCGAACGAGGGCGTCACCCCATCCGGGGTGGCGCCCTCGTCGGTGTCCGGGGATCCACCGCCCACCGGCGCCGCGCCCCGAGGGCCGTCCATCACGGGACCACAACGCTGAGAGAGCGCTCTCTTGACAGTCGGTTGGCAACCCACCACCCTGTCGTGAGAGCGCTCTCTTAGCCATCTGCCATCACCCACCCGCCTTGAGAGAGGTCGATAACCATGGCTGCCTTCCCGCGCCGCCGCCTCGCCGCGGTGGCCCTCGCCGCCGCCACCGCCCTGCTCGTCACCGCTGGCTGCGGCGGCGGCGACGAGCCCAGCGACGGAAAGATCACCCTCACCGTCGACGTCTTCGGCCAGTTCGGCTACGAGCAGCTCTACCAGGAGTACATGGCTGCTAACCCCGACGTGAAGATCGTCGAGCGCGGCACCGGCACCAACCTCGACGAGTACTCGCCGAAGCTGACCCAGTGGCTCGCCGCCGGCCGGGGCGCCGGCGACGTGGTGGCCATCGAGGAGGGTCTGCTGGTCGAGTACAAGGCCAATCCGGCGAACTTCGTCAACCTGCTGGACCACGGCGCCGCCGACCTCAAGGGCAACTTCCTGGAGTGGAAGTGGAACGCCGGTCTGACCGCCGACGGCAAGCAGCTCATCGGCCTCGGCACCGACGTCGGCGGCATCGCCATCTGCTACCGCAAGGACCTCTTCCAGAAGGCCGGCCTGCCCACCGAGCGGGACGCGGTCTCCAAGCTCTGGCCCACCTGGCCGGACTACATCGCCACCGGCGAGCGGTTCACCGCGGCGAAGACCGGCGCGTCCTTCCTCGACGGGGCGACCAACACCTTCAACACCATCCTGCTGCAGACCGCCGGCAACACGACCGGCTACAGCTACTACGACACCAGCGGCAACCTCGTCGTCGACAGCAACCCGTCGGTACGGCAGGCGTGGGACACCACCATGGACATCATCGACTCGGGCCTCTCCGGAAAGTACGGCTCCTGGTCGGAAGAGTGGGTCTCCGCCTTCAAGCAGTCGAAGTTCGCCACCATCGCCTGTCCCGCCTGGATGACCGGCGTCATCGAGGCCAACGCGGGCACGGATGCCCAGGGCAAGTGGGACATCGCCCGGGTGCCCGGCAACGGCGGCAACTGGGGTGGGTCGCACCTCGCCGTGCCCAAGCAGAGCAAGCACCAGGCCGAGGCGATCGAGCTGGTCAAGTTCCTCACCAGCGCCAAGGGGCAGATCGGGGCGTTCAAGGCCAAGGGTCCGCTGCCCTCGTCGCCGCAGGCGCTCGACGACCCGGCGATCACCGGCGCGTCAAACGCGTACTTCTCGGGGGCGCCGGTCGGCGCGATCTTCGGCACCGGCGCGAAGAGCCTGAAGCCGGTCTACATGGGCCCGAAGAACCAGGCCGTACGGACCGAGGTGGAGAACGCCGTACGGACCGTGGAGCTGGGCCAGCGCAACCCCGCGCAGGGCTGGACCGACGCGGTGACCAACGCGAAGAAGGCCGCCGCCAAGTAGCCCAACCCAGCGTGCGGGCGGGCTCCGACGACCGGAGTCCCGCCCGCACGGCGGAAAGGAGTTCCCGGGCATGACCGTCCAGCTCGACGCCCGCCCGCCGGTCGTACCGGCGCCCCAGCGCTCGTCGGGTCGGCTCAGCCGGCTCGACACCCGGCTCTCGCCGTACCTCTACATCGCCCCGTTCTTCCTGCTCTTCGCGGTCTTCGGGGTCTACCCGCTGGCGTACACCTTCTGGGTCTCGCTGCACGACTGGGATCTGCTCGGCGCCGACCACCCCTTCGTCGGGGCGGAGAACTACACCCGGCTGCTGGCCGACGCCGACTTCTGGCACGCGCTTGTCAACACGCTGGGGATCTTCGTCATCTCGACCGTGCCGCAGTTGCTCGCCGCGCTCTGGCTGGCCAACCTGCTCAACCGCGGCCTGCGGGCCCGCACCGGCTGGCGGATGGCGGTGCTCGTCCCGAACGTCACGTCCACCGCCGCGGTGGCGATCGTGTTCGGGGTGATCTTCGGCCGCGAGTTCGGCATGATCAACTGGCTGCTCGACCTGGTCGGGCTGGACGCCATCGGCTGGAAGTCCAACCGGTTCGCCTCCTGGGTGGCGATCTCCGCCATGGTCGACTGGCGGTGGACCGGCTACAACGCGCTGATCCTGCTGGCCGCGATGCAGGCCATCCCCCGCGACCTGTACGAGTCGGCGTCCATCGACGGCGCCAACCGGGCCCGGCAGTTCTGGTCGATCACCGTGCCGCTGCTCAAGCCGACGATCATCTTCTGCGCCATCATCGCCACCATCGGCGGACTGCAACTCTTCACCGAGCCCCGGCTGTTCCACTCCGGCACCAACCCGATTCGGGGCGGCCCGATGCGCGAGTCGCAGACGCTGACCATGTACATGTTCGAGAACGCCTTCGCGCCGCACTACAACTTCGGGTACGGCTCGGCGGTGGCCTGGCTGCTCTTCGCGCTCATCGCGATCGTCGCGGCGGTCAACGTGCTGCTCCTGCGCCGCCTCGGCGGCGGGGACCGCCCACAGAAGGGAGCGGCGCGATGAGCCGACTCTGGCGGGCCAGCCCGCTCACCTACCTCGCCCTGGTCGTCGCCGCCGGCCTGTCGGTCTTTCCGATCTGGTGGATGTTCGTGGTGGCCAGCCGATCCAGCGACGCCATGGGGCAACTGCCGCCACCGATGACGCCGGGGGGCAACCTGGGCGCCAACATCGCCCGGCTGTTCGACAACACCGACGCGTACTTCCTCACCGGTCTGATCAACTCGACGATCGTGGCCACCACGGTCACCGTGTCCGTGGTGTTCTTCTCCAGCCTGGCCGGCTTCGCCTTCGCCAAGCTGCGGTTCCGCGGCCGCAACGCGCTGCTGCTCGTCATCATCGCGACCATGATGGTGCCGACCCAGCTCGGCGTGATCCCGCTCTACCTGATGATGACCCGGTTGCAGTGGAACGACCGGTTGCCCGCGGTCATCGTGCCGGCCCTGGTCACCGGGTTCGGGGTGTTCATGATGCGGCAGTACGCCGGCCAGGCGGTCAGTGACGAGCTGATCGAGGCCGCCCGGATGGACGGCTGTGGCACCGCCCGGATCTGGTGGCACGTCGTGCTGCCCGCGCTGCGTCCCGCCGCCGCCGTCCTCGGTCTGCTCACCTTCATGACCACCTGGAACGACTTCCTCTGGCCGTACGCTGTACTGAACGATCCGGCGAATCCGACGGTGCAACTCTCCCTACGCGCACTGTCGGACGGGTACTACCAGGACATGTCGCAGGTGTTCACCGGAACGGCCATCGCGACGCTGCCCCTGCTACTGGTCTTCGTGTTGTTCGGCCGGCAGATCATCGGCGGAATCATGGAAGGTGCGGTCAAGGCGTGAACGAGCGGAGCGAGCAAACCAACCGGCCCAGCAACGAGATCCGGTTTCCCGAGCACTTCCTCTGGGGGGCGGCCACCGCCGCGTACCAGATCGAGGGCGCGGCCCGCGACGACGGTCGCGGTCCGTCCATCTGGGACACCTTCAGCCGTACGCCGGGCAAGGTGTACCAGGGCCACACCGGCGACGTCGCCTGCGACCACTACCACCGGTACGCCGACGACGTGGCGCTGATGGCCGAGCTGGGCCTGCGGGCGTACCGGTTCTCGGTCGCCTGGCCACGGATCCAACCGGACGGCACCGGCCCGGCCAACCCCCGTGGGCTGGACTTCTACGACCGACTCACGGACACACTGCTCGACCGGGGCATCGACCCGATCGTCACCCTCTACCACTGGGATCTGCCGCAGTCCCTGGGCGACCGGGGCGGCTGGACCAACCGGGACACCGCCGAGCACTTCGCCACCTACGCCACTGCGGTGTACGCCCGCCTCGGCGACCGGATCGACGTGTGGACCACGCTCAACGAGCCGTGGTGCTCGGCCTACCTCGGTTACGCCAACGGGCTGCACGCTCCGGGTGAGCAGGATCCGGCGGCGGCCTTCACCGCCGTACACCATCTGCTGTTGGGGCACGGCCTGGCGGCGCGGGCGTTGCGGGCGGCCGGCGCGCGCAGCGTGGGTGTCACCGTCAACCCGGCCGACGTACGCCCGGCCGACCCGCAGAGCGCGGCCGACGCCGCCGCGGTTCGCCTGGTCGACGGCCTGCACAACCGGATCTTCCTCGACCCGCTGCTGGCCGGCGGCTACCCGGACGACGTCCGGGAGCACGTGGCCCGCATCGTCGAGCCGACGTTCATCCGCGACGGCGACGAGAAGCTGATCGCCGCCCCGATCGACCTGCTCGGCATCAATTACTACGCCCCGAGTTACGTGGCCGGTCGGCCCGACGGCGCCGGCAATGGCGCGTATCCGGGCACCGAGGGCGCGGTGCACTTCCTGCCGCCGGCCGGGCCGCTCACCGACATGGGTTGGATGATCGAGCCGGCCGGGCTCACCCGGCTGCTGGAGCGGATCGCCGCCGACTACCCCGGGGTGCCGCTGCTGATCACCGAGAACGGCGCGGCGTTCCCCGACAAGCCCGGCGCCGACTCGCCCGACGGCCCGGCACAGGTGATCGACGCCGATCGCATCGCCTACCTCGACGGGCACCTCCGTGCGGCGCACGAGGCGATCTCCCGGGGCGTGGACCTGCGCGGTTATCTCGTATGGTCATTCCTGGACAACTTCGAGTGGGCGGAGGGTTACCGCAAGCGGTTCGGGATCGTGCACGTCGACTACCTGACCCAGCGGCGCACACCGAAGGCCAGCGCCCGGTGGTACCAGGAGGTGATCTCCCGGAACGGGCTGTGACGAGCGGGGGGAAGGCGCGATGACGACGGCGCAGCGGCCGACGCTCGAAGCGGTGGCGGCGCGGGCCGGGGTGTCCCGCGCCACCGTGTCCCGGGTGGTCAACGGCTCCACCACCGTCGCCGAACCGATCCGCGAGGCGGTCACCCGGGCGGTCGCCGAGTTGGGGTACGTCCCCAACCTGGCCGCCCGCAGCCTGGTCACCCAACGCACCGACTCGATCGCCCTGGTCATGCCGGAGGCGGCCACCCGGGTCTTCTCCGACGACCAGGTCTTCCCCGGCATCATCCGGGGCGTCAGCCAGGAGTTGGAGGCGGCCGACAAGCAACTGGTGCTGATGCTCGCCGGCTCGCCTGCCGGGCACCATCGGGTCGAGCGGTACACCACCGGCCGGCACGTCGACGGTGTGCTCTTCGCGTCGCTGCACGGTGCCGACCCGCTGCCCGGCACGCTGGCCCGACTCGGCATCCCGGTGGTGGTCAGCGGCCGGCCGCTCGGCGACGTGCCCGTCCCGTACGTGGACGTCGACCACGTGGGCGGGGTGACCGAGGCCGTCCGGCACATGATCGACAGCGGTCGTCGACGGATCGCCACCATCGCCGGGCCACAGGACATGGTCGCCGGAATCGAACGGCTCAGCGGCTACCGCAGCACGGTCGCCGACGCGGGGCTGCCCGAGCTGGTCGCCATCGGTGACTTCACCAGGGAATCCGGGTCGGCCGCGATGCGCCGCCTGCTCACCGAACATCCCGACCTGGACGGCGTCTTCGCCGCCAGCGACCTGATGGCGCACGCCGCCCTGCGGACGCTGCGCGAGGCTGGTCGGCGGGTGCCGGAGGACGTGGCGGTGGTCGGCTTCGACGACATCGAGACCGCCGCCTACACCGAGCCGCCGCTGACCACCGTCCGGCAGCCGATCGTGGAACTTGGCCGCCGGATGACCCGGCAACTGCTCCGGCTGGCCGCCGGGGAGACCATCGAGCAGGCGGTCATGCTCCCCACCGAGCTGATCCGCCGCGCCTCGGCATAGCCGGGGGCCCTCCTCGACGAGGAGAGCCCCCGGGACCCGCTAGTAGTTCCGGGTTCGATGCCCGTGCTGGCCGATCAGCCTTCCGCGTCCCGGCGGCGGCGCACCGCGATCAACGTGGTGCCGAGCGCCACCGCACCGATGCCGAGGATGGCCATCGGAATCAACGCACTGCCCGCCGAGTTACCGGTGATCGGCAGGTGGCTCTTCGTCGGGGTCGCCGTGGGCGGCGCGCTGGTCGGCGGCTGGGTGGTGGGCGGCGGCGAGGTGGGCTGACCGTTGGCGGCACAGGTCTGGGTCAGCACGAAGAACTCCGCCGTACCGGTGATCACCGCGGTGGCGTCGGTCAGTGTCCAGCCGGCGGGCAGCCGGATCCACGCCTTGCTGGTGCCCATGTCGTTGACGATCGCCCCGCCGTCGGTGGGGATCGTCCGGGTCACGGTGCCGTCGTTCGGGATGCTCCAGGTGCCGGTGACCGTGACGAACTGCCCGGAGGTCGCTGGGTCGCCCGGCAGGTTGAACACCCACACGTCCTGGTCCGGGAACGGCCCACCGCCGAGGTTCGGGTCGCAGTTCTGACTGAACGCGGCCGCGGTCGTGGGGACGTTGCCGGGGTTGATGTCGATGTTGCTGACCTGAGGCGGTGGCTGGGTCGGATCGGTCGGCTGGGCGAGCGCCGCGCCTGCAGCCCCGACCAGGATCGCGCCGGCTGTGGCACCGGTAGCGACGAGTTTGACGAGTAGTCCTCTCACATTTCCCCCATGATCTCTGCGGCAGTTTATGACACTTACAACCGAGATGGGAGAATAATCTGCTTCGAACCACTCACAGCCCTTTTCGTTCCTTTTTCAACCGCCAGCGCAGCTGTGCAGCGTTAATGTGTCGACCGGGGATCCCGATCGTCATTAGCCTCGCCGACATGCCGGACCATGTCGCGCTGCTGCACGTCCCCGCCCTGTCCGATGTCGCCGAGTACGCGTACGCGGCCACCGTCGAGTCGCCTGCCCGGTTGGTGTTCACCGCCGGGGCGTGCCCGCTGGACGCCGAGGGGCGCACCGTCGCGCCGGGCGATCACGCCGCGCAGGCCCGGCAGGTGATGACGAACCTGGAGACCGCTCTCGATGCGGCCGGCGCACGGCTGACCGACGTCGTCAAGACCACGGTCTACGTGGCGTCGTCGCAGCAGAGGGATCTGGTGACCGTCTGGGAGGCGGTGCGGGACTTCTTCGGCGACCATGATCCGCCCAGCACGTTGCTCGGGGTGGCCGTGCTCGGCTACACCGACCAGCTCGTCGAGGTCGAGGCCGTCGCCGCCGTACGGATGGGGGCCTGACATGCGTATTCGGGTGGCGCAGCCGGACGATGCTGCGGGCGTGGTGGCCCTGCGGGCGACGGTCTACCCGTACCAGGTGCGCGGCGTCGAGTCGACCCGGAAGATGATCGCCGAGCCGATACCGGGAAGGGACTGGGCCGCCTTCGTGGCCGAGGTCGATGCCCAGATCGTCGGGTGGGTGACGGCCCAACGCAACGCCTCGACCTCGACGGCGAACTTCGGTGACATCAATCTCCTGCACGTCCACCCGGAGCACCGGCGGCGCGGCATCGGCACCGCGCTGCTGGCGACCGCGACAGGTCACCTCGCCCCGCTGGGGGTCCGCCGGCTCCGCGCCTTCGCCCAGCCGGACGCGCTGCCGTTCGCCCGTCGGCACGGCTACGAGCCCAGTCGTGAGCTGCGCTTCTCGGCGCTCGATTTGAATCCGGCACCTGCGCTGCCCGACCCGCCGCCGGGCGTACGGCTGCTCCCGATCTCCGACCTGGACCCGCACCGGCTCTACGCGGCGGACGTGGCCGCCTCGCTGGACGAGCCGGGCGACGTGCCGGTCGACTCGATCAGCTACGAGAGCTGGCAGCACGACGTCTGGGACAACCTCGGTCTGGACAAGACGGCCAGCATGGCCGCCGAAGTCGATGGTGAGGTCGCCGCCTTCAGCCTGGTGAAGCGGGACGGGGACCGGATGTGGTCGGACTTCACCGGCAGTCTCCCGACGCACCGGGGACGGGGCCTCGCCCGGCTCACCAAGACCGCCGCGCTGCACCGGGCTGCCGCGAACGGCGTGCGCGTCGCGTACACCTCGAACGACGAGGCGAACGGGCCGATGCTCGCCATCAACACCCGGCTGGGCTACCGCCCGGTGGCAGCCGAATGGTCCTGCCTGGCCGACCTGACCTGATCAGCAGTCACCCGCGGACCTCCGCCGGGGATTCGGTCCTCAATCGCGATCGGCCCGGCGCGATCGGCGGGCCAGGGACAGCCACCCGAGAAAGCGGGTGTGCATCACGGCGAGATCCGGGCGACCGCCCAGGCCGTACATGTCGTCGACGGCCTCCTGCATCGACGAGGCCAGGTAGAACGCCAGAGCGACCGAGTGACCGTAGAACTCGACAATGAGGTCGAGTTGAGCCGGACCGCAGGGCCACGGCGCGGCACAGTTGCGACACAGCCACGCGGGGCGCATCGGCAGGTGCGGTCGGGGGCGGACGCTCATCCGACCCGCACCGGTCCACGACGGACCGGCCGACGGATCGTGGGCCGGGCGCCTGGCACCGGGGCGTCCTGCCAGATCAGCCCCGCCGTCTGGACGAAGAGCGACCGCCGAATGACCGCCTCGCCCTTTGGGCCCAGCTCGTAGCCCTCAATCCAGAGCCAGCCGTCATAGGTCACCCAGTCAGGAAGCCGGATCACGCGGACGAAGATCGGCCGGAGGAACTGCACACTCGCCGCACGGGTCAGGTGCAGTACATCGCCCGACTTCACCTTCCGCGTGGACCCCCTCACCCGGCCATCCATCCATTCACCCCTCTCCGATCGTCAGGAGGGGCCGCACTGCGTTCTCGACCAAATGGCGGCCCCCGGGCCAGCGCCGCCGCCGGTCGTCGCCTCCACCAGCGGTACCGCTTAACTCCACGGTTTCAGCGGGTATCGGACGCCTGTACCGTCCGTGTGCGACTATCGGGGACGTCTAGGAAAGGTCCCCTTGCGATGACGAGAAACGACGCCCTCGGGCACGCCCTCAGATCGGCGGGGCTGACCGTTGCCGACCTCGCAGAGAAGTGCGATGTGGATCCAAAGACGGTTGAGCGGTGGATCAGCAGGAGCCGCATTCCTCACCCTCGCTCCCGGATGCGGGCCGCAGGGGTGTTGGGTCAGGATGTAGAGGTGCTATGGCCCGAAGTCGTCCGCCGCGCTGTCAAGGTCGGTTCAGACCGTGAGTTGGTCGGCGTGTACGCGCGCCGATCCGATCTTCCGCGTTCACTATTCCGCGAGTTGATCGACAAAGCGGGCACACGGTTGTGGTTCGGCGGGTACACGAGTTACTTCGTATGGCTTGAGGTGCCTAACGCCGCCACCACGCTCAGTGCGAAGGCCCAGAGCGGTGCCGATGTGCGTTTCCTGCTCGGCGATCCCGGCAGCGAGGTCACAACGGCGCGAGAGCGCATCGAGTCGACTCCCCTCACGCTCGCGACCCGCATCGCCATGACCCAGGCGGAGATCGCGAAGTCTCCGGAACCCCTTGCCACCCGAATGTCGGAACGGCACGTTGCCATGTCCGTCTGGGTCTTCGATGACGAGGCGATTGTGGCTACGCACATCGGCGCGGGGCTAGGACAGGACTCGGTGACGATGCACCTCCGACGCCGTGAGAACGGCGGTCCGTTTGATCGTTACGTGGAGCACTTCGAGTCCCTGTGGGACGACGCACGGGCGGCGTAGCCGCACCGTCCCGCAGTCACGATGACCTGACCGGTCTTCCGGGATTGCGTTAGCGATCTCCCCCGCCCGCGCCGATCTTGCGATTTCGGTGGCTGAGATGCGCGGAATGCCCCCTATGCCGCGACAGAAAGTGCAAGATCGCGGAAAGGTGCGGCTCAACCTCGTTGATCATGGAGTTGTGGTGCCTGCCTTGGTGCAACAAGGGCGTTTTGTCACCCACCACGACTCCATGATCAACGAGGCAGCGCCGGGGTTGAGCTACTCAGCATCAAGTGATCACGGGGAGGGTTACTTCTCGAACACCTGGCGTGCGGTGGCATGCGTGTCGGCGCCGAAGAGGACCAGGCGAGCCTCGGTGACGGTGGCCGGGGTGGCCGCGCGCAGCACCGCCAGCGCCTGACCGACCGCGTCGTCGACCGGCCAGCCGTAGATGCCGGCGGAGATCAGCGGGAAGGCCACCGTGCCAGCGCCCAGCTCGTCGGCCACGGCGAGGCTGTTGGCGTAGCAGTGGCGCAGCAGCCCCGACCGGTCCTCGGTGGCCGACCAGACCGGCCCGACGGCGTGGATCACCCAGCGGGCCGGTAGCTCCCCGGCCGTGGTCGCCACCGCCTTGCCGGTGGGCAGGCCCTTGCCGTAGTGGGACGCCCGCAGCGCCCGGCACTCAGCCAGGATCGCCGGCCCGCCGCGCCGGTGGATGGCGCCGTCGACCCCGCCACCACCGAGCAGGGACGAGTTCGCGGCGTTCACGATGGCGTCCACGCGCTGGGCGGTGATGTCCCCCTCGACCAGGGCGATCTCCATGTCAGCTCTCCTCGATCGACTGGCCCATCGAGCGGCGGGCCAGCAGAGTGGCACCGGCGACCGCGGCCGGCATGATCAGTACGGCGCCGAGCGGGATCAGGAAGCAGAGGAAGACGGCCACCCCGAAGCCGAGCGCGGTGGGTCGGTCGGCCTTCAGGATCGTCCGGCGCTGCGGCAGCCGCATCCCGCGTCGGTAGAACGGCGCGCCGACCAGCTCCACGGCGAGGAACCAGCCGCCGACCGCAGCCCCGATGACCGGGACGACCGTCTGGCCGACCACCGGGATGAAGCCGGCGAGGAAGAGCGGAATGCCGACCAGCGCCGTGAGCGCCACCAGGCGTACCGAGTCGGCGAGGCTGCGGCGCAGCGACGACCAGAAGGGCACGTCCACCGCACCCGGCGTGCCGCCGTACCGCTTCTCGACCTGCTCGGAGATTTTCTCGTAGAACGGGTCGCCGATGACCAGGGTGACCGCGGTGAAGGTGAGCACGCCGAGCAGGCCGCCGAACCCCAGGAAGGCCAGGCCGGCGATCACCCGGACCAGGCTGCGGCCGGTGCTCGACCAGTCGTCGGCGAACGGGGTGACAAGCGCGGCGAGGTCGTCCACGAAGTACACCAGGGCGGCGAGGGCGGCCAGGAAGAGCACGCCGGAGATCAGCGCCGGCACGATGCCGAGCAGCACCAACCCGGGGCTGCGGACGTAGAGGCCCAACCCGCGCAGGAGCAGCCCCGCCCCGGCGAGGAAACGTCCGACGACCCCGGTCACCGGGCTGGCGATTCTGCTGGCATCCACGATCCAGCAGCCTAACCAGCGTTGATCGAATCCGCCGGACGGTGAGCGGCACCGGGCAGGATGGGCGGGTGCGTGCCTCCCGACTGATCTCGTTGCTGTTGCTGTTGCAGGCGCGCGGGTCGATGACCGCGAGCGAGCTGGCACGGGAACTGGAGGTCTCCGAGCGGACCGTCTACCGGGACGTCCTGGCGCTCTCCGCGGCGGGCGTGCCGGTCTACGCCGACCGGGGGCGGGCCGGCGGTTACCGCCTGCTCGGCGGGTACCGCACCCGACTGACCGGGCTGACCCGGGACGAGGCGGAGGCGCTCTTCCTCGCCGGGCTGCCCGGGCCGGCCGGCGAGATGGGGCTCGCCGACGCGGTCGCGTCCGCCGAGCTGAAGGTGCTCGCCGCGCTGCCACCCGCCCTGCGCGACGCGCCGGCCCGTGCCGGGCAGCGGTTCCACCTGGACGTGCCGGGCTGGTTCCGGGAGACCGGGCCACCGCTCTGGTTGCCCGAGCTGGCGCGGGCGGTCTGGGCAGATCGGGTGGTGGAGCTGCGCTACCGGCGCGGCGACCGGGAGGTGACCCGCCGGGTCCAGCCGTACGGCCTGGTGCTCAAGAGCGGGATCTGGTACTTGGTCGGCCGCGTCGGCGACGATGTGCGCACCTACCGGGTGGACCGGGTCACCGGGGTCGAGGTGGGCGACGAGCACTTCGACCGCGACGAGGGCTTCGACCTGGCCGGGCACTGGCGCGAGCAGGGCGGGTCGTTCCTGCGGACCATGCTGCGGGCCGAGGTCGCCGTCCGGCTGAGCCCCGCCGGCCTGCGCCAGCTCCGGCACCTGGTCGATGCCCCCTTCGTGTACGACGAGCTGCTCGCCGCCGCCAGCCAGCCCGACGGGCAGGGCTGGGTGGTGGCCCGGCTGCCCGTCGAGTCGGTCCAGGTGGCGTACCACCAACTGCTGGGGCTCGGCCCCGAGGTGGAGGTCCTCGGCCCACCCGAGCTGCGGCAGTTGTTCGCGGAGAGCGCCGACCGGCTCGCCGCGCTCTACCGGTAGCCGGTTCTGCCGGTCTACCGGTAGCCGGTCACGTCCGCCGGTTTGCCCGCGTCGACCACCTCGGTGATGTAGCGGAAGCCCTCGGGTTGGCTGCCGTCCAGGTCGGTGAACCCGTACACCTTGGACAGCGTGCCGGCGTCGACGGATGTGCCGCTCCAGCGGGCCTTCTCCTCGTCGGCGGCGAGCGCGGCCACCGCCCGACCGACAAAGGCCGGGGTCTCCGAGATGAGGAAGTTCGGGTCGGTGGCGGCGCCGTCGCGCCAGTTCTCCTCGGTCACACCGAAGTGCTCAAGCATCGCCTCGGAGCGGATCCAACCGGGGGTGAGCGCGACGGCCGTGCAGCCGTGCGGCTTCAGCTCGTGCGCCTGGCTGAAGGCGAGCCGGTTGACCGAGACCTTGGCCAGGTCGTAGAAGACCGACAGCCGGTAGTTCTCGTCGTTGTACGCCTTGGTGCCGTCGCCCATCTCCACCACCAGCCCGCCGGGCTTACGGATCAGCAGCGGCAGGGCGAAGTGGCTGGTGATGATGTGCGTGTCGACGGCCAGTCGCAGGGTACGGAAGCCGGCGTCGAGCGGCTGCTCCCAGACCGGCTTGTTCCAGGTGACCAGCGGGTCGCCGCCCCAGATGTCGTTCACCAGCACGTCGAGTTGCCCCTGCTCGGCGTCGATCCGGGCGACCAGGTCGCGGACCTGCTCGGGCACCAGGTGGTCGACCTGGACGGCGATGCCGGTGCCGCCGGCCGCGGTGACCAGCTCGGCGGTCTCCTCGATGGTCTCCGGTCGGCCCATTTCGGAGCGGCCGGCCCGGGTGCTGCGACCGGTGGCGTAGACCGTGGCACCTGCCGCGCCGAGCTGAACGGCGATCTGCCGCCCGGCGCCACGGGTGGCACCGGCGACGAGCGCGATCTTTCCTGTGAGCGGTTGTGTCATGCCTGCGACGTTGTCAGGGATACCTGACAACCGACGTCCGAATTCGTTACTCGATCTAGTCCACCAGCCGGACCCGGACCCGGCGGTTGGCCCGGCCCTTGCTCTCCACCTTGACCACCTGCACCTTGCCGATCTGGGCGGTGGAGGCGACGTGGGTGCCGCCGTCGGCCTGCACGTCCAGCCCGACGATGTCGACGATCCGGACCTCCTGCTCGTCCGGCGGGATGAGGTTGGACTGGGTGCGGATGATGTCGGGCAGGGCCAGCGCCTCGGTGCGCGGCAGCACCCGGGTGGCGACCGAGCGGTCGGCGGCCACCTCGGCGTTGACCAGCTCCTCGATGCGGCTCTTGAAGTCCGGGGGCACCTCGGGGAGGTTGAAGTCCATCCGAGCCTCGCCCGGCTCCATCGAGTTTCCTGTCACGAGCGCGCCGAAGTCCCGGAACACCACACCGCAGAGCACGTGCAGGCCGGAGTGGGTACGCATCAGCCGGGTGCGGCGCTCGTCCTCCACCGCGCCGACGACCTCGGTGCCGACCGGCGGCAGCGGGTCACCCTCGGCGGGGATCAGGTACGGGTCGTCGCCCTTGCGGGTGCCGACGATCCGGGTCTGCACGCCCTGCCAGAGCAGCACCCCGTGGTCGGGTGGCTGACCACCGCCGCCCGGGTAGAACGCCGAACGGTCCAGCACGATGCCCTGCTCCGCGTCGGCGTGCAGGACCGTGCACGTCCACTCGCGCAGGGTCGGGTCGGCAAGGTCCAGCCGGTGCGTCCGGCCATGCTGTGTGACGCCCATGACAGGGCAGGTTACTCGTTCAGGAAGCCGGAGATGCGGTCCCGCAGATCGGCGCGTTCCGACCACAGCACGCCGGGCCGGTCGTACACGTGCAGGGTGGCCTGGGGCAGCGCGACGGCGAGCCGCTCGGCGACCTCGACCGGGTGCAGGTCGTCGCCCGCGCAACCGATCACCAACGCCGGGGCGGTGACCGCCGTCAGGTCACCGATCTGGCGCAGCGGTGTCTGGTCGGTGAGCGTGGCCAGACCGTCGGCCAGACCGTCGCGGAGCAGTTGGTCGAGCCGTTGCCGCAGATAGGCCCAGCCGGCCGGGGTGTTGCGCACCGCCGACGGCAACTCCAGCGTGACGATGTCGGCGACCGCCGAGGCGTCCCCGCTCTCCACCGCCTCCAGCAGGTCGGTGACGCGTTCCCGGGCGGTCGGCCCGCGTGGCTCGTCGAGGACCGCCGGCAGGAAGAAGACCAGCCTGTCGAAACGCTCCGGGCTCTCCGCGAGGAGTCGGCAGAGCGCACCCGCGCCGAGGCTCGCGCCGAACGCCCGGCTGGCGCCCCCGAGGTCGGCGATCGCCCGCAGATCCCGGGCCAGGTCCAGGTAGTCCCACGGCCCGTCCGGCGCTTCGGAACGGCCGTGCCCGCGGAACTGGAAGAACACCTTGCGGCCGTTCACCCCACTGCCGAACGGGCGGGTGGTGGCGATGCCCTGACCGAGCCCGTGTGCGAACACGGTGACCGGATCACCGGTGCCGGTGACCAGCCGCTCCAGCCGTACGCCGTGTGGGGTGGTGACCAGCTCGGTCTCCGGCTCCGGCAGCGCCGGCCGGCCGGTACGCGGCCCACCCGGCCCGGGCCCCCAGGTGCGGGGCCCGCTGTCGGGTGGGGGCGGCCAGCGAAAACCTCTCACCAGAACCCTTTGCCGTCGCTCAGGTCGCGCAGACCGACCCGGACGTCGAGCAGGTAGATGAGCGCGGCGGCGATGCCGATCAGTCCGAAGAGGCTGATCGGACCGAAGCCGAGCAGGGTGAGCACGAGGCAGACCGCCAGGATGGCGATCCAGCCGCCCTTGGGCAGCGTCCCGATGGCGGGGAAGGCGTCGGAGCGCTGCGTGACGGCGTGCACCAGCGCGACACCCTGGATGATCAGCGCGAAGACGAGCAGAATCAGCTCGATCACGTAACGGACTTCGAACGCGAAGATCGGCGCGGCGTTGGCCATGTCGGCAAGTTTATGTCCACGACCCCGGCTACGTCCGACAAGGACGCCGCCGGGGTCGCGGACAGGACGAGCTACTCGGCGGCCGGACGGGTCCGCTTGGTGGCCCGGGGGAGCTTCGCCGACGGGGTCTCGGGCTGCTTGGCGGCCTTCGGCGCGCGGGCAACCTTCTTGACCGCAGCCGGCTTGGCCTCGGCGATCTCGGCCACGTCGGCCGGGGTCGGCGCGTCGACGGGGGCGGCCGGGGCGGTGGTGGCAGCCGCAGTGGTGGCCGGCGTCACGGCCTCGGTGGCCTCGATGTCGGCGTTGACCGTCTCGGCGGCCTCCAGCACGCCGGCACCGACGACCCGCTCGCCCCGGGCGACAAGCGCGCCGTACGCGGCGAACGCGCGCTCCTGGGCGACCTGGGCGCTCGCGACCACCAGGGCGGCGTTGCGGGTCGCGGCGGCGCGCAGCTTGTCGATGTCGGCCACCTCGCGCAGCTTCGCCAGGTCGGCGGTCTCGTTGGCGGTGCGCAGCGTCTCGGTGGCCTTCTGCTTCAGCTCGAAGCCGGTCAGCACGGCCCGGCCACCCAGGTCCGCGACGACCCGGGTGCTGAGGACGCCGACCACGGCCGGCAGCTTGCGCAGCTGCTCGATGGCCAGCTCACCGGCGCCGGCTGCGGCGTAGATCGGGGCGGGGATGCGGTTGGTCTTCGGCTCGCTCATGACGTCTCCTCTTCGGCCGCCTGGGCGGCCTTCTTCTGGGGGATGTTGGTGCTGCCCGGGGCGGGGGCGGTGCCCGCCTCGGTGACGGCGACCGACTCGAGCACGGCCTCGGTCGGAGTGCCGCCCACGGTGGTGGGGCCGGTGGCGGCCACATTGGCCAGGTCGGCGGCCTGGCTGGTCGGCTGGCTGACGGCCGGGCCAGCGGGCTGGTCGGCGGGCTGGTCGGCGGGCTGGTCGGCCTGAGCCGCCTCGGCTTCGGCCTGGGCCTCGGCCAGCCGGGTGTTCTCCCGGCGGAACGTCTCGTAGATCTGACTGAGTGACTGCTTCTGCGCCATCGTCAGGTCGGCGTCCACGGCGATGGCGGCGAGCACCCCGTGGCCTTCCTTGTCGTCCAACAGACCGGCGCGCAGGTACATCGCCGGCGTGGAGACCCGCAGCGCGCTCGCCAGTTGCTGGAGCACCTCGGCGCTGGGTTTGCGCAGGCCGCGCTCGATCTGGCTGAGGTACGGGTTGCTGACCCCCGCCTGCTCGGCGAGCTGCCGTAGCGAGATCTTGGCGTTGCGCCGCAGATCGCGGATGAACCCGCCGACGTCGGGAAGGTCCTTGGGTGTGGCCATGGCAGCGACGCTAACCGCCCGCGCTAGCTCTTGCAAGCAAAACGCTAGCCATAGTTAGCAAGGTCTCAGCATCCCGTTTGCACGTCGCCCCGGTCGATCCGTACGGTCCGTCCGTGCACAAGATCACAGTCAATGGAGCAAGCATCGCGTACGACGAGGCCGGCACGGGTACGCCCGTCGTCCTGCTGCACGCCGGAATCGCCGACCGGCGGATGTGGCGGGGGCAGGTGTCCGCGCTCGCCGCCCGGCACCGGGTGATCGTCCCGGACCTGCGCGGCTACGGCGACTCGGAACTCCCCCCGGCCCCGTTCACGCACCACGACGACGTGGCCGGACTGCTGGACGCGCTCGACCTGCCCCGGGCCGCCCTGGTCGGCTGCTCCTTCGGCGGGGCGGTCGCCATCGACACCGCGCTGGCCCACCCCGACCGGGTGAGCGCGCTCGCGCTGTTCGACACGGCGGTCTCCGGCAACGAGTGGTCCGACGAGGCGAACGACCTCTGGGACGACCTGGTCGGAGAGGTCGACCCGGACGACTTCGTCGCCGGCGCGGCCGGTGAGGTGCGGTTCTGGGTGGTCGGCCCGGGACGCCAGCCGAAGGACGTCGACCCGGAATTGCTCGCGTTCGCGCAGGAGATGGACCAGCGCGCCCTCGCCGCCGAGCTGGCGCTCGGCGCCGTCGAGGTGGGCGAGCTGACGCCACCGGCGATCGGCCGTCTCGGCGAGCTGAAGATCCCCGTCCTGGTCACCGCCGGTGCCGCGGACGTGCCGGACATCAGTCGGCTCGCGGACCGGATCGCCGCCGAGGTGCCCGGCGCGGTACGACTGCCCGACGTGCCGGACGCCGCGCACCTGCTGCCGCTGGAGCGACCGGAGCCGGTCAACGCCGCGCTGCTCGACTTCCTGTGCTGACGGTGCGACAGGGCTGACGCCGCGACGAGCGCTATACCTCAGAGTCATATTTATGCCCGTGAGGTATAGCGCTCGATCCGGAGTTGGCCGCCGCGCCAAGCAGCCGGGCCGCGCCAAGCAGCCGGGCCGCGTCAAACAGCTGGGCCGGTGGTGTCACCAGAGCGGGCGGACCGCCCCGACCGGGACCCCGCCGCCGAAGAGCGGCACCTCCGCGTACTCGGTCAGCACCGGGGCGTCCACGCCGAGCCGGCGCAGCGCGGAGACCAGTACCGGCATCCGAGCCCGGTCGGCGCCGTCGTCGACCTTGAGTGCGACGGCGCCGACGCCCGGCAGCGCCACGGCGATCACGCCCTCGGCGCCGACCTTGGCCAGCAGCCCCGGGACGCCCCGCATCAGCCGGGTGTCGTCGGCCTGGGTGCCGCCCACGATCTCCGGGTACGACCGCATCGCGTCGGCCACCGTCCGTGGCACCGAGCCGGGCTCGGCGTCGACCAGTCGGAGGTACGCCCCGGCCAGGCCGGTCAGCGACACCGCGAGCACCGGGGCACCGCAGCCGTCGACACCCACCGCCGCCGCCTGCTCGCCGGTGAACTCCTCGATGGCGGCCCGCAACCGCTGCTGCAGCGGGTGCTCCGGCCGCCAGTAGCCCTCCCGCGACCAACCGGCGGCCTCGCAGGTCAGCAGCATCCCGCTGTGCTTGCCGGAGCAGTTCATCTGCACCCGGCTCGGGCCACCACCGGCGCGCAGCACCGCCTCCCGGGCCGCCGCGCCCACCGGCAGGTCGGGCGGGCAGTGCAGCGCCGACTCGTCCAGCCCGGCGCGCTCCAGCAGCGCACCGACCCGGGCCAGGTGGAACTCCTCACCCGCGTGGCTCGCCGAGATCAGCGCCACGTCGGCCGGGTCGGTCAGGGCCAGGCCGGCCCGCAGCATCCCGATCGCCTGCATCGGCTTGCTGGCCGAGCGGGGGAAGATCGGCGAGGTCACGTCCCCGGCGGACGCCACCGCGACACCGGCGGCGTCGAGGACCACCACCGAGCCGCGGTGCGCGCCCTCCACGAACCCGGACCGGACCACCTCGGCGAGCGGCGCGCCGCCCTCGTACGTCTTCGTCACGCGCTGGACGGTACCGACGGTCCGGGGGTGCCCGGCGGCGGGGTGACCAGGAGGTCCACCGCCCGGGTGACAGGGGCGCGGGACAGACCCGGCCTTACAGCCCGAGCAACTCGCGGGCCTCGGTGGTGGTCAGCGGCGGGCGCTGGGCGAGCTGGGCGAAACCCACCGCGCGGGCGACCAACTGCATGTTGGACTCCACCGGGCGGCCCTTCGCGTACGTCACGGTGTCCTCCATGCCGACCCGCAGGTGGCCGCCGGCCGACAGCGAGGCCAGCAGCACCGCGATGGTGCTCCGGCCGACGCCGGTGGCCGAGAAGGTGGTGCCCTCGGGCAGGTCCCGCAGCATCCGGTGCGCCGCGACGAGGGTCTCGGTGGTGCCCGGCATGCCGCCCGGCACCCCCATCACGAAGTCGACGTGCACGTGCCCGCCGGCCGGCAGCCCGTACTTGCCGAGCAACCGCTGCAACGCGGACAGGTGGCCGAGGTCGAAGATCTCGTACTCCGGCACGATCCCGCGTTCCTGCATCCGGGTGTGCAGGTCGACGATGAACTCCCAGCGGTTGAGGAAGACGTCGTCGCCGAAGTTGACCGTGCCCATGGTGCAGGAGGCCATGTCCGGGCGGGCGTCGAGCACGGCGAGCCGGGCGGCCTCCGGGTCGGTCACCGCGCCGCCGGAGGAGAGCTGCACGATCAGGTCGGTGCTGTCCCGCAGCGCCGCCACCGTGTCGGCCAGTCGCACCGGGTCGAGCGTCGGCCGGGCCTCGTCGTCGCGGATGTGGACGTGGATCACGGCGGCGCCGAGCGCCTCGCACTCCTTGGCGGTGAGCAGCAACTCGTCGAGGGTCACCGGCAGCGCCGGCACCTCCGCCTTGGCCGACTCAGCGCCGGTCGGGGCCACCGTGATCAACGTCCCTGTCGTCATGCCGGCGATCCTAGACGGCCCGCTCAGGACGGGTCGATCGCCGCCGCGGTCTCGCCGATCAGCAACGCGGCGTCGTCCGGGACGTTGCGCTTCAGCACCGCGAGAGCGACCTGGCCCAGCTCGTGGTGCAGCACGGCGGTGCCGACGAAGCCGACCGCCCGGCCGTCGAGGGTCACCGGCGTACCGGCCACCGGGGGCTGATCGGTGGTCACCCCGTCCAGATGCAGCAGTACGAGGCGACGCGGCGGCCGACCCATGTTGTGCACCCGGGCCACCGTCTCCTGCCCCCGGTAGCAACCCTTGTCCAGATGCACCGCCGGGGCGATCAGGTCGACCTCGGCCGGAATGGTCCGGTGGTCGGTGTCCACCCCGACCCGGGCCTGCCGGGCGGCCACCCGGATCGCCTCGTACGCCCACAGCCCGGCGACCGGCACGCCGGCGCCGCGCAGCTCCGCCACCACCTGGTCCATCGCCGACCGGGGCACCAGCAGGTCCACCCCGAGCGGACCACGTCGGGCCCAGCCGCCGGTCGGCAGCGGTCGTACGTCGTACCGAACGCTCGCCCGGGGTGGCACGGCGCCGTGCGCGAACTTCGGACCCGGCACCGCGACCACGTCCGGTGCGGCGAGCCCGGTCACGCCGAGCGTGCCGAGCGCCTCCATGGCCGCCGGCCCGACCAGCGACAACAGTGCGCGTTCGGCCGTCGCGTCGCGTGGTTCGACCTTGCTGAAGAACCGCATCTTCTCCAGGTAGGTCAGCAGGCCCTGGGTCGCACCGGGATCGGTGTCCAGCCAGGCGGTCTCGCCGTCCTCGGCGACCATGGCGTGCTGCTCGATGTGGCCGTGCGGCGACAGCACCAGCAACTCGGTGCCCTCGCCCGCGGAGAGCGCGGTCAGGTGCTGCGAGGTGATCGTGTGCAGCCAGCCGGCCCGTTCCTCCCCGGGCACCGCGATGACCCCTCGATGCGACCGGTCGACCAGACCGACCTCGGTGTCGAGGGTGCGCTGCTCACGCAGCGGATCGCCGTAGTGCGCGGCCACCCCCCGCACGCCGGCCGCGACGTGCGCCGGATCGGGCTGGTCACGGCTGGCCTCGTCGATGCTCTCGACGGCCACCGCACCCGCGATGTCGATCATTTTTCGTCCCCGTTCTCGCAGCGTACGCAGACGCCGAAGAGTGACACGTGCCCGATGTCCACCCGGAACCCGCGCTGCGCGGCCAACTGGTCGGCGAGGGGACGGAGCAGCTCCGGATCGATCTCGTCGATCGCGCCACACTCCCGGCAGACCAGATGGACGTGTTGGTGTTCACCGGCGGCGTGATAGGTCGGTGAGCCGTGCGACAGGTGCGTGTGGGTGACCAGGCCGAGCCGTTCCAGCAGCTCAAGCGTGCGGTAGATGGTGGTGATGTTGACGCCGGCGGCTACCTCCCGGACCGCGGTGTGCACCTGCTCCGGGGTGGCGTGGCCCAGATCGAGCACCGCCTGGAGGACGAGCTGCCGCTGGGGCGTCAGCCGCAGCCCACGGGCCCGCAGCATTTCCGCGAGGGAGGATTCGGACACCGTCCGATCATAGTTCGGCCACCAGGCTGTTCTCCGCACCGCGATCGATCCCCGCTAGGCTCGACGGTCATGGTGGGGTCGTCCGTCGGGAAGGTCGCGGCCGAGCCGACCGCGCGGATCGCCGTCCTGGGTCGCGGCCCGGTGCCGCCCGGCGACCCGGTGCTCCGCGGCGACGACCTCGGGGTGCTGCACGGTGACGGCCTCTTCGAGACCATGCACCTGCGCGACGGCGAGCCGTGGCTGCGCGACGAACACCTGGCCCGCCTGACCACCGCGGCCGCCGCCGTCGAGCTGGTCCTGCCCCCCACCGCCGCACTGATCGACCTGTTGGACGAGGTACGAACCGGCTGGCCAGCGCCGGTGGAGGGCGCTCTTCGGCTGGTCTGCACCCGAGGCCCGGAGGCCGGTGGCCCGCCCACGGTCTACGCCACGCTGGCCGAGGTGCCGGCGCCCGCCCGGGCCGCCCGGCGGGACGGAATCACGGTGGCCACCCTGCCGCTGGGGCTGCCCGCCGCCGCCCGGAACGGGCTGAGCTGGTTGCCGGCCGGTATCAAGTCCACGTCGTACGCGGTCAACAGCGCCGCCCGCCGCTGGGCCCGCCGGGCCGGCGTGGACGACGTGCTCTGGATCTCCTCCGACGGGTACGCGCTGGAGGGCCCCACCGCAAATGTGGTGTGGCTCACCGACGACACCCTCTGCACGGTGCCGGCCGCCACCACCGGCATCCTCGCCGGCACCACCGCGGCCTGGCTGCTCGCCCACGCGGCCGAGCTGGGCCTGAGCGCCGCCGAGCGGATGGTCACCACCGCCGAGCTGCACGCGGCGGACGGCGTGTGGTTCACGTCGTCGCTGCGCGGGCCCGCCGAGGTCCACACGCTGGACGGGGTACGTCGGGCTCGCTGCCCGCGTACCCCCGCCCTACAGGCCCTGCTGGGTTTCCCCGTCTAGTCGGCCGCCGACCGTCGAGGTCAGCCGCCGACCCGGACGAGTCGGGCCGACAGGTGCGGGCTGAGCCCGTGCCCCATGGCGGCCATCTCCTGGGCGTAGAGCAGCGCACCCTCGACGATCCCGAAGAGCCGGTGCCCGCCGGTGACCTCCTTGGCGGTCGGAGTCCGGATCACCGCGTCGGTGGCGAACTCGACCTGCGTGCCGGTGCGCTTGCCCAGGTGCAGCTCCATCACCCCGGTCGGGGTGGTCAGCAGCGCCTCCAACTCGTCGGTCGCCCGCCCATCCACCAGCACCGGCCGCCACCAGCCGACCTCACGACCGGCCGGACGGACCGGCTTGCTCTGCTCGTCGAGGATCCAGGCACGCGACTCGTAGTGCAGGAACGGTCGGCCGTCGTGGCTGATCCGGATCTCCTGCGCGTAGTCGAAATCCTCGATGGTGGGGAAGCCGCCCTTGCCCCGACCACGCCACAGACCGATGTACGGCAGCAGGGCGTCCAACGCGGGGTGCAGCTTCGGCCCGACCCGCAGGTCGTGACTCTCCTCGAACGGGTACTCCTCGACCGGCGGCGCGTTCAGCCACGGCGGCTGCAGCGGGTTCTCGCTCACAGGGCCACCTTCGTTCGCGACTGCGGGGCTCGCAGGCCCGGCTCACTCCTCGCGCTCACCAGCGTCCTCTCGAAATGCGTACGGCAAGGTAGACCAGGCCACCGGCGAGCCCGCCCAGGCCAGCGACCAGCAGGCTGACAAACCCGATCTCGGTAACCATCCCGGCCATCCTATGCTGGGCCCATGGCCCGCTCTCTCGTCGTCAAGGTCACCGCAGGGGCGGACGCCCCGGAGCGGTGCGCGCAGGCATTCACCGTCGCCGCGACGGCGGTGGCGGCCGGGGTGGACGTCTCGCTCTGGCTGACCGGTGAGTCGACCTGGTTCGCGCTGCCCGGTCGCGCCCAGCAGTTCGACCTGCCGCACTCCGCACCCCTGGCCGAGTTGCTGCACGTCATCCTCACCAGCGGCCGGGTGACCGCCTGCACGCAGTGCGCGGCTCGACGGGACATCGGCCCGGACGACGTACTCCCCGGGGTACGGATCGCCGGTGCCGCGGTCTTCGTCGAGGAGGCGTTGGCCGAGGGCGCGCAGGCACTCGTCTACTGACCGCACGAGGCGGTGGGTCGATCCGGGCGGAGTACCGATACCGACCCGACATCTCGGACGGCTGCCTACGATTCGGATGTGACCGAGGCGGCGGAGAGGTTCTTCGAAGCACTGCCGTCGCGCGCCCGCGACGTCCTGGGCGGCCTGGCCGACGGCACCCTCCAGATCGACCTCGGTGACGACCACCGGACCGAACACTGGCTGGTCCGGATGCGCCCCGGCTTCGTCGAGGTCAGCCGTGGGCGGGGCCCGGCCGACGCCATCTGGTACAGCAGCGCAGCCCTCTTCGACCGACTGATCACCGGCGAGGCCCAGGGGGTCGCGGCGGTGCTGCGCAACGAGAGCACGTTCAGCGGGAACGTGGTGCTCTTCCTCGCGTTCCGCCGATTCTTCCCGAACCCGCCCGGCACCCGCGACCCCCGCGAAACGGCCCGTCGAGCAGCCGGGCGACTCAGGTGAAGGACCTCGTCAGCATTCTGGACGGCAACACCTTCCTGGTCAGCGACCGGCGTGGGGACATCGAACCGTCCTACGACTTCCCCACCGGGCTGTTCTCCTTCGACACCCGCTTCCTGTCCACGTGGGTGCTCACCCTGGACGGCAAACGGCTGCACGCCCTCTCCGTCGACGACGCCGAGTCGTACCGCACCAAGTTCTTCCTCGCCCCCGGCGAACCCACCCACTATCTGGACGCCAAGGCGTCGGTGATCCGCAGCCGGGCGATCGTGGGCAGCTTCGAGGAGGAGCTGACCGTGCTGAACCACCTCGGCGCGGAGGTCGAGTGCACCGTCCGGATCGAGATCGGGGCCGACTTCGCCGATCTGTTCGAGATCAAGAACTCTCGGCAGAAGCGGGGCCGGACCACCGTCACCGTCGCCGAGAACGAGCTGCGGCTGACCTACCGGCGGGAGGCGTTCCACCGGGAGATGGTGGTCAGCACCACCGCGCCGGCCGAGGTCGACGAGACCGGGATGACCTTCCGGATCCGGATAGCCCGCAACGGCAGGTGGACCACCCGGTTGCACGTGTCAAGCGTCGTCTACGGAGCCCGTGGCGAGGACATCCGGGCCACCCTGCCGTACGGCGGCAGCCGCAGCGCGGACGCCATCCGCGCCGAGCAGCAGGAGCTGATCGACCGGGCGCCGAAGCTCGGCTGCGACTGCGAGCCGCTGGCCGGGGCGTACCGGCGCAGCCTCAACGACCTGGCCGCACTGCGCTACGAGTCGATCGCCCTGGGCGTGCGGCTGATCGCCGCGGGGCTCCCCTGGTTCATGACCCTGTTCGGCCGGGACAGCATCATCACCTCGTTGCAGGTGTTGCCGTTCCTGCCGGAGCTGGTCCCGCCGACCATCCTGATGCTGGCCGGACTGCAGGGGCAGCGGGTGGACGACTTCCGGGACGAGGAACCCGGCAAGATCCTGCACGAGCTGCGGTACGGCGAGACCGCCGGCTTCGAGGAGCAGCCGCACTCGCCGTACTACGGGTCGGCCGACTCGACGCCCCTGTTCATCATCCTGATCGACGAGTACGAGCGGTGGACCGGTGACGCCGCGCTCGTCCGCCGGCTGGAGCCGCAGGTCCGCGCTGCGTTGGAGTGGATCGACACCTACGGAGACCTGCTCGGCACCGGCTACCTCTGGTACCAGACCCGCAACCCGGAGACCGGTCTGCAGAACCAGTGTTGGAAGGACTCCTGGGACGCCATCTCGTACGCCGACGGCCAACTGCCCGACTTTCCCCGGGCCACCTGCGAGTTGCAGGGCTACGCGTACGACGCGAAGCTCCGGGCCGCCCGGCTGGCCCGGACGTTCTGGGACGACCCGGAGTTCGCCGACGAGTTGGAGCGGCAGGCCGCCGACCTCAAACGGCGGTTCGACCGCGACTTCTGGATCCCCGACCGGGAGCACTACGCGCTCGCGCTGGACGCCGACGGTCGGCAGGTGGACGCGCTGACCTCGAACATCGGGCACCTGCTGTGGAGCGGCATCGTGGACGAGTCGCGCGCCAGCAAGGTGGTCGAGCACCTGCTCGGTCCACGCCTGTTCTCCGGCTGGGGGGTGCGGACGCTCGCCGTGGACGAGGGACGGTACAACCCGATCGGCTACCACGTGGGCACGGTCTGGCCGTTCGACAACTCGATCATTGCCTGGGGGTTGTGGCGGTACGGCTTCCGGAAGGAGGCCGGGTTGCTCTGCGACACGATGCTGGCGGCGTCCCGGTACTTCGAGGGGCGGCTGCCGGAGGCGTTCGCCGGCTACGCCCGGGACCTCACCGACTACCCGGTGGAGTACCCGACCGCGTGCAGCCCGCAGGCCTGGTCGAC